>JASHOC010000004.1 GCA_030041305.1 Acidobacteriaceae bacterium
GCAAACTGCTCAACGGCAAGTAAATAGCCACGGATCGTGGCCGGTGAATAGTTGCGCCGCTGGAGCTCTTCCAGCATCCGCCTGCGTAAGTTGGTCACAAGGATCTCCTTCCTTGTGAATCAACCTATCGCAGCCACCGCTGCTCATAGCCGCACGCCAAGGCAGTGTCCGCCGCGCCAGCGGCTTCGTTCGAGTCGTCATCGCGGACTTGTGGAACCGAATTAATCCTCAAAAGTCGGCGAGTTTGGGCGAATCCGCGAATTGCGTCGAGAAGCGAGGGCAATGCGCTCTTTGAGGAGTGGTGGTCGTGCGGTGGGCGGTCCGGAGGGTACGCGAAGAACGGGGCGGCAGGTGCGCGTCAGGCTTCCGAGTGGCAACGGCGCAATTCTCCCCCGGAGCAAAGGGCTTGTTCCAGAGATAGGTCCCGTCCCTGCAGAACCGAACCGCGCGGCTCTCGCGACCCTGCGGGTCGCGAGCTTCGTTTTTTCTTTTTGTGGATGGCTTTCCCAGGACTGCCCCCTCGGCTCGCGCCTTTCGGGGTTGTCCTGGGCTATTCACCATCGCCCCTTCGGGGCTTTTTGCGCCGATGGCTACGGGAAAGTTGGCGAGTGTGGACGAATCCGCGAATTGCGTCGAGAAGCGAAGGCGACGCGCTCTTTGAGGAGTGGTGGTCGTGTGGCCGGTTGTCCGGAGGTTACGCGAAGGACGGCGCGACGGGTGGCCGCACAGGTTGTGCAGAGTCGGGTGTTAACCGCGCTATTCCGGCAGTGTGAACGCGCCGTTGACCGTAAATTGCCCGGTCACCACCGGCGCACTGGTATCCGGCTGGCCGCCGCCGAATGAAACGGTGTACTCCCCCGGCGCTACAATCGGCTCGCCGGCTTCGGTCACCATGCTCATGGCGCGCGGATCGAGCTCGAAGCGCACCCGCTCCGAGGCTCCAGGCGCCAGATGCACGCGCCGGAAAGCCCGCAAGGCGCGCCGCGGCGCACCGGGTACGTTGGGAAAGCTTAAGTAGAGTTGCGCCACTTCGTCGCCGGCGCGATGGCCGGTGTTGGTCACCGTCGCTTCCACCACCGCCGGACTGCCCGCTTGCACCCCGTCGGGAACGGTGAGCTTGCTGTACGAGAACGTCGTATAGCTGAGCCCAAACCCGAAGGGATAGAGGGGCTGGCCGTCGAAGTAGCGATAAGTGCGGCCCTTCATTGCGTAATCCTCGAAGGGCGGCAACTGATCCACGCTTTTGTAGAAAGTGACCGGCAGGCGGCCGGCGGGATTGTTGCGACCGGAAAGCGTTTGAGCCACCGCTGTTCCGCCTTCTTCGCCGGGATACCAGGCGTCGAGAATCGCGTTGGCGTGTTCGTTGGCCCAGTTGACCGCCAGGGCGCTACCGTTGGTGAGCACCACCACCAGCGGCTTACCGGCTGAGGCCACCGATTCAAGCAGCGCTTCCTCCGGCGCCGGCATATCCAGGCTGGTCCGGTCGCCGCCCTTGAAGCCCGGCTCATCCACTTTCATCTCTTCGCCTTCAAGATGGCTGGTGAGACCGACAACGGCAATCACCACATCGGCATTTTTCGCCGCCTCCAGCGCCGCGGGATCGGGCGTCAAATCCTCCTGCGTCCAACCGTTGGGCCGCGGATCCGGCGTGACCCCATGAATGAGAAAATCCGTTCCCGGGATGTATTGAATCGCGTCTCCGGCAAACTCCGTGCGCAGCCCCTCGAGAATCGACACCGTGTGCGTGGGAATGCCGTTGTAGTTGCCCAGGAGAACTTCGGTCTGTTCCGCGAGTGGGCCCACGACGGCGATTTTCACGCCCGATGTCTTGAGCGGCAGCACGCCATCGTTTTTGAGCAGGGTCATCGACTCGTTGGCGAGCTGCCGGGCGAGCGCGCGATGCGCCGGGCTGTTCAACTCGCTCTCGGGAATCTTGGCGTAGGGAACCATCGACGGCGGATCGAACATGCCCAGCTTCATGCGCGCCGTAAACAGCCGAACGAGGGCGCGATCGATGTCGCTCTCTTTCAGATAACCTTCCTGCACCGCGTCCAGATACGGCTTGTAATCGGAATCGCCGGTCACAATCTTGTCGAAGTCGATGCACTCGTTGTCCATGCCGCGCTGCAGGCTGATGGCAGACGCTTGCGCCTGCGTGGGCTGGTAGTGATGGCCGTCGAAGATGTTGCGCACCGCGCCACAGTCGGAGACCACGTAACCCTGGAAGTTCCACATCCCGCGCAGCATATCGTCGAGCAAAAACTGGTTGGCGCAGGCGGGCTGGCCGTTAATGCTGTTATAGGCGCACATGATCGAGTCGGCCTTGCCTTCCACGATGCCGGCGCGAAACGCGGGCAGATAGGTGTCCATCTCGTCGTGCTTGCTCAGGGTCACGTCGGCCATGTGCCGCGTAGACTCCGGCCCGGAGTGCACAGCGTAGTGCTTGGGCGTGGCGATGGTGCGGTAGTAGCGTGGGTCGTCGCCCTGCATCCCGGTGACAAAAGCCACCGCCATGCGCCCGGTCAGGAACGGGTCTTCGCCATAAGTTTCCTGGCCGCGGCCCCATCGCGGATCGCGGAAGATGTTGACGTTCGGAGCCCAGAAATCGAGCCCATGGTGAAACGGATTGGTATGATTGCGCACCGCCTGCACATGAACCACGCGAGCCTCGATGCCGATGTCGGTGGCCATCGTGTGGATGGCCTCCGGATCGAAGGTGGCGCCCAGCCCGATGGGCTCGGGAAACTCCGTCGCGCCATCCACGGCCACCCCGTGCAGCGCCTCGCTCCACCAGTCATAAGCGGGCACGCCCAGCCGGGGAATCGCGCGCGCCTGGTTCACAAGTTGGCTGGCTTTTTCCTCGAGCGTCATGCGGTGAACAAGGTCGGCCGCGCGCTGCCCGGGCTGCAAATTGGGGTTCAAGTAGTCCGGTTTCGCGCCTTTCTGCGCCGCCAGGGACGCGGCGGCAAACGCCAGTCCCACCGCCACTGTGCGCCATACAAGAGTGCTCATACTTCCCCCGCCAGGTAATCGGCACGGTGCGCAGCGTAAGCTGCCGCTTCCACCCGATCCCCTTCCCAGGCGGAAACTCTAATCGCGCCAGCTCCGCCTGTCAAGCAAAATACCCTAAGAAAATCGCTTTATGTCATTCGCGCAAACGATCATTCGCGCCGCGTCCGGCGTGCTCCTTTCGCCGCGCCACCGATGGCGTCCACGGTCCGCCAGGTGTAACCTTGCCTCCATGAATCCCTTAAGGAGCTCTTCGCCGGCCAAAGAGGCGAATAAGTCCGTAATCTTCCGCGCCCTCGTCTACGCTTCCCTCTTCATCGGCTTTTTATTCATCTATTTGCCCGGGCGGCTCTTGTCCTGGACGGGCATTCACCGGCCCGCTTCCATGGGTTGGCTGGAAAGCGCGGGACTGCTCGTAGCCACCGGGGGCGCCGCCATCGCCTTATGGTGTGTCTGCGCTTTTATATGGATCGGCAAAGGCACTCCCGCGCCTTTCGACCCGCCGCGCCGCCTGGTGGTGCGCGGCCCCTACCGGTGTGTCCGCAATCCCATGTATTTTGGCGCGGCGCTGTTCCTTGGCGGCATTGGGCTCTTTTACCGGTCCGCCGCAGTTGCCGTTTACGCGCTCGTTCTCCTTGCCACGGCGCACCTCATCGTCATCTTGTACGAAGAGCCCGCGTTGCGGCGCACTTTTGGACTGGACTATGAGGAGTACTGTCGTTCCGTCCCGCGCTGGTGGCCCCACGCAAGGCCCTTGCGCGAAGCGCCCCTAACCGGCGGGCAATCAACCTCCTCGAATCGGAACACACCGTGAACGCCCTATCTTCGGCGCCATTTTCCCGGTGGATTTCCCGCCGAATTTCGCCACCGCCTTTTGCCGTTCTTTGAATCTCTTAAGTCCCTGGTTCGCCTCGCCTCGTGAAATCCAACTGCGAACCGCGCCCGCGAAAGCCGCGGCTGCGAAATCCCTGCAAAATCGCCTGCAAAATTAATAATCGACCCGCCCTCCAAGCCAGGCTCTGATGTCTTCAGGCGCCCGTCCGGCTCAACGCGGCATCCATTTATTGAAAGGAGTCCGAGCGGGCCCAAAGGGACTGCCGGATTACCTGGGAGCTAAGTGGAGACCGCATGCAGACATTCCCATCCTTTGCGTGTCCGGCTGTCCCGCCCGTCGCCCAGGGGCGGTGCTGCCTACAAATGGCGGCAGGATCCGCTCCGATGACTCCGTCGCACGACGCCTGCGGCCCGTCTCAATCTTGGCTCCTCATGCCGACGCAAGGAGCGCCGGCAGAATCTTTGCCCTGAGACGAAGTGATGGCTGTTACGAAGAATCCCGGCGCCCGCGAAACGACCGGTCAGAGTGCCTGCTCGCGCGGTCAACTCCAAGGCGCCGACAAAATTGCAGCGATCATTCGCAAGCTTGCCGCCACCATCGTTCGTGTTGCGCCATCGGGAAACAGAGGCTCAAACGGAACACCCTCGGCTTTGCGGACAAACCCAGCTCAGGACCCGGAACTGCCGGGCATCGAAGCGAGGTATCGGGTGCTTCTCGAACAAATCCCTGCAGTTATCTTCATGGTCTTCCTGGACGGCGGCGCCAGCGAGGCCTATGTTAGCCCTCAAATCGAACAAATGTTTGGTTTTACTCAGGAAGAGTGGCTGGACGATCCCATGCGCTGGTACAGCCGGATTCACCCGGAAGACCGCTCCCGCTGGAGCGCGGAGGTTGCGGAAACCCTATCCACGGGCAAACCCCTGAAATCCGTTTACCGGGTGCTGGCCCGGGACGATCACGCTGTCTGGTTCCATTGCGAAGCCAAGCTGGTGCGGAAAGAGACCGGAGAGCCGTGGTTTATCCATGGCGTTGGATGCGACATCACCGAGCTGAAGGAAACCGAGGAGGTGCTTCGCCGCGAAAGCGCCGAACGGGACCGCAATCGGACGCAGGAACTGCAGCGTCAAATTGCGAAAGTGGAACAGACTGAATCGAGGCTCGCGGCCATCGTCGAGTCATCCGAGGACGCGATCCTCAGTAAGAACCTCGATGGGGTAATCACGAGTTGGAACGCAGCGGCCGCTCGCCTGTTCGAATACCAGCCGGAAGAAATTCTCGGAAAATCCGTCCTGCTGCTCGTTCCCCCGGAACTGCACCATGAGGAAAATTCGATTCTGGACAATCTCCGGGCAAACAGGCGCATTACACATTTGGAAACGCAGCGCCTGACCAAGAGCGGCGAGCGCATTGAGGTGGCCATGACCGTTTCGCCCATTCGGGGTGCTGCCGGACGGGTAATCGGCGGGTCGACCATCGCCAGGGACATCACGGAACTGAAGCGGACAGACCAAAAATTGCGCGTCTCCGAGAAACTTGCCGCCACCGGACGTCTCGCCGCCACCATCTCGCATGAAATCAACAACCCGCTGGAAGCGGTCACGAACTTGATTTTTCTCGCTAAGAACGAATCCTCCCTGCCGCCCAAAACCTGGCGCCTGCTCCAGGAAGCGGATCGGGAACTGCAGCGGGTGGTGCATATCGCCCGGCAGACGCTGGGCTTTTATCGCGACACCAGCGTTCCGGTGAAGGTCGACATTGCCGAGCTGCTTGGAGACGTCCTTGAGATTTATCGCGGTAAGATGGCGAACAAGAACCTCAACGTCATTACCCGATATGGCCCATCCTGCGAGTTGCTGGGTCTGCCGGGCGAAATCCGTCAGGTCTTCTCGAACCTCGTCGCCAACGCTATTGACGCTTCGCCAAAAGGCGGGGCGATCGTCCTGAAGGCGACCCGTAGCCGCGACTGGAAAACCGGGCATGGATGGGGAATCCGCGTCAGCGTCGGAGATCGGGGCGGGGGCGTTCCGCAATCCATTCGTCCCCACATTTTCGAGCCCTTCTATTCGACCAAGCAGAATCGGGGGACCGGACTTGGCTTATGGGTCTCGAAATCTCTGGTTGAGAATCATGGAGGGTCGCTCCGTCTGCGAAGCTCTGTTGCGCCAGGACGAAGCGGCGCCGTTTTTTCGGTCTTCCTGGCCCGCGAACCCTCGGACCGCGCCCCCGCCCAAGAGCAGATGAAATCCGAAGCGGCCTAGCAAACTGCGAAAAAACGCCTTCGAAACCTGAATGCAGTGCGCGCGCGAGAACTCGATCGTCGGCGAACTTGCTAACTCGCGACGCCGCGAAGCGGCGCTAACTTGCCCTTTTTGTCGCTGAAAGACACTCAGACGCCATCATTGAGCCATTTCTCACACAGTCTCTTCCACCCCTGAGAAACGCCGGCCGGAGCGGCTATCCACTGGGTTTAAAGAAATCCGCAAGACCGGCGCGCTGCGCGTGGGCGGCCATGGTGGATTGAATTTCGAGCGCCAGTTCGAGCGCAGCGCGGCCCTGGCGCGCCGTGACGCGCGGCACGCGGCGGGTGCGCACGGAATTCAGGAACGATTCGATTTCGAGCCGCAGCGGTTCGCCGGGCGTGACTTCCGGCTTGACGAATGAGAGTCCCGGCGCGGGTCCGACGGCAACGAGCTTGCCGAGCGCCGCCGCATCCGCCTTTCCCGCCGCCGGGGCCGCCGCCATCTCCGGTGAAATGTTTCCGTCCATGCGGATGACCAGCAGATCGCGGCGCGCATAATCGATCGAGACGTACTGCCGCGGCTCAAAGAAGCGCAGCTTGCGCACCCGCTCTGTCGACACCCGCGAGGCGGTGAAATTCGCGACGCAGCCGGAGTCGAACTCCACGCGCACATTGGCGATATCCACCTTGGGCGAGACCACGGGCAGACCCACGGCGCGCACTTCACGCACCAGCGATCGGGCAAACGCAAGCACAATGTCGAGGTCGTGGATCATGAGGTCGAGGATCACGTCCACGTCGAGCGAGCGGGGGGTAAAAACGCTGAGCCGGTGGGCCTCGAAGAACATCGGCCGGCGCAGCCGAGGCTCGACCGCCAGCACTGCGGGGTTAAAGCGCTCCAGATGGCCGGGCTGCACGATGCGCGCATGTTTCTCCGCTTTTTCGATCAAGTCGTCGGCTTCGGCGAGGTTGGCCGCGAGCGGCTTTTCCACCAGCAGGTCGAGCCCGGCGTCGAGCAGCGCCGAGGCCACCGCATGATGCTCGACGGTGGGCACGGCGACGCTGGCCGCATGGAGTTCGAGTCCGGCAGCGAGCAGCTCATCGATTGAGGAGTAGACCGGAACCCGATACTGTGCGGCGGCTTCGGCGGCGCGCGCCGGGTCAGGCTCGACGGCGGCCGCGAGGGCCACGCCCAAACCAGCCGTTTCCAGCTCGCGCAGGACGCGCAGGTGGTTGCGCCCAAAAGCCCCGGCGCCGGCCACCGCCACGCGCAAAATGGGCTCGCTTGCTATTGCGCCGCCTCTTTCTCGGCGGCGTGCTCGTCTGCCTTGCCTTCCACGACCCTGAGGCAGCGGGCATAGAGCTCGAGCAAATGGGTCACCTGCTCCTCGGGCTTGGCCGCGGCGGCGCCGCTAAAGCCAGTCGACGCAGCAGCGGGCCGGCCCACGCCCACCGTACCAGCAACAAACTTGAGCAGATCGAGAGCGATATCTTCATTGCGCCGGGCGCCAACCACCGAGCCGTTGAGAGTGTCCATCTCGCAAAATTCTCCGAAAACAGATGCTAGCAGACACGCCGCCCGGTAAGCCAAGACGGCCTTCAGAGCTCGCGCTCGAACCCAACGGCCGGTATGTTGCTGTCCGCTTGCGAACGCCCGGACGCATTTTCGGACATTCGCTTTTACGTTCCATACCCCCATCCGCTGGTGCAATTGGTTGACGTCTCAATGGTTGGCGGTTTCGACCACAGTGGCGCTCCAAATGCTTCTCACGCGATGGGAACTCACATTGTGCGCGAGTCCCTCGTGGCCGGGGCGCGCCGTGGAAACTGAAACCGGAGCGAACCATCGTGCGTAACTGCTATCGCCGCCGTCGATGGCGCCCGGGGCACGAAACTACATTCGGAGCTGTCCATGTTGAGCTTCTTTTACGATTTGCGCTTCGCCGCACGCCAGTTGCGCAAAACTCCCGGCGTGGCCCTGCTGGCCGTATTCACCCTGGCGCTGGGGGTGGGCGCGAATGCGGCGATCTTCACCGTGATTGAGAGCGTGCTGCTGCGGTCGCTCCCCTATGCTCACTCCGGCCGGCTGGTCTTCATCGGACCTGGCGCCACACCTGGCTTCGGCTCGACCTCCTGGCTCGATTACCGTGACATCCGGGATCGGACCCGTGTGCTCGAGCAGGTTGCCGGCTACTCGCAGGATGTAAGCGTGGTGGAAACCGGCGATGTGACGCAAAGCGTCGTGGCGCCGCGCGTCACGTCGAACCTCTTCTCGCTGCTCGGCGTGCGCCCGCTGCTGGGCCGCACCTTTACCCAAGCCGAATGCGACACCGGCGGCCCGGCGGTTGCTGTTCTCTCCGAAGGCCTGTGGCGGCAGAGCTTTCATGCCGATCCGAAGATCGTCGGCCGGACCGTTCGGGTGGGTGGCGCGGATCATACGGTTATCGGCGTCATGCCCGCTTTGTTTCATTTCCCTGACGAGATGGGCCCCGACGTGGGCAAGGGCCTTTGGTTGCCATTGCAGCCGACTGCGTTGATGCTCAAGGATGGCGGCTACGACTTTTTCCAGGTTGTGGCCGAGCTGCGCCCCAGGGCCACGCTGGCGCAGGCGCAGCAGGAGCTCAACGCCATCGCAGCGCACATTCCGCGCACCAAGGACCAGTCTGCACTTTCATTTCTTGTTACGCCTTACCAGCAGCTGCTCACCGGACCCGTGCGCCCGGTGCTCTATGCGCTCTTTGCCGCGCTGGGGCTGGTGCTGCTGATTGCCTGCGCCAACGTCTCCAACCTGCTGATCGCGCGCTGCCTCGCGCGCCGGCAGGAGTTCGCGGTGCGTTCGGCGCTGGGCGCCAACCGTCTTCGGCTGGTGCGGCAGATGCTCGCCGAGGGGCTCACGCTGAGCCTGCTGGGCTGCGGAGCCGGCGTGCTCATCGCCGAGTCCGCAATGGCGGCCTTGCGCAAGCTGCCGGAGGGAACCATTCCGCGCGCTGACGCCATCGCCATGCATTGGACGATCGTGCTGGCGCTGGCAGTCATCGCCGTGATCACCACCGTGCTTTCGTCATTGCTTCCGGCGCTGCTGGCGGCGCGCTCGCATCCGCAGGCCGCGCTGCAAAGCGCTTCCCGTGGCTTGGGTACGCGCGGGGTCGCAGGAAAACTGAGCGGCGTCCTGGCGGCCGGGGAAGTGACGCTCTCCACCCTGTTGTTGGTGGGAACTGGGCTGCTCTTCCACACGCTGTGGAACCTCGAGCAGGCGCAACTGGGCTTCGACACTACGCGCGTGACCACGTTCACCGCGATGCCCGCCGACGCCGCGGGGTTTTCCGCCATGGCAGTCGCTGCTCCCACGGCTAACGCGCCGGTGTCCATAGCCACGCTTACCTATGAGCCCATGTTGGATCGGATGCGCAGTGAGCCGGGAGTGGAAGATGCGGCGCTGATCACTTCGCCGCCGCTCTCCGACTTGGGCCTGCAGAGCAGCTTCGAGATCGTGGGCCGAACGAAGGATCGCAATCATCCTATGCAGGCCGACGTGTCGGCGGTGAGCGGCGGCTATGCCCACATCATGGGCACGCCAATGGTGCGCGGGCGCATGATCGGCGATGCGGATACGGCCTCGACGCCTCTGGTTGTCGTGGTGAATCAGGCGTTTGTGAAGGAGTATTTCCCGGGTCAGGACCCGCTTGGCAAAGAGATCGATTTGGGCGGCGCGCGCACCGGCATGGTCAGACCCTACAGCATCGTGGGTGTGCTCGGCAATGAGGTCGACAAGACCGTGGGCAGCGATCCGTTGCCTATGATCCTGTTGCCCGACCAACAGATTCCCACGACCTCGCTCTTTTATCAGGCGCTGCTGAAAACCGAGGTCAGCTTTGTCGTCAAGACACGGACCAACATTCCGGTGGAAACCGTGATGCGCTCGCTCTTTCACCGCTACGCTCCCGCCTTCGCGCTAGACCAGTTTCAAACCATGCAGTCAGCCGTCGAGAAAAACACCTTCGGCCAGCGGCTTGGCTTATACCTAGTCAGCTCGTTCGCTGGGCTTGCGGTGGTGATGGTGGTCGCGGGATTGTATGGTGTTTTGTCGCAACTGGTCGGTTACCGGCGGCGTGAGATCGGCGTGCGCATGGCGTTGGGAGCTACGCGCGCAAGCGTGGCGCAGTTAGTGCTTCGCCAAGGCTCAGTGCTTGTTGGCGCGGGACTCGGAGCGGGCCTGATCCTGGCTTTCGCCGCCGCGCGTCTAGTGAAGAGTTTTCTCTATCATGTGCAACCACTCGACGGCTGGAGCTACGCGGCCGTCTCGCTGGCGCTCGCCATCATTGGCCTGCTGGCCGCGCTGTTCCCGGCGCGGCGAGCCGCCGCCATCGAGCCGATGCAGGCCCTTCGCGAGGAGTAAGGGCCCCGATTCCGCCTCCGCGCGATCGGCTGTCAGTCCTCGCCGGCGCGTTGTCGCGCGCGCTGACTTACTCTGGAATCGATGCCGGTCGCCTACATCGGATTGGGCGCGAACCTGCCCGGCCCAGCCGGCCCGCCCCAAGTCACTCTGCGTCTCGCCCTCGAGCAGCTTGCAAAACTGGGCCACATCATGGCGCGGTCTTCGCTCTACTCGACTGCCCCTGTCGGCCTGACGGAGCAGCCGCATTTTCTCAACGCTGTCGCCGCCCTCGAAACCAGCCTCACCCCGCACGTGCTCCTCGATCGCCTGCTCCAAATCGAGCGCGAATTCGGGCGCGACCGCTTGGCCGGCATCCCCAACGGACCACGCACTCTCGATCTCGACATCCTTCTGTACGGTGATCGAACCATCAGCGAGCCGGAACTGAAGATTCCCCATCCGCGCCTCAAAGAGCGGGCTTTTGTGCTGGTGCCCCTCACTGAGATCGCCCCGGAGGCAGCCGTGCCTCCAGAAGGATTTACGGCGAGCGAATGGCTGCAGCGGCTGGCGGCGAATACCCCAAAAGCATCTGGCGGAGTACGAAAGGTGGAAGGTTGACGCGTGGCCAGCCTTCCTCGCCAGGGCGAGGATGGTCCTGAAGATTCGCAGCCGGACGCCGGATGCGCAGCGCCGCTCCGCATCCGCCGCCCGCGGGGCCGATAGAATCTTCTGGTGAGCGCGGACTTCGAAATCCTGTGTACGGCCAGCGGCGGAGGGCGCCGCGCCCGTCTGGAACTGCCCCACGAAACTGTCGAAATGCCAGTGTTTATGCCGGTGGGCACGGCCGGCACGGTCAAGGCCGTCGCGCAGGATGTGCTCGAAACCCTCGGCGCGCAAATCATCCTCGGCAACACCTATCACCTCTATCTGCGCCCGGGACACGAGGTCATCCGGCGCCTCGGCGGCCTGCACCGCTTCATGAGCTGGCCGCGCGCCCTTCTCACCGATTCCGGCGGCTTTCAGGTCTTCTCGCTCAGCGAGCTGCGCAAGGTCACGGACGAGGGGGTCCGCTTCCGCTCTCACGTAGACGGCAGCAGCCATTTCTTCACCCCCGAGCATGCCATTGAGGTGCAGATCGCGCTTGGCGCTGACATCGCCACGGCGTTCGACGAGTGCACCGAGTACCCCGCCGACCGCGCTCGCGCCGAAGAAAGCCTGCGGCTGACCTTGGCTTGGGCGCAACGCTCCCTCGACTATTTTCGCGCCCATCGCCACGAAGTCGTGTGGCGCGAGGAGCCGGAAGCGCGCACGCAGTTGCTGTTCGGCATTGTGCAGGGCGGAATGTTCGCGGACTTGCGGCGCGTCTGCGCGGAGAGGCTGGTGGAGATGGACTTCGACGGCTACGCCATCGGTGGCTTAAGCGTCGGCGAGCCCCGGGAGCTCACCCTCGAAATGATCGGCGAAGTGCTGCCCCTGCTGCCGGCCGGCAAGCCGCGCTACGTGATGGGCGTGGGCTATCCCGACGAAATCGAGCTCTACGCGCGGATGGGCGTCGACATGATGGACTGCGTGCTGCCGACGCGGGCCGCGCGCCACGGGCTGCTGTTTACCAGCGAGGGCCGCGTCAACATCAAAAACGCGCGCTATGCTGAAGACCAGGGCCCGCCCGACCCGGCCTGCGACTGTCCCGTGTGCCGGCGTTACGCGCGCGCCTACTTGCGCCACCTCATGCAAGCCGGCGAAGCGCTTTCCGGCACGCTGAACACCATCCACAATCTGGCTTATTACCTCGGCATCATGCGCCGCGTGCGCCAAAACTTCATTGCCGAAGATCCAACCATCCGCGCCTCCCGATAACCAGCGGCGGAGCCAGCCCCTTCAGTCAAGTGCGGACCCCACCGCCGCGCCCAGCAACTGCTTCAGCGCCTGCACGTACTCCACCAGCGCCGCTCGGCCCGTCTCGGTCAGGCGATACAGCGTCTGCGGCTTGCGCTGCACAAACCGTTTCTCCACCGACACGTACCCGGCCTCTTCGAGCTTCATCATTTGCGTGCCCAGGTTGCCGCCGGTGGCCCCGGTATTGCCGCGCAGCCAAGTGAACTCCGTAGATGCGTAGTGCGCCACCCCCCACAAAAGAAACGTCCAGCCCCAGCTCTCCGTCGAGCTGCGGCTGGTCCTTACTATTACCAAAAGATCGTAGATTGAACACGGCGGACTGCGCCGTTGATCGTGCGTTCGGGGCAGGCACGTCGAACTTTGCTGTTTGCGCCCCAGACGTTTGTTAGTTTTGCTGTATGAAGGCGACGTTCTACGGCCGGTTCGTGTTTGGCGCGTCGGCGGTGCTGTTCGGCGTAATCGCATTGATGTGGCGCGACTCGGACACATGGCAAAACCTGCAACATATCTGGAGCCTGCCCTCCGGCGCCATCATCGGCGCGTGTCTGATGGCCGCTCAAATTGCGGGTGGGATTGGAATCCAGCACCCGCGGACAGCGCGCATTGCATCGTTCGTACTTTGCTTTGTCTATCTGTGTTTCTCGCTGGCGTGCATCCCTGACATCATTGCCGCAGCGAATATTTATGACAAATACGGCGGAAGCTTCTTCCTGTACTTTTCCTTATTCTGCGGGTCGATTGCGCTGTACGCTGCAACGGAGGCGAATGCGGCAAGGGCGTTCGTGTTCGGCAGGGTGGCGCGGCTTGGACTCGGCGTCTGCGCCATTTCCTTTACGCTGAGTCAGGCAGTTCTTCTTCGTGCGACAGCTCACCTGGTTCCGAAGTGGATTCCACCCAGCCAAATGTTTTGGACGATCCTTACGACGACCGCATTTGCGCTCGCGGCAATCGCCATTCTCATCAATCGCGAGGCGCGGCTTGCCATGCGCATGATGACGCTTATGCTGGCTCTCTTTGGCGTGCTGGTGTGGGTTCCGCACCTGATCGCTCACGCAGGGGCGCATTTCAATTGGTCTGAATGTGTCCTGACCTTCCTGATTACAGGAGCTGCCTGGATGGTGGCTGAATCGAGTTTTTTTTGAGTCGGGCCGACACTTGCATGCCGGATCATCAGGCTAGCCAATGCTGTTTCCGGATCACTGCGGTTGGTCGCCGATGGGGAAATCTGGGCTTTCCCGGACAAGGAACCGCCAGCCCGACCCCAACCCGGAAAAGCGAACGTCCAGCAAAAGCGCGAGTCGTTGGCAATTCGCCCACCACCACGCGGAGGGCTACGCCGCCGGATTCCGCCCTGTAAACGGAGCAGGGTCATCAAAGGTGTAGACTTCGTTTGCCGGCTAAATTCCCCAACGCCATGCGGCCGAATTTCAAAAGATTATCGGTCCCCCCGCCATAATCCGGGAGAGGTCCATGCAAGTTAAGACATTCGTGCTTCTCGCTTTTGTGCAAGTCATTTGGACTGCCGCGGCAGTGCAGGCGGATGCGCAGTCTGTCAGCTATCCGGCCATGGCTCCGCTCGGTCAATATCTGATGCCAGAGAAGGACGAAATCGCGCTGGCCCGCAGCGGCGCGCCGAAGAGCATTTCGGATGCGGCGGAAGTGATGGTGTTGACCAAGGATGGATACGTGACCGCGGTCAAGGGAACGAATGGGTTTCTCTGCATCGTTGAAAGGGGATGGGCCAACGAGACGAGCCATCCCGACTTCTGGAATCCGAAGCTGCGCGCTCCGAACTGCTTCAATGCGGCCGCGGCGAAGACCTACGAGCGGATTTACCTGATGAAGACGCACTTGGTGCTGGCGGGAAAGTCGAAGCAAGAGATTGCTCGGGCGATCGCCGCGGCTCTGGACAGCAAAGAGCTGCCTGCGCTGGCGCCGGGAGCGATGTGCTACATGATGTCGAAGCAGCAGTACCTGGGCGACCAGCCCAAGCGCTGGCATCCGCACCTGATGTTTTTTGTTGCCGGCGATGCCGGAAAAAGCTGGGGAGCGGACGCGCCAGGCTCGCCGCTCATGGCAACCAACGCCCCCGAGGAGCGAGTGACGATTTTCATGATGACGGTGGAGCACTGGTCCGATGGCACGCCGGATAAAATGGCCGGCCACTAAATCCCAGATTGGCCTAATGCCGCAGGGGACGGTGTACGACAATTGAGGATCGGCATTGGACACTTCGACTGAAACCCGCAAGTCGGCGAGCCGTTGAGAAATCCGCCGTCTGCGTTGCAGCGCGCACACACCACGTTCCTCGATAGGGTCGCGGGAGGTTGGTCAGCGTATCGAGATGACCCGGCAGAACGATTTCGACGCCTTTGAATCGCGGAGCAGCCAAATGCCGTTGCGCACACTGGCACCGCCCACGATTCTCCCGTATGATGTAGCGTCGGTATTCCGGCGCGAGAAGGGGCCAGCATCTCTTTGTCATCGAGAGCCGTGCATCAAACTCCGGTGCGCACGAAGGCCTTGATGGTGGCGCACTGTTTTCCCAGAGAACGGCCGTTCGGCCGAATCGTATAGGCTCCGGCGGCGGCCGGAACAATAAAAGTCTCCGCATAATGCACGATAAATGGCTCGAAGGCGGCAGACGGACTTTCGATAATCGCTTCGTCGCCTTCAACGAGATTGAGAACGTTCACTCCCCCGCTAGTGTGATGCGGAACCGTGCCCGTAAACCAGTGGCGGCGGGTCTCGATGAACTCGCGCACATGCAGCCCGGTCCGCTCCTCACGCCAGCCGTCCTCCTGACGGATTGTTTCGAACCGGTTGATCAACTCCTTCTTCACCCATGCCGTGGTGCGGTCCCACTGGATGTTGGCCGCTCCGTGCTCGATATGGATGGGGCGCGGTCGGCCGTCGAGCCCCACCCGCTCCCAATCCCACAACTTGAAGGTGAAGATATAGGGCGTGGCGCTGATTTCCAGCACCATGCTCTCGGCGCCAGAGCAATGAATGGTCCCGGCGGGAATCAGAAAATGATCGTGCTTGCGCGCCGGCCAGCGGTTCACGTACTTCTCCGCCGGAAAGGCTTCTCCGCGTTCCTGGGCGTGATGGAGATCCTCCACCATCTCCCGGGGGGAAATGTGGTCTTTGAGGCCAAGATACACCGTCGCGCACTCGCCGGCATCGAGCAAGTAATAGCTTTCGTCCTGCGTGTAGGTCATGCCGAACTTGTCTTGAATGTACTCGGTGAGCGGATGCACTTGCAAAGATAGATTGCCGCCGCCCATGGTGTCGAGAAAATCGAACCGGATGGGGAACTCTGTGCCGAATCGTCCATGGACCGCTTCGCCCAGAAGCGCCCGAGGCTCCGCGAACACGAGATCGATAGCGGGGGTCTCCACGCGGTGTTGGCCAAACCCAAACACCAGGCTGTTTTCCTCCGGAACGCAATCGAAGCACCAGGCATGATTGGGAACATCGCGCGGCAAATCGCACACCTCTTCCATCCAGTGGCCTCCCCATGGGCCCGGATCGAAGTAAGGGACAACGCGAAACGGCCTTTGCGCAGTGTGCGCCAGGGCGCGCCGAAACGCATCTCCACTAATCAGTTTGGGCGCCATGGACTGATTTGTGTCGAGCAGAAAATCGATATTCGGCAATAGCCTCTTCTTCAAGCGATCGGCGGCGCGCCACTCGGCGAAGAATCCGCATTTGTATTTGGCGCCCAAGTCCTCCGCCGCGTTATTCAGACCCAGATTGCCCATCTCTCCACGCCGCCAGCGCAGTTGAATCTCCCAGCGCGCCAGGTCCGCGTAGACGTGCGTGGCGCCGGGCGGCGCAAGCAGCGCTGCGCCGGCGCCGATCACCAGCACTGGTCCCTGGCGGACGGCTTGCTCCACAGCCGCGCGCATTTTCCCGAGCCGGGCGCGATCAAAATAGTGCTCAAGCTCGATTCCGCTCATGCGGCCAAAGACCCGGTCCGTTCCCAGCAATGGATCGAGAAGGTTGTGCAGTTTATCGAGGCGTTTCAGGCATTCCTCCGCGCAAAATGCGGTTGCCGATGGGAGATGAGTATGCAGACCCTCCAACACCTGACCGGAAAAAACGCCCGGGTAACACTCGACGCAAAGTGCGCCCCGCAGCTGGAACTGGGGAGCGAGGCGCGCGGCGATGGCCGGCCATCCTACACTGCACTCTTCCGCAGTTCCGGCCGCGACATAGGGGAATTTGTCGTAATTGGACTGCCGAGACATCGAAACTCCTCGGATTGCTGGGGGTGGAAGTCGTGCAGCCAGACATTGTTCTCCGTGCCGGATCGTCGACAATTGGGCATCAGGAAAGCCAGCGGCTCGTCTGGGCCAGAATGAAAACCGCCAGAACGAGCAAGGTGACGCCGGACCACTGGATGCGAAGGGGAGAAGCGCCGCTGTTCTTCCATTCGCCCGTGAACATGCCTAACAGGCTGGCGGAAATGACGATCAGCGACATGAACAGCGGCCAGCCCAGAATCGGGCCCCAACTTCCGAGCTCCACCGTGGAAAGTCCATAAAGCAACGTGCTCCCAAACCAGCAGACGGCCATCACCAACGCCAATGCCCAGTGGCTTACGCCACCCACGAGAAACTTGCTCCCGGTGCGGTTCTTTCTCAGCAGCCATAAGCAGTAGAAAAGATTGGGCAGCGCGCCCGCGAACATCAATGGCAACCACACGGCGTTCGAAGCGTTGAGCGCACGGGCTCCGAGCATGCGCGCCGATGCCACGAGCGGGGCTCCAAAGGTCAGCCCAAAGTTGACAAAGGATGCGCCCAGCCCGCAGAGAATGGCCAGCACCAGACCCAGCGTGGTGTTCTTCCTGCTGGAGCCAGCTTGGAGGGCCTTCTCGCGCCGCCTGCCCGCAATGGCGCAGACCATCACGCCGGCGAGCACCAGCACCACACCCGACAGGACGCCGTGGCCGGCGGGCGTGTTGAGTCGTTGGGGATGAAGCCGCAACAGCGGAACCAGCGTGCCGACGGCCGCGGACGCGCCCAGCACCAGCGAAAAGGTGAGAGCGATTCCGATGGCGTCGACCGCCAGACCGAAAAAGACCTGCGCCACCCCCCAGCCGCTTCCGAAGCCGATGACCTCCAAAAGGGCGCCATTTTTGCTGGAACGATAAACCTCACCGAGATGTGGAACCGTGCCATAGGTCACCAGCGGCGGCAGGACCAGCAGAGCGAAGATGGTCCATGCCAGCCATGTGTTTTCCCACGCCCACTGGCGCGTGTATTTCATCGGCAACGTGAAGCTGGCGTTCATTACTCCAGCGAGAACCAGGATCGACAAACCTGAGGCAGCGGAGTTCATGTCTCCCCGTCTCCTTTCAGAAAAACATCAAGGCCAGGCGCGAAGATTGCGATTGGCCCGCTGTTTTGGTGACTTGCAAGAGCCAACCCAATGCTCCCGACCGCCACATCCGTGATCTCGCGCCAGTCCGGCGGAATCACCGCAAGTGCGGCGAGGTAGCGTGCGTGCAGTACGCCGCCCGGATCGAGAACGCGGGAAACGGGCGTGTCGAACAGGCTACCCAATTCGTGGATGGCGCCGCGCCCGAGCGGCATGGGCGTGGTTCCGAATTCCATGCCCCGCACTTGCGCGGCGCCATTCCACGGAGGCGTCGTTCGCGCGCAATTCTCTTCCCAGATGGCAACCCAGGGGAAATCCTGACGTCGAAAACAATAGATGAGCGCCAGACGGAGGCGGAAGTTGAGAGCCGCGATGAACGCGAACTGCCGCGCGGAATCCACATGGCCTGCGGCAATGAAGCCGAACCCCGGGCGTTCAAAGGGCTGACGCAGATCGACAGCGCCGCCCTTGGCCGATGGGGCGAGCGGCCACGCAAAGATCGCGTCATCGCGTAGTCGTTCATGGCCTTCGTATCCCAGCGGCCACGTGCGCCCGCGGTCGAGCGAAGCCTGAATGGAGCTGTCGCCTGGGGCGAGAAACGGCGGGCCCAATGACAGATGTTGCACCCAGTGGATTTCACGAGGGCTTCGGCCGCGATTCTCTACGCGTTCTTCACTGAACAGCACGGCTACATCTTCCGCAAGCGACACCTCGCGCTCAAAGCCAATCTGCGCCGCCAGCAGGTCCACGTGGCCTGCACAGCCTCGCGCCGTGGGCTCCAGATTCCACTCCAGCACAGAGGCTTCCCCGTGCAGCGGAATCCCGCGCGCTGCGTCTTGCGGCGACGGCAGGCCATAAATGTCCAGGCACAGCGCATGTCCCGTATAGGTCGCGAGAAATTTCCCCGTTGCATCCGAGCCGTACTGCTCGACAAGCGGCGAAAAATTCAGATCGCCGGGGTCAGCCGTCGTCCACGGCGCGGACCACAGGCAATTGACCGCGCATTCATCGCAGCCAGCCATGCGCAGTTCGGCGATGTGGCCGCCGCCGCGTAGCAATACGGCCTCCATCGCCCCGTTTGCGATGCGCAGGGCGCGGCGATTCTTCCACGATTCCGCATTGACTTTGATGGTCAGAACGGCATTTCTCCATCTACTCGAGAGGCCACGCGGATTCTACACGCCACATTGCATTCGCCCTTCATCGTTTTGCTAGTGTTCTGACCGAAATGAATGAAAGCGGTAATGCTGCGCGTTCTATGGCTGTGGGAGCACCGCGAGCGATTCGCCGACGGTAAGCTCGGTTTTGCGTTCGAGAGCAAGCCCACAAGCTCGGTGTCCGCGCGATAGAAGTTACACCAGAAGTGAAAATGCTCCATCGTTCCTGAAGCGGTCGCCACGCTACTTCGCCCGGTTTTTGAAGCCTTGCGCGATCATCGGGATGGTATAGACATGGGCCGCGTTGATCACCTCTATTCCCTGAGCATTTTTGGCGCCCTGGGCTAAGATGTAGAGCGTTTTCTTATCCGGGCCGGAGAAGGCAACGCTGATGACCGTTCGAGGAGTAGGGATCAGGCCGAGATTCTTGCCATCCGGGGTGATGACCTGGACGCCAGGGTCGGTCGTCACGTAGATGCGTCCTTGAGAATCAATGGTGCTGCCGTCGGTATTGCCCTCTCCTTCGAGTTTGGCAAACTGCCGCTGGTTCGTAAGCGAGCCATCGGGCTGGACATCGAAGGCGATAAGTTGCTGCAGGTTACTCACATAGAGTGTCTTTTCATCGGCGCTTAGGACGATCCCATTCGGAGCCTTGAGAGGATTCTTGTCATACCTGGTGATTTGGCCGCTCGGACTGGCGTAAAACACGCCGCCCATCGTGAAATACACGCCATCCTCGCTATCCGCCATCAGATCGTTGAGAGTTACGCCGCTGCAATCCAAGGGATCGCCCCGGTAGTGGTCGGCCAGGGTTTTGCGAATTGGCGCAAGCTCCGAAATCGATGGGTGGAAGCCCCTCTCCACGACAAAAAGCGCGCCCTTCGAATTCATCGAGAGAGAACCTCCCGTATTCGTATCCGTGAATACGATCGAAGGCTTGCCCTGACTATCGAGTTTCAAGACGTCGCTGCTATCGTTTTGCGCAATCAGAAGCCCGCCGTCGGGTGATCCCACAATCCCGTCGCCGTTGTCGCCCATCTGTTGCCAAACAGACGTCCATTTCTGCCCGGCAGCAACGACGCCGGGAATCGCTGTGACCTTATAGTCTCTAAGCCCTGGGTGCTGCTTACCATAATTCGGGGCCGGCAGCGGTGGGTTATGGCATTGAGCTAGTACGGCCTGCTCCCTGGGATCCTGCGAGGCCTGCAAGGAGGGCTTTGCCCGTTGCCCCCAGGCGGTTGCCACGCCCCCAAAGCACGCCGCGATCGTCAGGACTACTTTCAGCCTCATGAACCCTCCAAGTATCCGGTGAATCCGGTCTCGAGCCGGACCATCACCGGAACCCTTTGAGTTGCCGGTGGTTGGCAGTATATAACCCGAGAGATTCCGTGACTACAGCAATCGTCCTTGTTATTTGGCTCCCAATGCAGGTTTTAAAAGATCGCGCGGAAGCGTGACCCGGAGCACCCGGAAGGGTAACGTGGTTCCATTCACTCCTTGGTTGCACGCCGGAATGAGGCCTGCCTGAGATGCCGCAATATAAACCCGTCCCTCCTTGTCGAGAGACATCGCGTCCGGCGAAACAAACCATTTCGATTGCGCCAACATTGTGAGTTTGCCGCCCGGGGTTCGCAACTGCAGCGCATGCTTTTCCAGATCGCTCAGCAGGAGACTTCCATTTGGAAGCATATATATGCCTCCTATCGGTATCATCGGTCCGTCATCGAGGACTCGCGCATCGAGCGCTTTCTCATCCAGCGAATCATCGAGCAGATCGTCGACTTTGACTTTCCAGAGATCGCCTCCCATGGGCACGCCGAAATAAAGCCAAGTTTTATCCGGAGTGATCTCGATATCGTCTGCGTTAACTACCGGCGGGTTTCCATCAGGACCGAGCAACCTTCTCCCATCGACGACAGCAGAACGCCCGGGGACAGCCTTGGTTTTGCTACTCGCTGCGAGAAGTCTCCTAACTCGACCTGTCTTCAAGTCCACCGTCAGTATCGCTCCGAGTCCCGATTCGGTGAGGAATGCATGGCCCTTGGCGATCCGAACATCGTTCAGACATGCTCCCAAGGGCGCTTCCTCCTGGCTGAAGTGATACACGCGGCTGACACTGTTGGTTTTCAGATCGATCTCCACCAGTTTCTTGCCGTGGGGTATGCCTTGCCCGCAATCAACCACCCAGAGCGCGTCCGGTAAGCCAGGCTCGATCCAGACCGCATTCACCGCAGTAAAACGATTCTCTTCATCGGGACCCGGGCGCCAGGTGTTCCAGTCTCCGCCCGGGTAGGGCACGACTTTGCCATCCTTTACTTCGCCAAGAGAGAAGCTATCCGATTGAACCCACCGGGGAAGCGCCAGGAAGATGCGGTCGTCATGGCTTACGGCCACGCCGTTGAGTTGGTAGTTGGTAGACACCGCGACCGAGACCGGGAGCAGTTTTTGCGCGAATAACTGCGCGGCAAAGTTCGCAGATAATGCGAGCAACACGAAAAACTTCCGTTGTTGATTCATGTCGTTCCTTTCCGAACCCATTCTTTCTAGGCGGCGCTGTGAGACAGGGGGCGCGGCAGAGCAATCGTGCGGACGGGTTTTTGCGTTTTGGCGGTTACTTCTGGTAGCCGAGAACGCCGCGCGTCTTGCTTTGCAGGATATACACGGTGTTGCCGATGGTGATGTAGAGCGTTGAGTAGTCCGGACCACCCCAGGTACGGTCGCCCATGAGGTGAGGCATCGGCACGGCGTCGATACGCACTCCCTTATCGTTCAACACACCCAATGACATTGTTATTGGCCCCGATGGCGTCACTTACTCCACCGATCTCACCAGTGACATGACTCGCGATCAGCACCATGAACCACCCCAGTCCGTCGATCGCATCCGAGTATCAAATTGCAGACAACTCTGCACGAAACCAGTTCGGTAACTTATGAACAATCGCCATCGTTCGCAGAGCTAAAAATCATGAAGCTTGCTTGCGGGAATTCTTGAGGATCTGGCGAAGTCGGTTGCCAACGATCAGGTCCTCGCCGGGCTGCAAGGTCATGGAGGTGACCTGGAGAGGTCTGCGACGCGCGGGCGCTGCGCCCGGTCTTGGTGTGGCGCGCCCGAGCCGGCCCCGAACGCTTTCGCCTTCTGTAGTTCCCCCCACCTGAATCCGCGGCGTACCGGAATACAGTTGCTGGGCGCATTGGGCAACTGTGAGGTTAAACTTCTGTTCGTCCCAATTGACGGTCAGGGTGGGATAGCAATTGCTTTCCGTAGGCGTGGCGATCGAGGTGGTCACTCCCGGCACCGTCTCAACTAATTTGGCAATCCGCTCCACCCGGCTCTGCCACTCTTTATTAATTGCCACAAGGTCTGCATGCATCCAATAGTCAATTGCCGCAAGCAGAGCCATGATCTCTTCCTTGCCGAACTTCATGGGCCGGCATATGCCGCCTTCCCAGGGGTCGCTGTTGTATTTGGCCGCAGTGATCAGGTCCTTCCGGCCAAGGAGCACGCCGGAGGCCTGGGGACCACAGATACCCTTTCCGCCGCTGAAGTCATAAAGATCGACGCCCAATTTTGCGTATTGCGAGAATTTCTCGAAGGGAGGAAGACCGTCTGCAGCGTCCACCAGGATAGGAACACCGGCAGGCTTGGTGATCTTGAGGACGCTCGAAACACGATCATAGTCCTGCCAGTCCACATAAACCATCGCGGTCTGCAGAGTCAGGGCCGTGGGCAGATCCTGGATCGTACGAGCGACAACCAGTTTGGCGCCGCAGAGGGAGATGCAGTCATCGAATGCGTTCCTCCCTCCCATCAAGACGACTTCGTTCTTCATGCCGGTGGTGTCAGGCAATTTCATGATGTTGTTGGGATCGGACCCCGCGATGCAGCCCGCGGTAGCGCAAGATATAGCAGCTGCCGCGCCGTCCGTGATCATGCCGTCTTCGGCGCCGGAGATCTTGGCCAGATGGGCGCCGGCAGCATCTTGTAACTCGAACATGTCGACGAAGTAATGAGCCGCTTCTTCGTAGGCCTTGCGCGACTCGGGGAGCTGCAGCGAGCCGCCGACGTAGGTGTACGTTCCGAGCCCATTGATAACAGGATGAACACCAAGGCGCGTGTAAATATTGTTAGTCAGGGAGTGCCCGCCGGCGGCCTTGGCGGCGGTGGACGCCACAGCGGCTGCGACACGGCGAGTTCCAATGGTCGCAAACAGAGGAGCTGCAGCCAGCAATTTCATGAACGATCGCCTGTCATTCAGGCCATCTTGATGCTCAAAGTCGGATACCATATTTTCCTTCCTGCTTCATCTGCAGCCTGAGAGCCCCGGTTCTGCCGGGAACCTCCCTGGTTTGGTTAAAAAGTGCATCTCAAGACCAGCCGTAACTCGCGGTTGTCGAGCCTAGTCGAGGTTATCTTACCGAAAGTGCCGGATCCCAAGCAGCGCGCACGGCTCCCCAGTCGACGATGCCGTACTCGCCCATATTCAACTTGCCCGATTATGGTCTCGCTCTGTACTGCGCCAGCAAGCGTGCAGTGCACCCGCAATTTCGGCCCCGGGACGTGAGCCCTCAGTTGCATCCGGATGGCATCTTGGCAACCTGCGCCTCACGGCTGCGGCTGCCGTACGGCGATGAAGGAAATCTGTTCACTGCCCCCGGTCGTGGTATTGAGAGTCTCCTGAAACGTCGTTCGCGCTGGAATGTGGTCCTTGGCCCAGTAGTTGGCAACGACGTTCTGCACCTGGTTGGCATCATTTATGTCGCGCAAATAATCGGTATAAGACACGACGCTTGCAAAAGTCATATTTGCCACCACCAAGCCATCGTACAGGTTGCGCAGAGACAGGTGCACCTGCGTATCGAGATCGGGCATGGCTTCCCCGCCGCCACCGCCTCGGCCGCCTCTTGCTGCGGCCCCGCCGCCTGCGGCGCCAACGCCTCTACGGCCTCTGGCGCCGCCTCCTCCCCCTACTGGCATCTCCCACGAGCCTGATTTGCCAGAGAGGTACAAGGTGTCGTCATAGAGAACACCCGGGCTTGCCGTCGGACTCGGCGCCATGTTGATGGTTTGTACCGACTTGCGTTTTGCGATATCTGCGCCGGCGATGACGCTGAAGACGACGTGCTTGCGGTCAGGAAGGTCGACCACTTGCGTTGTTCCCCGTCCCGGCGTATTGCCAAACTCAAAATACGTCGCGTAGACCTGGTTCATCACTCCCTGGTTGGCATCGAGGAAGGGATTCACCCACACGACATTGGCCATAGTCATGTTCGCCGCTTTCAGGACCGCTGCCACATTGTCGAGGGCCTGTTTGACCTCCGCCGTAGGATCCTCGGGGATCTTGCCGGTGGCGGGATCGGCGCCGCCTTGAGCCGAAATATACAAGACATCGTCGGCCTGTGTGCCGGGCGGATCGATCTGCGGCCCCTGCGGCCAACCTTGTGGATGGATGACCTGGCGCTTGGCGGCCCTGCTCACGGCGATACAGTTGATCTGGATATTTTCGCCATTGGGAAGAGCGCCCACGACAAGAATCGTGCGCGCTGGAGGATTGGCGCCAATCATTTTCCAATAGACCTCATTCATCTTGTCGATATCCGCGGTGTGAACGAGATAGACGATCATCCATGTGGCGTTGCCAAAGTCCATCCCAGCCGCGCGCAGCACGCTCTGCACATTGCTCAAGGATTGACTTACTTCCTGCTGGAAATCTGCCGGAACGGCGCCGTCGGCATTACGGCCGTCCTGGGCGGACACATAGAGGGTATTCCCTGTGAGGATTCCTGAACTGGAGACCGGGCCGGCGGGCTTGCCATCCACGTTGATGACTTTGATCGGGCCACCGGTCTGCGCGACCAGTGACATGCCGATCGCACCTGCCACGAACAAGCACAGTGCATTCATGGAACTGCGCCGTAGAAAGTGGCTCATTTGCCCTCCCGCCGATCCTTCTTTTTTACATTGGTCTCAATCGCTACAGATGGTAGCAGCATGGAAGTCCGGGTAGCAATACAAATCACATCACCGTAATCCGTCGATACGACGCATATCTGTCTGTGGCGGCACACCAAACATTCGTCTATTGTCTCAATGAAGCCGTTCGCTTCCTAGCTTAGGCGATAAATGCAACGAGAAATGGGCCAGAGCTCAGACAGGCAGTTGTCGTCCATTGTTGTCGGAACCCTGGCGCGATTCCGAATTTTAAGTTACTCATCGCGCGCCTTCATACGGCCAGCCTCGCTCCTTTCGCTAGAATTGTTGTAACCGTTTTGTCGCAACAGCTCGCGCTCCTGGAGCTCGAGGAGGATATGACTCGAAAACCCACCGTCATGGATTCGCTCCTTAGGAAGGTCTTGTTGTTGCTCGTCCTATTCACCTGGTTGCGTCATCCGTCTGTTGCATCGCAGAGGGGCTCCTGGCCGACGGTTAATCGCGATCCGGGAGCGACGCGTTATTCGTCGCTGGCCCAAATTACGGCTGCAAACGTCAACCATCTGAAGGTGGCATGGATCTATCACATGAAGCCCGCGCCGGTCCCAGGCAGCGCGCCCGAGAACCCGTTGCGGCCCTCTGAGGATCAGCCACTGGTGGTCGGAGACACCATGTTCGTCGTAACACCCTACAGCCGTGTGGTCGCTTTAGATTCGGCCACCGGCAGAGAGAAATGGGTCTTCGTCATTCCCGGATCAGATCAAGCATCGCTGCGCGGAGCCGCATATTGGTCCGGAGACAGTTCCACACGCCCCTCCCTCTTCTTCGGAACCACTCATGGCCTCCTTTATTCGATCAGCGCGGAAACCGGCAAGGCGAACACAGCCTTCGGCAACAAGGGAGCCGTAAATCTCCGTACTCCCGAAGTCATGACCACAGGCACAGACGAGCTCTACATTCTGCCCTCGCCGCCAGTCATCTACAAGAATCTTGTGATCACTGGCGCAGGGACTGGAGAAGGGCGCGGAGGCTCGGGCGGTGGACTCGGCCCCGCCGGAGATACGCGCGCTTGGGACGTACACACGGGGAAACTGGTATGGACGTTCCACTCGGCGCCACGCCGGGGAGAAGCAGGCCACGACACCTGGAGTGGCGACAGCTGGAAGCAGCGGTCCGGCGTCAACGTCTGGGGTTACATGACCGTCGACAGGATCGGGGTATCGTCTACATGCCGTTTGGAGCTCCGAACTACGATCGTGTCGGAACAGATCGGCCCGGCGACAACCTCTTCGGCTCGGCAATCGTCGCCGCTGAGGCTGCCACCGGAAAGTTGCTCTGGTATTTTCAGGTGGTCCACCACGATATCTGGGACTACGACACCGAGGCGCCTCCCACACTCATCGATTTCCATCACCATGGCAGAACCATTCCCGCCGTTGTCACCGTCAACAAGACCGGGCTCCTGTTCGTGCTCGATCGAGTAACCGGAGAGCCGCTGTTTCCGGTTGTTGAAGAACCCGTGCCCCCAGTGACGTTCCCGGCGAGCATGCCTCCCTCACCCAGCCGTTTCCGGTAACCCCCGAGCCGCTCGCCCAGATGAGCGTGCAGTTGTACCACGATCTGCCGGGGCACGCCGCGTGGTGCAAGGCCTATGTGGACGACAACCACATGCTGTTGGCGAAGGAGCCTTACACACCTCCGGCATTCAATCGCTATTCGGTTAACCTGCCCGGAACCATGGGAGGGGTGAATTACTCGGGTGGGGCCTTCGACCCCACACTCGGTCTCTTTGTAGTGAATGTGAACAACCTTGGCCAGCCGATGCGCATCGTGCGCGACCTGACCGGAGGCTACACCAACTCGGGTCCGTTCGCTGGAGCGGTGCGCTTCTGGAATCCCGACGAACACCTTCCATGCAACGAACCGCCCTGGGGAGAACTCGTGGCGATCGACGTGAATGACGGTAAGATTGCCTGGCGATCGGTGCTGGGCGTAACCGACAACTTTCCCGAAGGAAAGCAACACACAGGCCGTCCCGGCTTGGGTGGCCCCATTGTGACCGGCGGCGGGTTGATATTTATCGGCGCCACTGACGACGCTCGCTTCCGGGCTTTCGACACCAAAACGGGTCAGGAACTATGGACCTACCACCTACCCGCATCCGCCGAATCAATTCCGATCACTTACAGCGATGAACATGGAAAGCAGTACGTCGCAATCGTCGCAACGGGTGGAGGTTTGCTCCGTGCGCCGCTGCTCAGCGATGAACTCATCGCTTTCAAGCTCGATGATGGCGCGAGTGGAGGGCCCAACGTCGTTCAAGCTAGCCCGAATCCCGCCGCATCTGCGCCGTTAGCCGCACCACCCGGGCTAGCTGGCGCAAACCAGGATCAGAACCCGAAGAAGAATGCAATGCTCAGCGGCTACGCGGCATTGCTGCCTCCGGGAGCGGGCCGTGACGTCACCATTCGGGCCTGCTCCGCCTGTCACGCGCTTGATGTAGTGGCCAATCAACAGCTCTCCCCGCAGGAATGGATCAATGTCGTGCAGACCATGTCCGCAAAGGGCGCTGTAGCCACTCCCGCGGAGCTAAATAGGATTCAGTCTTATCTCGCCAACGCATTTCCGCGAGCAGGCGGTCAAGAAAAGAAGTGAGGGTTGCCGCATCCTGCTACGACCCAACCTCTAAAGGACGGCTTTAACCCTCTGTGATTTCCATGCAGCCTAGCCGCCAATTTGGCTATCATATGTGCGTTGGAGGACTGGAGTAGCGAATTGGACGGTTTGGTTCGCTTCAGGCAATTGAATGTTGAGGCGCCAGGAGGGCATATGGTCAATCTTGAAGATGCGCGCAGGGTCATAGCGGCAGCAGAAAAGAAGGCGGCCGAAATCGGGCAACCGATGAACATCGCAGTGGCGGATGAAGGTGGCAACCTCATTGCTCACGTTCGTATGGACGGAGCATGGATAGGCAGCGTCGATATTTCCATCAAGAAGGCATACACTTCCCGCGCCTTCAACATTGCCACCAAAGACCTTGCGCTGCATTCACAGTCCGGCGGCCAGTTCTTTGGCATCCATGCTTCGAATGATGGCAAGATCATGATTTTCGCCGGCGGGATTCCACTCAAGAAGAATGGAAAAGTGGTTGGAGCGATCGGCGTCAGCGGCGGTTCCGGAGAACAGGATCATGCAGTGGCCGAAGCAGGCGCTGCTGCATTTTAACGAGTTTCAGAACGGAGGTCTGGTATGGCTGAAAATATTGGAGTCGTCTATTTGGGCCCCAATCACGTTGAAGTGCAGTCCATCGATTACCCCCACTTAGCAAACCCAGCAGGAAAGAAGATTGAACACGGGGTTATTCTCAAGGTCGTATCGACCAACATTTGCGGCTCTGACCAGCATATGGTGCGTGGCCGCACGACCGCGCCAAAGGGTCTTGTCCTTGGTCACGAAATCACCGGCGAGATTATCGAGAAAGGAAGAGATGTCGAGTATCTCGACATCGGCGACCTGGTGACCGTTCCGTTCAACGTAGCCTGTGGACGTTGCCGCACCTGTAGAGAGCAGCAAACTGGAGTGTGCCTTAACGTCAATCCCAGCCGGGCCGGCGGAGCATACGGCTACGTGGACATGGGAGGCTGGGTCGGCGGCCAAGCGAAATATGTCCTCGTTCCTTACGCCGATTTCAACCTGATCAAGTTCCCCGATAAAGCCCAGGCGATGGAGAAGATTCTCGACCTGACCATGCTGTCCGATATCCTTCCCACCGGTTTCCACGGGGCCGTCACTGCCGGAGTCGGGGTGGGGTCAACTGTGTACGTCGCCGGGGCGGGCCCGGTTGGCCTGGCGGCAGCCGGCTCTGCGCGGATACTCGGCGCGGCGGTGGTTCTGATCGGCGATATGAATAAGGATCGCCTCAAGCACGCAAAGTCGGTTGGGTTCGAGCCCATCGACCTGACCAAAAGCGACAAGCTCGAAGATCTGATCGCGGAGGTCCTGGGCGTGCCGGAAGTCGATGCTGCAGTCGACGCGGTCGGTTTTGAGGCTCGTGGACACGGAGGCCAGCACACCGTTGAAGCTCCTGCGACGGTGCTGAATTCCTTGATGTCGATCACGCGCGCAGGCGCCGGAATCGGCATTCCCGGGCTCTATGTCACAGAAGATCCCGGATCCAAGGATCAGGCTGCCCAGAGAGGATCATTGAGCATTCGACTGGGACTGGGCTGGGCAAAGTCGCATCGTTTCCAGACCGGCCAGACGCCGGTGCTCAAGTACAATCGCGGTTTAATGCAGGCGATCCTGTACGACCGCTTGCCCATTGCGAAGATCGTCAATGCGACTGTGATCAAGCTGGAAGACGCGCCGCAGGGCTACAAGGATTTCGACTCGGGCGCGGCGAAAAAATTCGTCATCGATCCTAACCAGGGCCTGAAGGCTGCGTGACCTGAGTTACCAGGCAAACAAGATCTACCCATTAAGAACAGCGAGGTGTTTCTCATCGGTCGACTCTCACAATGGCCATCCTCCACCATGCGCTCCGGGCGACGAACGCGCAGCGACAAGCCACTTGGGAAAAAAGGCGGATCGAAACTCATTGTGGCTTGAAATCCGAAGGTAGTGTAGGCTATCGGTCGAGTCTATCGGCTGACTCTTGCGCGGCATTGCCAGTGTTTCCC
>JASHOC010000061.1 GCA_030041305.1 Acidobacteriaceae bacterium
GGAGGGGTGACGCTGGTCGATCTGGTCGTAATGGAACTCTCCGCCTGCCTGGAAGGTGTGGGTTCCAACGACCTTGGTCCAATTGTCAAGAAACTGGAACGTGTTGTTGATCCCGTTCTGAATGCTTGAGGAGGAGCCAAAACTGAAGGCATTGAAATTAAACATTGGAACTGCGGCGTCTGCAGGAAACACATTGCTGATGCCACCCACCGGGGTGCTGGTCCAGGGGGTGACAAATCCCAGAGAGGCGAGGGAAACTCCCAAGCCGCCTATGATCGTTCCATCAGTGCCCGTGACTCGCGTGAATACGATACGAACATCGTTGACGATAGTCTTGCTGAAGGTTTTGGTAAGGCCTATATTCCCCATCATCGTATCGCCTATATTCCCCGCGGCAAAACCAGGGACGGGCACAGCGGTATAGGGGTTGACATTATTGAATTCATCCTTATAGAAGTAGACAAACGCCTCACCGAAGCGGGTGTTTGCATCCCCACGGAGTCCGAATTTGTTATCGGTTAAGGTCGCGGGATAGGCAGCGGTAGCGAAACCAGGAAGACCATTCAGTGTTCCAGTGGGCATGGGGATGTACTTTAAGGTGTTCGTCGCGACCGGATCAATCACGCTTGCCGGGATCTGCGCGCCGGGGAAGACGCACGTGGCTGACGTGCATCCGGGCGAGTAATACGCTTCGCCACTGGTTACGGGGTAGCCGAGCTTCTGGGACAGAAGGCCCGCCCAGTACGGACCGACCACAGTTCCTGTGAGGTTCGCCGCCTGGTCGCTCAAATCTCCGCTACGATCAGCGACTGAAGGCACGTTAAAACTTTGCGATTGCCCAATGATCTGTCTGGTTCCCTGGTAATCGCCAAAGAAAAAGACCCTGTCTCTCATGATTGGGCCACCGAAGGTTCCACCAAACTGGTTCTGAATGTAAACGCCGCGTTGTCCTGCATCTTCGTAATTCGCCGCGTCCAGGTCGGTGTTGCGCAGGAAATCAAAAAGATCGCCGTGAAACTGGTTGGATCCGGATTTGGTGACGACATTGACTTGGCCGCCGCTGTAGTTGCCATATTGGGCGTCGTAGTTGTTGGTAATGATACGGAATTCGGCAATCGAGTCCAGGTTTGGAATCAGGGCGGCGCCGTTGTGAACGCCTTCCTGCGCGTCGCCGCCATTGACCATGAACCCGTTGGCGCCCGTGCGGCCGCCGTTGACGGACTGCGTTCCGTCGGTAAGATCGCCGGATACTCCAGTTTCAGACAAACCGGCGCCCCCAGTCATGGAAACGCCCCCTTTGCCCGTCTGGTAGGGCGAGACGCCCGGCTGAAGGGCCAGCAAGTCAATGAAGGAGCGTCCATTGAGCGGCATGGACTCAACCTGGGTCTCTCCGATGACCTCGCCCATCTGCGTGCTCTCGGTTTCCACCTGGAGTGCGGCGCTCTGCACTTCAACGGTGCTCGTTACTGCGCCCACCTCCAGCTTGATATCCACGCGGACTGCCGAGTTGGCGTCGATTGGTACGCCACGTTCCACGAAGTCCCGGAACCCGGAATGACTGGAGGTGACGTCGTACTTATCCACGGCCAGAGTGGGAAAGGAGTAGAATCCTTTCGCGTCCGTGACGGTCGTGCGCTTTACGCTTGTCGATTCAGCAGTGGCGGCCACGGTAACCCCGGGGACCACAGCGCCGCTCGAATCCGTGACAACTCCTGAAATTGAACCCGTCATTGATTGGGTCCAGGTCACAACTGCTGTCGAAAGGAGGAACACACTTGCGACGAGTGATAGGACACGCCTCATGGGAAGATTCATTCGACCGTTACCCCCCTCAAATTCAGATTGTTTAGATACGCGAAATTCTTTGGATACGTGGAATGTTGGCCCTGTATCCTCAGGCGATCACTGTAACCAAATCCCATGTATTCGGCGCACCGCGAACACGGCTCACACGCCGGAATACGCCGACGTCATGTGAGGCCCTGCGACAAATGATTGAGCGCATAAAATATTCGCGTGCAAAGAACAACAACTTCAGATCAGCGGGAAAAAATCGGTCCACTCACTCAACGCCTGTGGCGACGGATCCTTTTAATGTGGAGCTACAAGGGCCCGGTACCGATTAGGAACTGTGTGCTCTCGTTAGGCCGCCCTGGGTAACGCGGTTCTAGGTTCCATTTGTTCCGTTATCGATTCACACGTTACGGTTGGAGACTCCAAGTGATCAAACATGAAAAGAGATCTGCTTGATAACAAAACCCTGAGGAAACCCTCTTCAACCTCGCAGTTTTCAGGGAAAGCCGCGATTAGCCGGATTTTGAGCACGATATTAACACGTTGTCCGATTCTGTCAACAAGTTTTTTACCCAGGACTTTCCCGGGGTTTTTCGGACGGTCCAGATGGGGCGGCTCTAAGTTGCGTTCCGGGGGCAGGTCCCGTGGCGGCGGGAAATCGATGCCGGACAGAAGGCGGCGAATTCCGTCTTCCAAAGCGTAAAAAAACGGAAGTATGGAATGCCGAATATGCCTTGCAGAATGAGCAGTTTTCCGGCGAGAACGCCCGGGTTCATCTGGTGTCCGAGGAAGGCGGAGCAAAGCAGCCCGCACCCGCGTCCAAAGCTGGTAAGTTATTTATTTCATGATAGTTTTGCGCAATGATTCTTCGAGGTTATTGCAGTCTTCAGGATGGGATATCGTCGCGCCATGAAATGTAAGTCATGGCGATGTGCGAGCGATTATGGACTTTAGAGCGTTCACGGCCGGGGCGATATCGCCTTGGCTCCGGTGAGCCGAATTTCCTAATTCCATAGGCTGCACGAGGCCCTTTCATACCGGTGGCGGCCGTTAATGAGCTTTCTCAGCAGAAACTTTGGGCCGATTCCGGCTCCCGATGTACTCCGATCGTGTGGCAGACAGAGATTTCCATGTTAACGCTCATCGGAAGACGTATTTTTTTGGACTTCTGCCGACGGCGTGGTGATCGCTTGGCGGAGCTTGAGGCGGAGGTAGTCGATATAGCCTTCCGGCGCTGGGTGCTCGCCGAGTTCGTCTATGACGGGTCGGAAGTAGGCCAGAGAACGGATGGGTGAGAGGCGCGGGGCATCGGCAGG
>JASHOC010000062.1 GCA_030041305.1 Acidobacteriaceae bacterium
ACCATCGAAGGGCTGGCGATGGCCATCGAGGCGAAGGACAAAAACACGCACCGGCACCTGATGCGCGTGCGGGTATACGTGGCGGAGCTTGGCCGGATCATGGGGCTGGACGAGTCGACGATGAAGGCGCTGGTGACCGCTTCCTATCTGCACGATATCGGCAAGCTGGCCGTGCCCGAACACATCATCAACAAGCCGGGGAAACTGACTCCCGAAGAGTTCGAAAAGATGAAGATCCACCCCGTGGTGGGTGCGGACATTCTGGAGCGCGTGCGTTTTCCGTATCCTGTCGTGCCCATTGTGCGCGCACACCATGAGGCGTGGGATGGCAGCGGATATCCGGACGGGCTGAGAGCCACGGAGATCCCCATTGGGGCGCGCATTCTGACTGCGGTGGACTGCCTGGACGCGCTGGCCTCGGAGAGGCCCTACCGGCGCGCGATGCCGTTGGACGAGGCGATGGCGTTTATGCAACAGAAAGCCGGCGTGCAGTTTGACCCCGATGTGGTGCGGCTGCTGGCGGAACATTACCCGCGGCTGGAGCAGATGGCGCGCGAGAAGACCGAAGACATGCAGCCATTGAACACGGACTTGTTCATCAGCCGTGGGGAGGCTCCCGGCAACGGGTATGAGCCGGAGAAACGGCCGCAGAGGGCGGGCGGAGATGGAAGCGCGGCTGAGGAAGCCTTGGCGCTCGACGAACTGCGGCGCAGACTGAAATGCGCGCACGGCGTGCGCGAGACGGGCGCCGTGCTAACGCACTCACTGCAAACGCAGATCCCGTTCGACTGCATCGCTGTGTACACGCGGACGGGCGCGGCCATCCGGGCGCAATACATGAACGGCGCGTGCGAATGCGCGTTTTCGTCGCAGCCGATTCCGCTGGGAGAGGGTTTGTCGGGCTGGGTCGCGGAAAACGCGCGATGCATCGTGAACGGCAATCCCACGGTCGAACCGAACTTCATCGCCGATGCGGGATTGTTTACACCGGAGAGCTCGGCCTTGGCGGTACCGCTTTTCAGCGCGAATGGCGCGGTATTTGGCGCCCTCGCGCTCTATGCGCGCGAGCCGGCGGCGTTTTCAAAAGAACATCGGCAAATGGTTGAGCAAATGATGCCGGACTTCGCCAAAGCGCTGGACAGCGCGATGCGGGCGGAAGAGACCGGGCCAGGGGAGCGCGCCGCGTCCGAGGCGGATCCAGGGTCCGTTTTCGCAGGCGCCCGGGCAGGGTGAACATGCTGATCGGTCTGTTCCGTTCCGTCGCGCGAGCCTTCGCACTGATGCTGCTGGTGATGATCGGCGCAACGCTGCTGGTGCGGCTTGCGCCCGGCTATCTGAGCGATGCGCGAGAGATGGATGCGCGCTACGGAAACACCGTGCGCGCGGAGTTGGCGCAGGAGGATGCGCAGAGCCGCTCCCTGACGCAGATGCTGGCGCGCGAAATGGGCGGCTGGCTGCGCGGCAACGCAGGCGTGTCGCGGCAATTCGGCGTGCCGGTGGGGCAACTGATTCGGCCGCGGCTGGTAGTGACGGGCGCTCTGCTCCTTCGATCGTTACTGCTGGGGTGGGCGCTGGCGTTGAGCGCGGCGCTCGTCTCTAGCACACGACGGAAATCAGGGGTGGTGTGGCAGGCTCCGTCCACGCTCCTGTTGGCGATTCCCACGGCGGCGATGGCTACTCTATGCCTGCTGGCGGGCAGCGGCGGACCGGTGATGGTGATGGCTATGCTAATCGCTGCGCGCGATTTCAAGTTTCTCTATCGCATACTGCGGCAGGCCTGGCTGGAGCCCCATCTGCTGCATGCGCGCGCGCAGGGCATCCCCATGCGGCGCCTTCTGGCGGTGCACTTGGCCCCGTCGATTGCATCGCAGTTGGGTGCGCTGGCCGGATTGTCCATGGTGATCGCGTTGAGCGCGCTCGTTCCCGTGGAGGTGCTCCTCGATGTTCCGGGATTGGGCCAGCTGGCATGGAATGCCGCCATGAATCGTGATTTGCCGGTGCTGCTGGCAGTGACGCTGCTGATGGCGCTGGCGGTGACGGCGTCGGGCATCCTGAGCGGGCAAACGGGCGCGTGGGAACGGGCATGAGGATTCGTCTGCTTCCCGTCTGGTTACTCGTCGCGCTGGCGCTGGGCGCGTCCGCAATCGTCTCGCGGCCGGGCGCTAGCTATGCGCGTCAGGACCGCGAGCACCCGTTGGCCGGTGCGTCCCTGACGCACCCGGCGGGCGCCGATGCGCTGGGGCGCGACCGCCTGGTGCGCGTTTCCGCCGCCCTGCTGTTGAGCCTGGCCGGCGCCCTGGCCGCTTCGGCGCTCACCACGGCAGCCGCGGCGGGCATTGGCGCATGGGCAGCGTTTGCGGTGCCCGGTGTGGCGTGGCTGATGATGCTGGTGTGCGATGTGTTTCTCGCCCTGCCATGGCTGTTCCTGCTGATGATGGTCCGCTCGGCGCTGCCGTTGCGGGCCTCACCGGCGCATTCGGCGGTCATTACGTTTCTGGTGCTGGCGGCCCTGGGATGGCCGGCGTGCGCGCGTGCTGTGTATCGCGGCGCATTGGGGCTGAAACGTGCGGACTGGATGATGCAAGCGCGCGCCTCGGGTATGCGCGGCAAGCAGTTGATACGCCAGGTGCTGCCGAACCTGCTGCCGCTTCTGTTGCCGCAATTTCTGGTGTGCGTGCCAGCATTCGTGATTGCGGAGGCCAACCTGGGCGCGCTGGGCCTCGGTATTGGCGAGCCCTTGCCATCGTGGGGTGGCATGCTGCTGGAGCTTGATAATTCGGCGCTGCTGTTCCGGACGCAATGGGTGTATTTCCCGGTCGTACTGCTGATCCTTGTTCTGCTTCTGCTCGAAGCGATCCTGGTGGAGGCGTGAGCATGCGCATGGGTCGCCTGGCGCCTGGATTCCTCCTCGCGATGCTTGCAGCGACGGTCGCGAAATACTGCATCGCGCAGGTTCCGGCGCGATTACCGGGCGAGCTGGCGTGGACCATCGGGTACGATCCGAAGACCTTCGATCCGGCAAAAGTGGACGATATCGACTCGGAAACAGTGCGATACCTGACGGCCGGCGTGCTGCTGCGCTTCAACCGCCTGACGCAGAAGTTAGAACCGCGGCTGGCCGAGAGCTGGAATCTTTCACCCGACGGCAGGACGATCACTTTCAAGCTGCGCGGTGGGCTCAGATTTTCCGATGGCGCCGCGTTGACCGCTCGCGACGCAGCCTGGTCGATCCAGCGAGTACTGCTGCCGGCGGCTGGCGCGCCGGTGGCCGAAGAATTTGTGGCGCCAGCGAGCGTGCACGTGGATGCGCCGAATTCGCAGACGGTCGTCGTGCGCCTGCCGCAGCGCGTGGCCGGCATCGGCAAGGTATTCGACGAGATCGCCATCGAACCGGCGAATCGGCCGAGCGAAGGACACGTCACTTCCGGGCCGTTTTATGTGGCGGAGTATCAGCGGTCGCAGTTCGTGCGGCTGCGGAGGAATCCGTACTACGGAGAGCGGGATGGGAGTGGCGCGGCGTTGCCTCGCGCGAGCGGGGTGCTGCTCGACATCGTCGAAAATCCGGAAGAGCGGATTCGGCTCTTCTCCCGCGGCGAATCCGACCTGATCGACCAGTTGTCGTCGGAGTATTACGAAATGCTGCGGCAAAAAGCTCCCGGATCGGTGCGGGATCTCGGGCCATCGCTCAACACGGAGCAGATTTGGTTCAACCAGGCGCCGGCGTCGCCGCTGCCCGCATGGGAGGAAGCGTGGTTCCGCAACCAGTCCTTTCGCGTCGCCGTGTCGCAGGCAATTCAGCGCGACGACCTTGTGCGCCTGGTGTACCTGGGGCATGCCACGCCGGCCTACAGCTTCATCTCGCCGGCCAATGCCGACTGGTACAACCGCAGGCTGGCGGCCCCGCATAGCGACCTGGCCGCAGCCCAGGACGGATTGCGGCGCGCAGGTTTCCGCATGGAGGGCACGCACCTGTTGGATGCCGCCGGCCATCCGGTGAAATTCTCCATTCTCACCAACGCCGGCAACGACGCTCGCCTCAAAATGGCCACTCTGATTCAGCAGGACCTGGCCGCGGTGGGAATGCAGGTGAACGTGGTGACGCTCGATTTTCCGGCGCTGATCGAGCGGCTCATGCACACCCAGGATTACGAGGCGTGCCTGCTGGGCCTCGAAAATGTCGACGTCGATCCCAACGAAATGATGAACATCTGGCTGAGTTCGTCACCCAACCATCAGTGGAATCCAGCGGAGAAGACGCCAGCGACTGCGTGGGAAGCGGAAATCGACAAAGAAATGAATCTGCAAGCGACGAGCCAAAAGGATGCGGTGCGCAAGCAAGCTGTGGACCGCGTGCAACAAATTGTGACAGACGAGGAGCCGTTTATCTATCTCGTGTACCCCAACGTGCTGGCGGCAATCTCTCCGCGACTGGCGGGCGCGCAGCCCGCGGTCATCGAACCGGAGTTGTGGTGGAACGTCGAGGATCTTCGTTTGCGGAGGACGCGATGAACGGCGACGTGCTGTTGCGCGTGGACATCGACGCCAGCTACGCAGGCCACACCGTGCTGCACGACGTTTCCCTGGAGCTGGAGCGCGGCGAGGTGCTGGGGCTGGTCGGCTCGAGCGGCTCCGGCAAAAGCACCCTGGTGCTGTCTCTGCTGGGTCTGCTGCCGTGGCGCGGCGGGCGCGTCACGGGCGAGGTGCTGCTGCTCGGCGAGAACCTGCTGCACATGACGGAGAGGAAACTGCGCGCGCTGCGTGGGCGTGCGGTCGCATTCATCCCGCAGAGCCCGATGAGTGCGCTGAATCCGGCGCTCAGCCTCGAACGGCACTTTAGTGAAGCGTGGCGGGCGCACCAGCGTACCGCCGGCGATGCACTGAAGGAGCGGATGCACACGCTTCTGGATGAGGTGCAGTTGTCGGCGAACCGCGGTTTCCTGGGCAGGCGACCGGCCGAAATCAGCGTGGGGCAGGCGCAGCGTGTGCTGATTGCGCTCGCCTTGCTGCATGAGCCGGCGCTGCTGGTGGCCGACGAGCCCACCAGCGCGCTGGACCCGGTGACACAGACGCAGATTGTAGAGTTACTGCGGAGGCTCAATCGCAGGCATGGCGCGTCGCTGCTGTATGTCTCGCACGATCTGGTTTCCGTGCTGGGGCTGTGCCATCGCATCGCCGTGCTGGACGCCGGGACGATTGTGGAGAGACTGGACGTCGAGGATCTGAGCTCCGCGCAACATCCGGCGACACGGAGGTTGCTCCGGACGCTACCGGTGCCGGCAGAGGTGCTGCTGCGTTATCGCGGCCAGCCCAGGGAGGAAGTTACGGCAGTATAGCGGCGGATTCACTCAGCGGATAACTCGGCGCTTTTCTTTACAGTTACTATGGCGTTGCGCACAGGTTACTACAAAGACAATTCCACTTCTGTGCGATTGCCGGCGGCGCCCCGCGCCCCTAAACTTAGATCGTTACACATCCCCCGTGTGTAAGCGCCGATTCCCAGAAAGCTATCAAAGACAAATACTTCGCCAGGAACCTATAGGCGCCTGGCCAAGGGGCCTCTTATGCTGCGCTCACGGTTTCACGGGTGGTTACTCCCAGTTCTGCTTATCGCCATCACGGCAGCGACGACTGCCAATGCCCAGTTGAACTCCAAGTTTTCACCCGATCTGCTGTCGGGTTCTACATCGGGAAACGTTCAGGTCATCGTCCAGTTCTACAACCCGCCGTCGACCGGCGACACAGGGTTGCTTGGCCTCTTGGGTGGCGTGGTGAAACTGGTGCTGGGCCCCATCGATGCGCTGCTGATGGACGTTCCGTACAGCAGCCTCACCAGCCTGGCCTCCGACCCCAACGTGAAGTACATCTCGCCGGACCGCGTGCTGGCCGCGCACCAGCAGTCGACGGACATTCCTTCGGCCGCCTACACGACCGAGCCCATCAACGCCCCGGCTGTATGGCAGATGGGCTATCTCGGATCAAAAGTGGGAGTGGCCGTCATCGACAGCGGCATCACGCCCGTGTCCGATCTAGGTTTCAACGGATCATCGCTCTCGCTGAGTACGGAGCTGGTGGCGCAGTTGCTGGACTCGGTCAATGAGGTTCCGCCGTATTCCAACGGACGCATCGTCTACAGCCAGAATTTTGTTCCCGGCCAGAGCGATGCGCTGGACCATTATGGACATGGCACACTGGTTGCCGGCCTGGTAGCGGGCAACGGCGCGGACTCCACCGGACCCCAGTATTTCCGCACTTTCCGCGGCGCCGCGCCGAACGCCAACATCGTGAACCTGCGCGTGCTGGATGAGAACGGGGCGGGCACGGATTCCGCGGTGATCAACGCCATCGGCGAGTCGATCTCGCTGCAGAAAACCTGGAATATTCGCGTGATCAACCTCTCGCTGGGCCGCGCCATTTATGAAAGCTACCAGCTCGACCCGCTGTGCCAGGCCGTAGAGAAGGCGTGGAAGGCCGGCATCGTGGTGGTAGTGGCCGCAGGCAACGACGGTCGCAACCTTGCCCTGAATCCGGAGGGCTACGGTACGATCGATTCGCCCGGCAACGATCCGTATGTCGTGACGGTGGGCGCCATGAACACACAATACACGCCGCAGATCAGCGACGACATCATTGCCAGCTACAGCTCGAAGGGGCCGACGTTCGTCGATCAGGTGGTGAAGCCGGATCTGGTGGCGCCGGGCAATGTGGTGACAAGCCTCGAGTTCAACGGCGATCCGTTGGCGGCGGACAACCCGAATTTCTATACGTGGTATTCGTTCTACCAGCAGGGCGGCGAAGAGACCCCGTCGCAGAGCTATTTCCCGATGAGCGGCACCAGCATGGCGGCCGGAGTGGTCAGCGGCGCGGTGGCGGATCTGCTGCAAGCCGCGCCCGGACTGACGCCCGACCAGGCGAAGGCTCTGCTGATGGTGAACAGCGATCGCAGCTATTTTCCGCCGTCGAGCAGCGTGAGCGATGACGGGATCACGTATGTGGCGAACTATGACGTGTTCACCGTGGGCGCAGGCTACCTGGACATCGCAAAGACGGTCGGCGCCGCGCTGGTGAAGAACGGCTCCGTACCTCCGGGGACGGCGATGTCACCCATCGCAACCTACAATGCATCGACGGGCGACGTCACAGCGGTGATCGATCCGAGCGCGCTCTGGACGCAGTCGGGACCGTGGTCGGCGTCGAGCGTCTATGGCGGCAGGGCGTTCCTTACGGGAGATAACTCGGCGGCGCTGTGGGGCGCGACGCCCATCTGGGGCAACAGCGATCCCAATGGTTTTACTGCGCTGTGGGGCAAAACTGCTCTCTGGGGCAAGAGCTCGCCTGAGGCGGAGACCGCGCTGTGGGGCAAGACCGGAACCGGATCCTCCGCAGTTTCGCTGCAATACTGATTACCTCATCCAAAGGCTCGCGCGGCAAGGTGGACGCCCGTGAGCCGGAGGTATGTTGACCGCTGCCGGGGGCAGTGGCGCTTGCTGCCGCGCGCCAAATCCCGGTCCCTCTCGTGCATGACCATGCGGTTTGAGGACGTCCGGCAGACTCTTTGTCCCTATCGCCAGCGTGAGAATCGATTCCGACGCCATCGGTTTCGGGGCGCAGAAAAATGGATCCCGGTAGCTAAAGCAGCAGGAGTTTACCTCTTTTGGGGCAGATACCGACATCCAGGGACTCGTCCTTTTGGTCCTATGGTCGATAACAGAACCAGGGGGACGTCTGTTCTTTGCCGGGAACAGAGGGTCCACGCGAATGGGGAAGATGGCCACGGTGGGGAACATTGCGGAGGAGAAACTGTGTGCGGCGTTTGACCAGAGCCCGTCCGTTTCGCCGCCAGGGGAACCGGGCGCAACGCTTCTCACCGGCAACAGAATCGCGCTGTTGGAGGTTGAGAGCCGCCTGCGGGCGAGCGAAGCTCTCTATCGGGCTTCGTTCGAGCAGGCGGCCGTGGGGATCTTGCACACCTCGCTCGATGGGCGGATTTTGGAGTGCAACGAGTGCTTTGCACGCATCGTGGGATACACGCCCCAGGAGCTGGTCGGTTCCAGTTTTCAGTCCATCACGCCGCCGGAGGATCGGGAACGAGGCGACGCCGCGGCGGTCAGGCTGCTGAACGGCGAGATGCAAACAGTCAGCTTCGAAAAGCGCTATCTGCGCAAGGACGGCGCGCTGACGTGGGTCATGCTGACGATTTCGATCCAGTATGACGAGGAGGGGAAGCCGCTTTGCTTTCTGGCGCTAGCACAGGACATTAACGATCGGAAGCAGGCGGAGGAGCGGCTGGCGGCGACGCAGGAAGCCCTGCGAGTGAGCGAAGAACGCTACCGGACAGCGTTCCAGATGTCGCTGGACGGCATGAACCTGACCCGGTTGAGCGACGGGACTTTTGTGGAGACCAATCAAGCCTTCCTGGATCTCACGGGGCTGAAACGGGAGGAAGTGATTGGGCGCACTGCGATGGAACTGAACATTTGGGCGGATCCGGAGGACCGGCGCAGGATGGTGGAGATGGTGATGGAGCAGGGCGCATGCCGCAATTTCGAAGCCCGGTTCCGCAAGAAGAACGGTGAGACGATCTGGGGGCTCATGTCGGCGTCGCTGATTGAGCTGGAACGGACACCCTGCATTCTTTCGATCACGCGGGATATTTCCGACGCCAAGGTGGCGGAGGATGAGATTCGGCGCTTGGCCTTTTACGATCCGCTGACCGACCTAGCGAACCGCCGGCTGCTGTTGGAGCGGCTGCGGCGGACGGTGGTCGGGAGCCGACGCAGCGGGCGGCGCCAGGCGCTCTTGTTCCTCGATCTGGACAATTTCAAGATGTTGAACGATACGCTCGGGCACCACGTCGGCGATCTGCTGCTGAAGGAAGTGGCGCGGCGCCTGGTCAGCTGCATTCGTGCTGCGGACACCGCGGCGCGGGCGGGCGGCGACGAGTTTGTCGTGATTCTGGAAGAGTTGAGTAGCAATGCGAAGGAGGCGGCCGCACAGGCGAAAACAGTGGCGGAAAAGATTCTCAGGAATCTGAGGAAGCCGTACGCGCTCGCGGGCCGGGTGTGCGTGAGCACGGCGAGCATGGGCATCACCATGTTCGGTCAAGGCAACGAAAGCACGACCGAGATTCTGCAGCAGGCGGATATCGCCATGTATCGGGCGAAGGCGGAGGGAGGCGCGGCCATTCGTTTTTTCGCGCCGGAGCTGCAATCGGCGGTCAACGCACGGGCGGAAGAGACGGGGCTGCTCGTTCCCGTGGGGTTCCAATGCGGCAGGCGGCGGGCGAGCCGATTGCGGTGCGGGCCGAGGAGCCGACCACCGCGCAGCTAAAGGCAGCTATAAAGGTGAGCGCGAGGCAGTTGTCGCAGGCAAATTCCGTCGAGCAGGCGCTGGCGGCGCTGGAGCAGGCCGGCTGCAATGCGAGAAAAATCTCTTATCCCGCTCCCTTGCCCTGGCGGGAGTGGATGACAAGATGGGCCATCTTTTACTCCCCCATCATGGCTGCTGCACATCGAGAGCACCCAGGTCGTACCAACCATCGTCCTGGCGGCAGGCTATGGCGAGGCGTATCGCCGGCGCGCCGGTGTCCGGATCCACGAGCGCAATGCGGACGCGGTAGGAACCGGCGGGTAAGTCGCGCGGTATGTAGACAGGTTCGTCCACTACGGAATCGCCGGGCAGCCAGCTGCTGACGTCGGCGGGGACGTACATCACCGTCTTGGCGCCCGGAGACCACAATTGCATGGCCAGCCAGTACGTGCGGTACACCGGGGCGACACCGGCGTTGTACCACCACATGTGGACAGGCATCATCGCGCCGGGAACGGCCTGGCGCGAGTACTCCAACCGGCGCAGGATCAGGCGGTAACCCATCCGGTTTTCGAACCGTTCAAACTGCTGCTTCCATTCCTGCGGAATCGGGGAGGATTTTAAGTTCACCGACGTGACGTGCCAGCGCAGCGCCTGGTCAAAAATGTAGTTAACGTCATAGCCACTGCGTAACCAGCTCGAGGCGGTGCCACAAACCTCGAGCGAAACGGGGCGGTGCTTCCATACATCACCGATGCCGGTGCGGGCCACCTCCTCCGGATATTGGTCCAGCATCTCGGGATCGCGAGGTTTCATGTCACCAAGGCAATCGAGGCGCCAGCCGGCGCCGTGCTGGGTCCCATAGGCAAGCGCCTCCGGCTCGTCAAAGTTCATCAGCAGGGTTGTGTGCGGAAATGCTTCAAGCCAAATGTCGATCAGGGGCCTTTGATATTGAAAAGCGGGCATATAGTTGCTCCAGCCTTCGCCCCAGTAGCCCACCGAGGAGATGTCCACGCTGTCGAGGATGGGATTGCCGTCATAGCGGCGGCCTGCAGCCGCCACCAATTCCCCCCAGTATTTCA
>JASHOC010000005.1 GCA_030041305.1 Acidobacteriaceae bacterium
TAAGTTAGCGTACATTGTTTTGGGATGTTTCTGAAACACGGTCTGCTTTTTCCATTCGAATGGATGAGCGGTTTGATTGTAGGCGGCAATGAAATCGTCCATGTGCTTGCGTAGCTGAGCGGGGCTGGTGAAGCTGGCGCCGGCCAGCGACTGGTGTTCGAGGATAGAGAACCAGATCTCCACCTGGTTCATCCAGGAGGCGTGTGTGGGCGTGAAATGGTAATGGACGTTTCTGTGCCGCGCCAGCCAGCGGTCGCATTTCGGCTTGTGGGTGTTGAGATTATCGAGGATGACGTGAATCTCGCGCTCGGGATGCTGGGCGACGACGCCGTTCATGAAATCCAGGAATTCCGCCCGCCGGCGGCGTTTGTAATGATCACCCTTCACCAGGCCGGCGGCCACTTCCAAGGCGGCAAACAAGGTGGTTGTCCCGTGGCGTTTGTACTCGTGCTGAAAGCCGGTGAGCGCCTTGCCATTGGGCAGCTTGAGCCAGCCTTGAGCCCGTTCCAGAGCCTGAATATGAGGCTTCTCATCGACGCTGAGCACCATCGCGTTTTCCGGCGGGTTCAAATACAGACCCACCACGTCGGCGGCCTTCTGGGCAAAACAGGGATCGGTCGAGATACACCAGCTGCGGCGGCGTTCGAGCGAAATGCCATGCTTGCGCAGCACGCGCCAGATCTGATCATCGGAGATGTCTTTCAGCGCTCCCGCCAGCAGTGTGCCGTTCCAGCGCGCAAAGCCTTTCGGTGGCGGCTGATCCAGTTGCGCCAGAATGCGCCGCTCGCTCTTGCAGTCGTAGGTGGCCGGTTTGCCGGATCGCGGCGCATCTTGCAACCCTTGCAGTCGATCGCGCAGGAACCGTCCCCGCCACTTGCTGGCCGTGGCCGGACGCGTGTCCAGCCAACCGGCGATCTCCTCGTTGCTGGCGCCGGCGGCGGCTCGCAGGATCACCCGGGCGCGAAACGCATCCCGCGCCGCGCTAGTCGCACGGCGCTCGACCGACTCCAAGTGGGCCTACTCCTCTGGCGTAAGCACAATGCTGCGGCCCTGCATGCAAAATACTATACACCATTCGCTATCTTATGCAACTAGATACCAGATACGCAGGCCGGTTACCATTCTGATCGATCTTAAAGGGGTCAAAAATCTGGTCTAAGACAACGTTGCCATTTTAATTATAGGCGGCCGCGTCGGAAAAATCCCCGTCTGTCGCTCCTGCTGCGTAGGAACGCTCGCTACAACGTTGTCCGGTTCCGCTGACCTTATACCTTCATAGTCGACGAAATAGAACGTCTTGCCCTTGATGATCCGCCCACCCAGGGAGAATCCGGCCCGATCTTGCGTGTGACTCGGAAGCGGCCCGGAATTGAAGAAATCCCGCGCATCCAGATAATTGCGCTGGGCAAACCAATAGGCAGACCCGTGGAGCTGATTGGTTCCCGATTTCATAACCGGGCGCTGACGATCTTGACGGTGCGCCTAGAGTGCGCGAGGGGAAGATCGACATCGGCTGCTACCAAACGCGCTAGCAGCGCACCACGAGCAAACCCGGATAACGTGGATCTGCGGCCCGGGTCTGGCTCTGAAATATTTGTTGAGCGGGTAGGGGCCAGTTGGACGGAACCGGAAGAAACGTTCATCCAAGACAGTGCCGGGTGGTATAGGTATGAAGGACACAGACAGGAGGAGTGAGAAGATGCTTTCACGGCGCGAATTTCTTCAGGCTCAGATGATCGGATTCACATGGGTCCTTACCGGACCGCGGCATTTGTTTGGCGGCCAAGCCGGCCGTTCGGCGCGGCCCTTGTCCTGGACGAACTATGTGCGCATTTCAGGCAATTCACTCCGTCTGGACCGCGTTGACCAAATCGTGAAGGAAGCAACGGAAACGCACGTCTTTGGCATCGAGACCGACAATGACATCGAGGGACGCTACGAGAGTTTTCTTGATCCCCACGAAAAACTGGCGGCGATCAAGGCGGTGGCCGACAACGCTCATGCCGTTGGGAACTATGCCTTTGTGTATGTTGCCGGGTTCGAATGCATCACCGCCAATGTCGCCAAGGTGCAGCACAGCCTTTACAAGGATCATCCGGACTGGGTGCAAAGGAAGATCAGCGGCGAGCCGGCGCTGTTTGGAGGAGGCACAGCATTCTGGATTCACGCGGGAGACGAAGATGTCTGGGTCAGCCCTTATGTTCCGGAATGGCGGAAGATTTATATGGAACACGTTCGCCAGATTGCGGCGACCGGCATCGACGGCATTTACGTGGACATCCCATACTGGATGACGCACTTTACCGGCTGGGAAACAACCTGGGCGAGTTTTGACAAATACACGGTGGCGGCATTCAAGTCCCGGACCGGACTCGACGCCAGGAAGGACTTGGAATTGGGCGATTTCTCCGACCCCAATTTCCGGCGCTGGGTTGATTTCCGCATCGCATCGATTACCGAGTTCATGGAAGAAGTCGGCGACAATATGAAATCCGTCAACCCGCGAGCGGTGACCATCGCGGAGATCTACCCCGGCATTGAGTTCTCGGCGGTGCGCGTCGGTTCGGATGTTTACGAGCTTTACGATATGATCGACGTGATCGCCCACGAGTATAACTGGGAAGGCGGTCATCGCGCCGCGGGCAAAACGCCGCTCGATTGGCTGCATTGGATGATTGGCATGTACAGCTTTCGAGCCTTTGCCGGCGAAAAGCCTACCTGGATGCTGAGTTATTCCTGGGACGGCGAGAAAGGGATCAGCCCCGGTGAGGAGATGCAGAACCTGTTCGCTTCGCAGCTTGCAGCGGGAACGAATTGCTGGGACGTGAAGGGTCATGTGATGAGCGGCTCAAACGACATTGCCATGCGGACGGAGATTTTTGGGTGGATCGCCCAGTATGAACAGGTATTTTACAACGCCCGAACAGCCATCCACCCGGTCGGCGTATACTTCTCGCCGCGCACCCGGAACTACTTCTGCGAAGAATTTTTGGACTCCTACCTGGGGCTCATGGCCCTGCTGATGCATTCTCACCGCGAATTTGAAATCGTCACTCCGCGCAGTCTGAAAAACTTTCGGGGTACGGTCCTTGTTCTGCCGGACGCGCGCTGTTTAAGCGATCGGGAACTCGCCGCGTTCGAAGGTTATGCCAAGTCTGGAGGAAAACTGATTGTTATCGGCCAATCCGGGAATTGCGACGACACGGGCAAAGCGCGCGGATCAAATCCCTTGCATCAATTCCTGGGTATCCGCAACGCGGCGCGGAAATCGATGGGCGCTGCGAGTCCGAAGTACGCCTACCTTCCTGACTGCCCCGGCCAAGCCTACTGGCGGGCTTTGAGCTCCGAATTCATCGAAGCTGCCGCTCGCGGCGTTGCCGAAGGACAGAGTTTCCAATCGCTCCGGCATGAATTTGACACGGGCGTCATCCAGGCGCTGGGTTTTAGCGCTCCGGTTCAGGTCGAGGCTTCGCCTTTCCTCACCGCGCAGATAGCTCGCGTTGACGGCAAAGTCCACATATTTTTCGCCAATTTCAAAGGCCTTCAGGCGTTGAAGATCTCGAAGCAGATTCCAGAACAGAACGTTGGAATCTCCTTTTCTACGAGCGCGGGCAGCCGGATCTTCCTGTTGCCGTTCCTCGGCACGGTCCGTGAGCTTCCTGTCCAATACAAGGGTGGGCGGGTTCGCGCGGTGATTCCCGAAATCGAAAGAGGCGCGACAGTGTGGCTCGAGTAATGGACGCGCGGATTAGTCTCCTCCAACAAACCTTCTACGCGGCGCCATGATCTTGCCACGGCCTCGTCCTGTGCTGGTGTTACCCCGGCGAGAGACAGATCGATGTGCCGCGTGTTCAAGTTATCGAAAATCGTCAGGTCTTAGAGGCCGGCGCGGTAAGGTCGAGACCGGTGAGGGGCCGCTTTTGACCTTTCCACCAGGTGAAATAGTGACCTAACCCGGCGTAGCCGGAACCCAAAAGGGCATAACATCAAAAGTTTGAACCCTGCCGACAATGCCATCAAAGGCCCATGAACATTGACGATCATGCATAGGTCGAAACATTTTCTGCGCAAAGTGTGCAGAATTCAAATGGATAGGTTCTAATATCAGGTGAAGCGAATAACCGTCCATGGGCAATTGACTAGATTTGTGTAAAATGCCGGCGAATTTCTGTTGCTCCGCGCGCTGGCCCTCCCGACGCGTCTTGTACCGGTTTGCCGCATCCACGCTGTCACAAAACTTCGGGCAGATCACTTCCGACGTGGATAAAGCCTACTTGACATAGTGCCGGAAGCTCATGCCCGTCAAGGGCGGTCAGAATTGTACAGCACGTTCGAGTTTCGACTTCTATTGTCCTGCTTTGCCAGGAAAAGGCGTGGGTTATATCTCTAGACGATGCTTGGGGTATGTGGTCTGTTGTCCTCACCAATAACCTTGGCTCTCTTTTTATGGTGATCAGCCTTCTGGTCATCTTCCCCTAGCCATGGCCGGCGTCAGTTTTGTCGGGATTCATGATTACTCCATCCGTCGCTCAAAGGATCTTTCCTGGATTATGCGCGTGCATCATCTTTCCAGGCCTACCTCGACCAGAAATGGCAATGCCGACTCTTGTAGTACACCCCATTCCCATCGGAATGTTGGGCTGCGTTACTGCTGGGTTGCTCTCTTCGGCACTCTCAACGCTCGGAGCGAATCTGGGGCTGTGGCAAACCTGATTGCGAGTGATATCTACAGTCGCTTTGTATGCAAGGTACCATCCCAAGGACGGCCCTTAATGGCGGGACGGATCGCCACAATCTTTGTTGGGCGCGCTCATGATCACGATTACTTATCTGGCGCCGCATCTCGGCGGTGTTGTGGATGCATACCTCACAGTCATCAGCGTCATGGACATGCCACTGTTTGTCATCGCCGTTCCTTACGGTCTGCTCTGGGAACGAGCCACTTGGCAAGGAGCCATTGCCGGACACCTGGCGGGGTCCGCGCCCGGCGCTGTTTCAAGGTTCGGTTTCGGTATAGGTCCGATTACTCTGCTCAGCGGCTGTGTGGCTGGCGAGATCGGCTTCGTGCCTCTATCGAAGACTGGCGCCGAGTTGCTCTTCGAGATCTTCAGTCAACGCTACGAACGCGCCTCCGTTCTCGTGACCAGCAACCAGCCAGCACTCGGTCAGCAAATTGAATATCTGCACCTTTTCCGCAACCCCTTCCGCTCCAATGCAGGGCGGTATCGATAGAGCATTGCCAAGAAATACCGACTGAATAATGCACTCGCCCTCGTCGACGATGTGCAATTCGTAAGCCGCAAGCTGCTTCTGGAAGCGCCGCAGATGCTTTTCATCACGAGCTTCGATCAGTTCACTTACCAGCGCGGCGGCGGTAGTGAAGCGCACACGGTGGCCGTTCTGACAAGCAGCTAGCCCCAGGGCCAGTGCGACGTGCAATTTTCCGGTTCCGCTGTTGCCCAAAGACAAAAGATTTTCTTGTCTCGCCAGGAATTCACAACGGGCCGGCTCCAGAACCAGGTTTTGTTTAGCGAGGGGGTGCAAGGAAGTCGAAACTGTCAAGGCTCTTGATGACCGGGAACCTGCCTGGCGAATGCGTCGTTCGGTGGCGCGGCGGTCGAGTAACTCCAGTTCTGTGAGGCGAAGTAGATAGCGCAGAAAGTCAGCCTTCTCCTTAGCGCATTGGCGAGCCACCTTATCATACTCGCGCAGGATGGCGGGCAAGCGTAGGCCTTGAGATGAGGCTCCAGCAACACCTGGGGGATGTCGGGAGTAGGCATATCCCGCCCCACGGACGAAGATCTGCCCGTGGCGACCCCCGTTTCGGGCTGCATGTTCATAGCGCCGCCTCCGCGTTAGCAGCGTCGGATCTCAGCGGATGCATCGGAATTCTCCTTGGGTTATGATAGTCCATCATAAGATCTTGGAATGGATACCCGCGGTGTAATCCTTTTTTCATTTCCACCGCGCAGTGGTTCGCTCCATGCTGACAGGAGAAGTTTGAGCCAATGAGATACGAACGGTGCACCAAGCTGTCGGTGTTCTGCACTCTTTTTCTGCTTGCGGGCATGTCCGGCTTCGGACAAGGCGGCAATCAGGGTAGTCAAGATCGAAGAGGCGGGGACAATCAGGGCGCAGAACTTTTTATGCAGGATTGCGCGGTTTGCCACGGTGCTGACGGCAAGAACAGCGACAGGGGGAGCCAGCCGATTGCCACGCAGCCCAATATCGTGGCCATGTCAGATGCGGACCTGATGGGTGTGATTCATAATGGCACGGCAGCAGGCATGCCGACGTTTCCGGAATTGACCGATCAACAGGCCAAGGCAGTGGTGCGATATCTACGCCAGTTGCAGCGCGTCAGCAGTGGCGCTTCGACGGACGCCAAACCGACCGGCGACCCCAAAGCCGGCAAAGTCCTCTACTTCGGAAAGGCGCAGTGCTCTACCTGCCACATGGTCAACGGCCAGGGAGGTTTTATGGCCTCTGACATGACAACCTACGGCCAGAGCCATAATGCGGCAGCCATCCTCGGGGCTATCGTCAAACCGGATACGAAACTGAGCCCCAACGCGCAGGTGGTGGAGGCCGTGACCAAGGCAGGCCAGAAGATCTCCGGCGTGGTCCGCACCGAAGACAGCCTGGAGTTGACGCTGCAGACCGAGGATGGACGGTACCACTTCCTGAACCGGGACAGCCTGGCCATGGTGACCTACACCGACCACTCCCTTATGCCGCACGATTATGGAACGCGGCTGACGGCGCAAGAGCTGAATGACCTGGTGGGCTACCTGATTGTCACCGGCAAGAGTACACCGGCCGTGGCCGCGTCCGCGCGCGGCTGGCGCGACCCCTACGATGAATAGCCAGATCCGATCGAACTGAAGGGGACCGGGCGATGACGAAAATCTCGAAGCGCGTGTTTGGATATGCGGGCTTGCTTGCCCTGCTCATGGGTAGGGGAACGGTTGCCTTCAAGGCGCAAAGCGCGCCGAAGACGGCAGCGGCAAAAACTACATGCTCCAGGACGCTGGTGCTGGGTTTGGTCGATGTCCAGCAGTGCGATTTGTTGCAAAACCCGGTAACGGACAACTGGGTCTCTTACAACGGCGACTACACGGGGCGGCGCTACAGCGGTCTGAGCCAGGTGACGCCTGCCAATGCGCGCCATCTGGGAGCCAAGTGGATCTTCCATTTCCAGAATACTCCCGGCCTCGTGGAAGTGACGCCGGTAGTGGTGAACGGAGTGATGTTCATTACCCGCGGCAACGACACATACGCGCTCAATGCCGGGAACGGCAAGGAGTTGTGGCATTATGCGCGCGCCGTTTCGAGCGGCCTCATCGATGATGCCTCCAACCACATCAACCGTGGGGTTGCGGTGCTGGGTACGCACGTCTATATGAACACCGACAACGCCCATCTGCTGTGCCTCGACGCCCGCTCGGGCAACCTCATCTGGGACCGCGCCTATGCTGCCGACAACAAGAACTACGGCGCCACCAGCGCGCCCATTATTGTGAAGAACCTCGTGCTGGTCGGCTCCTCGGGAGGCGATGAAGGCGTGCGGGGCTTTGTGGCCGCCTTTGACGCAAAGACCGGCAATGAGGTCTGGCGCTTCTGGACCATTCCTGCACCCGGCGAGTTCGGCTCCGAAAGCTGGCCGGGGGACATGTGGAAGCACGGCTGCGGCGCCACCTGGCTGACGGGATCCTACGATCCGGAGCTGAATCTGTTTTACGTGGGCACGGGCAATCCCTGTCCGGATTATGAAGGCAGCCTGCGCCCCGGTGACGATCTCTACACCAATTCGCTGGTGGCGCTGGACCCGGACACGGGCAAGCTGAGATGGTATTTCCAGTTCACCCCCCACGACCTCTACGACTTCGATGCCGTCCAGACGCCGGTATTGGTGGACACAACCTTTAAGGGACAGCCGCGCAAGCTTGTGGTCACAACCAACAAAAACGGTTTTCTCTACATTCTCGACCGCACCAACGGCAAGTATCTTTACTCGAAGCAATTCCTCAAGGTCGTGAACTGGGCCAGCGGCATCGACGAGAAGGGCCGCCCCCTCTCCAACAACCTGGTTCCTGACGACAAGGGCGTGCTTATCTGCCCCGCCGCCGGCGGTGGCACTAACTGGTACTCGCCAAGTTACGATCCGGCTACCAACACCTACTACTTCCGCTCTGCTGGGACGTGCAGCGTGTACACGTCCAAGCCGGAAAAGTTCGCAGAAGGCCAAACCTGGTATGCCACCGGAACGACTAGGCCAGACGCTCCATCGCCAAACGCGGGTTATATTAACGCCTTCGATCTGAACAAGTTGGATTTTACATGGCGCGACCGGTTGATCGGCCAGGGACACGCACTCGCGGGCGTGATGACGACCGCGGGCGGACTGGTCGCCTTCGGCAACGACGCCCAGGAGTTTGAGATCGACGACTTGCGCACGGGCAAGCCACTGTGGGCTTTCAATCTGGGCCAGCCCATGCATACTTCGCCCATGTCCTACGCCATCGATGGCAAACAGTATTTCGCCGTAGCCGCAGGCGACAATGTGATTGCCTTCGCATTGCTGTGAGGCGCGCTTTCTGCCGAATAACGCCAAATCCTTATCGGAGGCGCCCCGTGGACATGGAACCTGAGTGATCGCGACGAGCGCAAAGAGCCCGGACAACTACATGCACAAGAAAGGCGATTTACTGAATTATCCAAATTTCGGAAATTGTCGCCGCAACTATTGTCATTCCACGCCCGCCTCATCTTCCGCGTTCGTCACGGAACGAGGGCGGAAGAGTCCCTCCGTGTAATCGGTTGCCCCGGAAAGGCGTTCGGCTGCAACTCGCCATTTGCTATCACTGGAACGCCCTGAACCAGAACATATTTCATTCCGGTGCTGACCTTAGTCGGCTGGGGATAAGTGGATTGGTCGGCAACCGTGGCGAGGTCGAAGACCACAATATCGGCATCGGCGCCCACCTGAATGCGCCCCTTCCGCAATCCGAGTTGAGTGGCCGATGCCAGGCGTTCTGCCGGCATCAGGGTCATCTTGCGGATAGCGTCCATCAGAGTCAACGTTCCCTGTTCGCGAACATAGCGCGCGAGAATGCGGCAATAGGTTCCCGCCTGGCGGGGATGGCCCGGCGCTCCATCGCTCGCGATCATCACCAGCGGATTCCGAATGATGTTATCCACAGTTTGTTGGTCATTCTGGTAGACGAGAATGAACTGCGGTCTCGGAT
>JASHOC010000006.1 GCA_030041305.1 Acidobacteriaceae bacterium
GCCGCCCATCTGGACGCGTATCTCGATGAGTTCGCGTTCCGCTTCAATCGTAGAAAGTCGCGCCGCCGGGGAATGCTGTTCTACCGGCTGCTGGAGAACGCCCTGGTCACAAAACCATCCCGCTACCGGCCATCGCGAGCAAACGCGCCCACCGGAAAGCACAACCAGTAGTGGTTACTGTACTAAGGGAGCTACCCAACTTTCAAAATTTTACCTCCAAGCGACTGAAAAAACGCCACTTATGCGGCGACAGGGAGGGAGGGGGTGGGGTGGGATTAGCTATTTTGGCGATAATAGCTACTCTGGAGCTTCGAAAGGCGGGGCGACTTAGGCGGAGAGCGCCGTGCGGTTCAGCCGGCCGGGAAGGTAACCCATGTCCGCCGAGATGCCGCGGACGCATTGCAGAAGATGGTTGGCGATTGAAGGCAACTTTTGCGCCGTGACCCGGAACGAAGGCCCGGAAACGCTGACCGCAGCCACAGGCTGCCGCTGCGCGTCCAGCACCGGAACCGCGATGCACCGCAAGCCTTCTTCAAGTTCCTCGTCGTCCACGGCGTAGCCCCGGCGGCGCGTTTTTTCGAGTTCGACCCGGAGCGCCTCCTGCGTCACGATCGTGCGATGCGTCATCCGCTCGAAGCGGATGCGGCGCATGATTTCGGCGGCGCGGTCTTCCGGCAGAAAAGCCAGAATCGCCTTCCCCACCGACGTGCAATGCACCGGGTTGCTGGCGCCAATGCGGGTGATCATGCGCACCGAGCGCGCCGGTTCGATCTTATCGATGTAGATCATGCGCGCGGCCTCGAGAATGCAGAGGTGAGCCGTCTCTTCCGTCTCGGCCACCAGGCGGCGCAAGTGCGGCTGGGCCCGCTCGCGCAAGTCATATTGCTCAATGGCCCGGTTGCCGAAGTCGAACAAACGCAATCCCAGCCGGAACTTGCCGCTAGGGGTGCGCTCCACCATACGGTGCCGCTCCAGCACCATCAGAAACCGGTGCGCCGTGCTTTTGTGCAATTGCAACGACGAAGCCACCTGCGCCAAACCCAGGGGCGTGTCGCTTTCTCCCAACAGATCCAGAACGGCAAAAGCCCGGTCAAGGGCTTGTACTTTATAAGTGCCTTGGGGCAGGGTGCCGCCGCGCATATTTTTTCCTTGACTAACTATCAACTACAACTTCAGGTTCTCAGGATATGGGGATTCATGTCAATTCGTGGTACGGGTGGTTCAGCAGGCTTCGAGCGCCGCATTTCGCCGCCGGAAAGCATGGGCGCCAAGAGCGGAGCCTGGCTGCCGGAGAGAGAGCAACTTCGCGATTGACCCATTACGCCGGCACTGCGTCGCCCTCGCCCGGTGCCAGGAACAGATTCGCCTCCAGTCCGTGCTGGCGCGTATACAGATCGTAATAGCGGCCGCCCAGAGCGAAAAGTTCGGCGTGGTTGCCGCGCTCCACGATCAGGCCTTGTTCGACCACCAGAATCTGATCGGCGCGGCGGATGGTCGAGAGCCGGTGGGCGATGACGAAGGTGGTGCGGCCCTGCATCAGCTGGCTTAAGCCGGCCTGAATCATCGCCTCGGATTCCGAATCGAGCGAGCTGGTGGCCTCGTCGAGGATGAGGATGCGCGGCTCGGCCAATAAAGCGCGCGCAATGGAGAGCCGCTGCCGCTGGCCGCCCGAAAGCTTGACGCCGCGCTCGCCTACGATGGTGTCATAACTCTCGGGAAAACGTTCGGCGAACTCGTCCACCCGCGCCGTGCGGCAGGCGGCGAGGAATTGATCTTCGGTCGCGTCGGGACGGGAAAACATGACGTTGTCGCGGATGGTTCCATCAAAGAGAAACGAATCCTGCAGCACCACACCCAGCTGCGAGCGGAAGGTGTGCAGATCGACTGTAGACAAGTCGATGCCATCGACCAGAACCTTGCCGCCCGCAGGGCTGTGGAAGGCGCAGAGCAAGCTGATGATGGTGGACTTGCCCGAGCCTGACGAACCGACCAGCGCAGTCACGGATCCGGGCTCGGCCAAAAAGCTGACACCGTGAAGCACCGGCTTGCCCGGCGTGTAGGCAAACTCCACGTTGTCGAAACGGACCGTGCCCTCGATCGGCGGCATCTTGACCGTGCGGCGGGGGTCCTGGTTTTCTTCGAGCTCGGCCAGCAGCTCGTTGGTGCGGTCGAGGCCGGCAAACGCTTCGGTTAACTGAGTGCCCACGGCTACGATCTGGAAGACCGGCGCGATCATGAAGGCGAGAAACATGTTGTACTGGAAGTAGTCTCCAGTGGACCAGGCGCTATGGAGGACGAGATGTCCGCCCAACCACATCACCAGCGCCGCAACCACGCCGAGAACCGTGGTCGAAGCCGACGAAAGGAGGCTGGTCATGGTCAATGATTTCATGACATTCGCCAGAAGGCGGTCCACGCCGGCGGAAAAGACTTTGTGCTCGCGCTCCTCCGCGTGATAGCCCTTAACGACGCGTACGCCGCCCAGCGACTCCGTAAGGCGGCCCGTAACTTCGGCATTGATTTTTCCGCGTTCGCGGAAAATTGGCCGGATGACCTTGAATCCATATTGCAAAACGACAACAAATGCGCCGACAACGGCAAAAACAGTAAGTGTGACCCCCGGGCTGCGATAGAGCAAGAAGAAGAAAACCATCGCCGCGGTGAACAGGCCGCCGACAAACTGAACGAGCCCGGTGCCGATCAGATTACGCACCCCTTCCACATCGGTCATGATGCGGGCGACAAGCGTTCCCGTGCGGTTTTCGTCATAATAGGCAACGGAGAGCAGGCCGACATGACGCTGCACTTCGCGGCGCAAGTCGGCAATCAGGCGCTGGCCCGCGATAGAGAGCAGTTGCGTGAGCGCGTACGAAGTGACGGCCTGCACCGCCGTCGCCAGCAGGACAAGTTCGATGATGCGCGGCAATACCTCCGGCTGCGGATGGGCCGGCGAGAGCACCTTATCCAGGAGCGGCTTGGAGAGAAACGGCAGCACCATACCGGCGACGCGGTTTACGGCCATCAGCGCCAGCCCACCAACGATTAGCCCCTTACGGGGCGCGACGAGGCTCCATATTTGGGGGCCCAATTTCTTTAGGGTAGGCTTTTTCCGGGGAAGCTCCTCAGCGCCCGCGCGTGCGCTGCGCCCGTGTGGAGTCCGCTCGGCGCCCATGCCGATGCCCATTCCGCCGCCGCGCATCGAGCCCATGCGCTATTCCTGCCGTGCGCGGCGCGCCTTGAAGAAGGATTGTACGCAGAGGTTCACGTAGACGAGGAGGATGGCGGCCATGATGAGTTTATCCCACAGAGCAATGTAATCGGGTTCGATCCCTTGCGTGCGAGCGCTGCCGTAGCCTTGAATGGCGGTTACCAGGGCGCCGAGAAACCCGATCACACCAATGACGGCGTTAATATGCATGAAGAGCTTGCGCCGGCTCTCGCTGGGGCTGATGGCGAGAAAGCCGCAAACGCCCAAGGAGAGGCCGAACCACATGGGGATCAGCGCGGTGGGATGAATGGCTCCGGTATAGTAATATCCGGCTATTCCCAAGGCAACCAGCAGAAGCGCAAAGACAAGCGTAACCTTTGCCATTAGCAAAACCTCCAGTCACAGTGTACAGTTCGCCGTTTACAGCACGCCCGGAACCAGGGTGAACGGGGCGGGATGAATTGCGGACCGGTTATAGAGCGCGCTCTGCAAACCTCGAATTACGATCTATGAAGGGACCTTATTCACCGCTGGATGCGCGCCGATCCGCCTTTGGCGAAGGCTCGCACCTGTTCGACGGTGGCCATGGTGGTGTCGCCGGGAAAGGTGGTGAGCAGCGCTCCATGCGCCCAACCGAGTTTGAGCGCCTCTTCAGCCGATTCGCCGGTGAGCAGGCCGTAAATGAAGCCCGCGGCAAAACCGTCGCCGCCGCCCACGCGATCGAAAATGTCAAGTTCGGCCGTGGGGGCCGTGTAGGTCTTGCCGTTCACCCAGACCACGGCGCTCCAACTATGGTGATTGGTCGAATGAACCTCGCGCAGCGTGGTGGCCACGACTTTAGCCTGGGGGTGCTTTTTCACCACGCGGTCAATCATGGCGAAAAAGGCGCTCGGGTCGAGCTTCGATTTTGCTGTCACTTCCGGACCGGGAATCCCGAGGCCCTTCTGCAAGTCTTCTTCGTTGCCGAGCAAAACGTCGACGTTTTCAATGATCGTGCCCAGCGCTTCGACGGCATGGTCGATTCCGCCGGAAATCTTCCATAGTTTTTCGCGGAAATTCAGATCGAAAGACGTGACTGCGCCCGCGGCCTTGGCTTCCTTCATCATCTCGGCAGCCAATGGAGCGGAAGTGGACGAAAGCGCCGCGAATAGCCCGCCGCAATGCACCCAGCGCACGCCGGGAGCAAAGATTGTCTTCCAGTCAAAGTCGCCTGGCTTGAGTTGCGCCGCGGCCTCATTAGCGCGGTTATAGAAAACCACCGGAGGCCGCACTCCGTACCCGCGATCGCTGTACACGGCCGCCATATTGGGCCCTGTCGCGCCGTTATGCTCAAAATGCTTGTAGATGGGCTTCACCCCCATGGCGCGCACCCGCTCGGCGATCAGGTCGCCGATAGGATAATCAACCATCGCGGAAACGATCGCCGTCTTCATCCGGAAGCAGTCGGAGAGATTGGCGGCCACGTTATACTCGCCACCGCTGACGTGAATCCTGCATTCTGTAGCCTTGCGAAAGGGGACGATTCCTGGGTCGAGCCGATGGACCAAGCCCCCCAATGCAAGAAAATCCAATTCCGCATTGGTGCGGATATTCAGTCCCTCATGCATCGTTCTCTCCCTGACCCGGTGAATTGCAGAAACTCAGAAATCAGGTTACATGTGAATCGGTTCGGATGCCCATCAGCCGGCGCTTGCCGATAGGCGCTTGATATCGCTTTCGACTTGCGCCGGCGTCCACTGGTTGCTCGGGTAAAACTGCGCCACCTTGCCATCAGGTCCGATGAGTGTGGTGGAAAGTGTATGGGTAATCGTGTCATTGGGACCATAGGTGACGCCCACATCGAAGTAAAGAGCCATTTTCTTGAGTTCCGGCGTCGAAGGCACGGCAAAACCCCAATGCTTGAAAGCCTTCCGAGAGCTGCTGCCGATATATCTGGCGCCGTACGCGCGAAGCTGAGCCGGTGTGTCATGCAGAGGATCGAAGCTCACGGACAGCAGATGAGTCTTGGCGTATAGCGCAGGTGTCGCTTTCAAATCGCGGTTGATCTGAGCGAAGTTCCGGCTCATCAGCGGGCAGAAATTGGGCAGTGGGCAGCGCGTGTAAATGAAAGTGATCAGAAGATTTTCGCCGCGGAACTGATTTAGACGAATCTCGCGCCCATCCTGGTTGCGTAGGGTGAAGTCCGGCACTTGATCGCCGGCTGCGGGCACGTGGTAAAACTCAGCCGGCTTGTAATCGGGCTTGGCTTGGGCAACCACCACAATATGATCGAGCAGAACGGTTTGTTGAGCGCTCTTCGACACCAGTACATCAGCGGTAATTGTGTCGCCGGGATGCAGTTCGCTGATGATGTTTGGGTTCTTAAGCTGGTAGGGCATGGTCATGGCTTCCATGAAACCAGGAATGGCCTCACCATCGATCATTACCACGCCACTGGAGGAATCGCTCGAGATCACCTTTCCGCGTAGGTGATAGACCTGAACATTTGGATTGACAGTGGCTTCTCGGCTGGCATTCTGGCTTGAATGACAACCGACTACGCATAGGAGGACACAAGCTAGTAAAGCGCTAAGAAAAGATGTACGCATCACATCATCCAGTGTACATCTCTCAACCACAAATCATTCGGCGCCGGTCTGCGGCGAGCTATCGTCAGGAGCGCGGAATATTTGCTCCACTCCGCTCACATTTACGAGGCGGAAAGCTGTATAACGCTGGAATGGGGTCAAAGGCTACGGCAGAGATTGATCAGTGGCTGCGCGACGGAGGGCTGGTGGTGACGGCAAGCGAGCGGGGGGCGCGAGCCGTCGCGGCGGCATTTCATCGCGCCCGCCGCGCCGAAAGACTAGCGGCTTGGCCCGCACCCAACATCCAGGATTGGCGCAGCTTTGTTCGTGGCGCATGGCAGGCGCACTGCCACGAGGACCGGCTCACTCTCAACGCGCTCCAGGAGGAGTCGCTTTGGACCGATATTGTGGGTTCGACGGCCCCGGGAGAAACGTTGCTTGCCGTACCGCGTCATCGAATCGCGGCTTTCGCCAAGGAGGCGCATCAGCTGCTTTGCGATTACGCGCCGCAGTTTCTCGACGAACGTACGCGGAGCGGCTGGCGCCACGACGCTGAGTTGTTCAGTAGATGGCTTGCGGAGTTCGCGCGAGTATGCAACTCCGATGGGTTGATTAGCGCGGCGCGACTTCCCCTTGAATTGCTTCGGATGTTGGAAGCCGATGCGGAGCAACGGCCGGCGCTGCTGCTCGCTGGCTTTGACCGGATTCTGCCTGTGCAGCGAAAGATCTTTGACGCCTGGGGAACGTGGCGCGAGACCCAACTTGACGGACTAGCAGCGCAACCTCGTTTTTACGCCGCACCCGATGCCTCAACAGAACTCGCAGCCTCCGCTCTGTGGTGCAAGAATCAGCTTGCTCGCAGCCCGCACGCGCGGCTGCTTGTGGTTGTGCAAAATGTACGGGAACGGCGTGGTGAGATCGAACGCACGTTTTCGCGTTTTGCCGGCGCCCCGCAGCTTTTCGAACTCTCTCTCGGGGTTCCGCTCAGCCAGGTTGCACTGGTGCGCGCGGCGCGCCTGGTGCTGCGCTGGTTAAATGATCCGATCGAGGAGAATGAACTGGATTGGCTCATCTCGATAGAAAAAACGGCAGACGGCGCGGAGTCGCAAAAGCTAGCGGCGTTCATGCGCGCGGTACGCCGCCGCGGGTGGGAGCGGCCGCACTGGTGGCTCGACGATTTTCTCCGCCAGAGGCCGGGGGCCGAATTGCCGCCTTCCTGGGCCGCGCGCATGACCCATGCCCGACGCAGGCTTGAAGCATCCGCGCGTTGCTCTGTTGGTGCGATGTCGGAGGTGGATGCGGCTGACCCGTTCGCTTGGGCGGAACTGGTTCCACTGTTGCTTGAGACTGCGGGCTGGCCCGGCGCGCGTCCGCTGACAAGCGCGGAGTTTCAAGCGTTGCGCCGCTGGCGGCGGGCTCTCGATGAATGCGCTTCACTCGGTTTTAATGGCCGCCGCATGAGCTGGCGTGAGTTTTTGCTTTTGCTTGAACGGGCGTTGGACGACACGCTCTTCGCTCCCGAGTCGCGCGACGCGCCCATTCAAATCACCGGGCCCGCCGAATCTGCCGGTCTCATCGCTGATGGCCTATGGTTTCTTGGAGCGGCCGAGGATTCCTGGCCGGCAACTGGCGCAACCCATCCGCTGCTCCCCTTTGAAATCCAGCATCAATCGGCGATGCCGCACGCTTCGCCGCAGCTCGATTGGGAGTTCGCCCACTCCATCACCCGGCGCCTGTTGGCTTCCGCGCCGGAGGTGCACTTCAGCTTCGCGCGACAAAGCGACGACACTGAAATGCGTCCTTCGCGGCTCATCGAACAAGTCGCCGGTTCTCTGCAGCCATTGCCCTCAAAATATTTTGTCCCGACCGCGCCTGCGCCACTCATAGCTGCTTTTCATGATTTCAGCCGCATTTCTTTCCCTGGGAAGACTCCAGGCGGATCCAGCGTGCTTACAGCCCAATCGCAATGTGCTTTCAAGGCCTTCGCTGTATCGCGGCTCGGCGCGCAAAGCTGGGAACCGGCGCAAGCCGGGCTTACGGCTGCGCAACGCGGGCAATTGCTCCACGCCGTTTTGCATGGAATTTGGGCCGGTCCGCCCATCGGCATTCGCGGGCACCACGACCTACTCGCGATCGGGAATCTGCGAGCGTTTGTTGGAGAGCACGCGAGCAACGCCCTTCGCGATGCCTTGCCGCCGGCTGTACACGAGAGGTTCTCGCAAAGATATCTCGAACTCGAAGAGACCCGCCTTATCGATCTCGTCACTGAGTGGCTCGGCTTCGAAGCCATGCGCGTGCCTTTTTTCGTTGCAGGCGTCGAAGTCAACGCCAGCCCCTCAATCGCCGGCCTCACGTTGCACTTGCGTCTTGACCGCATCGATCGACTCGCTGACGGCTCACTTCTGGTCATGGACTACAAAAGCGGCAATGTCTCACCGAGCGCCTGGGATCTGCCGCGCCCCGATGATGTGCAATTGCCGCTCTATGCAGGTTTCGGTTTGGACGAAGATCTACGCGCGAAGCTCGCCAACGAATCTCGAGACGTCGCTGCCGCAATCGTCGACGTAGGATCCGAAGGGCGTGTGGGCGGATTGGTCCTTGCCAAGGTGCGCGCCGGAGAACATTGCTTTGCCGGCAGAGTCGGTGACGCAAAGTCGGTGCTTCTGTCCGATTTGCACGCTGGCAGCGCACTCGTAAAGCGCAAATTCGCTGCGGAAGAGCTCATCGCATGGCGTGAGTACATCGAACAGATGGCGCGGGATTTTCTGGCCGGGCGCGCGGATGTCAATCCGCGCCAGTATCCGCAAACCTGCGAACACTGCGATTTGCGCGTGCTCTGCCGCATTCAACATGGCCAAGCGCAACCGGAGGAGTTAGAGAGCGAGGAGACGAGTGATGGATAACGCTCTTCCCGAAGTTTTCCCTCCGGATCGGGCGCAACGGAAGCGTGCGCTCGACGCCAGCCGATCGATTCTGGTGGAAGCACCTGCTGGATCGGGCAAGACTGACTTACTCACGCGCAGGTTTCTCCGTGTGTTGGTCGAAGTCCAGGAGCCCGGCCAGATCGTCGCCATTACTTTTACTAAGGCCGCTGCGGCCGAGATGCGTCATCGCATCGTGGCGGAGCTGGAGAAGGCCGCCGCGCAGGGACTGGCCGCGGACCCAAACGAGGACCACGGCGACAGCGATGGGTTTTCCATGGAGGTCCTGGCTCGGCGTGCGCTTGAACGATCACAAGCGCTCGGCTGGAATCTCATTGAGTTGCCGGTGCAATTGCGCATCTTGACTATCGACGCCTTTTGCCGCGAACTCGTCCTCTCGCAGCCGCTTCTCGCAGGTCTTGGTGGAGCACTCGAGATCGCGGGCCAGCCTGTCGTGTTGTATCATCGCGCGGCGCGCCGGACCCTCGAACGCATCGACAGCGCCGATCCAGAGTTGCGAGACGCGATCGGAGCTTTGCTCTTGTGGCGAGACAACAACTGGCAGGAGATGGAAGAGCTTCTCGCCGAAATGCTTTCTCAGCGCGACCGCTGGTGGCACGGCTTTGTGCTCGAGCGCAAGCAAGATTGGGACGCGTTGCGCGAGCGGCTGGAGCGGCCTTTCGCCCGCGCCGTGCGAGCGCACATTGTGGGGCTGAGCGCATTGCTCGATCAGGCGCCGCACGCGCGCGACGAAGCGCTCGAACTTGCGCGATTTGCCTGCGCGCAGAGCCGCGGCGCTCTGCACCGCGAGTTGGCGGAGTTGGCCGAGTTTCCAGCCGGACCGTTCGATGGCGCAGAGTTGCTCGATGAGGCGCGCCAAGCGTGTCTGTGCCTCGCGGAGTTGCTGCTCACCAACGATGGAGGGTTTCGCAAACAAGCGGACAAGCGGCATGGATTTCCTGCCGACTGCAAACGCGAAAAATCCAGGCTCTTCCAACTGATCGCCAATCTTGACGCCGTTGCTGGCCTCAAAGCCACGCTCGCCGCGACGCGCAGTCTGCCGCCGGCGCGCTACACAGATGACGACTGGCGCATTGTGCGCGCGTGTTTCAGGCTGCTGCGCCACGCGGCCGGGGAGCTAAAGGTTGTCTTCGCCGAAGCCGCGGCGGTGGACTACATCGAAGTGGCGCAGATTGCGCAGCAGACGCTCAGAGAAGAAGACGGATTTCCCGGCGACGCAGCACTCGCCATTGCCGACCGAATCCGCCACATTCTTGTGGATGAGTTTCAGGACACCAGCCGCCGCCAGCACGAACTGTTGCGCCGCCTGATCGCCGCTTGGCCCCAGCGCGAGGGTCGCACCTGTTTTGTGGTCGGCGATCCGATGCAGTCCATCTACTTTTTCCGCGACGCCGATGCTGAACTCTTCCCGCGGGTTAAGGTGAAGGGCCTGGAAATTCTTCAGGAAGAAGAGTTCCTTTTGGATCCCTGTGGGTTGCGCGCCAACTTCCGCACCGCGCCCGTTCTCGTCGCTGAGCTGAATCAATTTTTCGAGAGGGTTTTCGCGGAAGATGACGGGAGCGGAGTGGTTTTTTCGCCTGCCGAGGCCGCACGCGCGGATACAGAGCCAATCGCCGCAGCTCCGGCTCTGCGGCTCCATCTTCATTTCGATTTCATGCCCCAGTTGAAGCGAGTGAACCTAACCAGCCAGGGAGTCAACCAGGTCCAGGAAGAGATCCGGAAGCAGCGGGAGGCGGCGTTTGCAGCCCAGACAGAGGCGATTGTCGATCTCATCCGCAGCCATGCGCCGTGCGTCGAACGAGCGTGCACCGAAGGAACAAAGTTTCGCATCGCCGTGCTTGGCCGTACACGCGCGGCGCTGGCTAACCTTGCGCAAGTGCTGCGCGAAGCGGCGATTCCGTTTCGGGCCGTCGAGCTCGAGAAGCTCACTGACCGCCCGGAAATTCTTGATGCGTTGGCGCTGGCGCGCGCGCTGCTGAATCCGTATGACCGGGTGGCATGGCTGGGGGTGCTGCGCGCGCCGTGGTGCGGTCTCTCGCTTACGGATCTGCACACGCTGACGAGCGCGGACAATACGGAGTTGATGGCCCGGCCGATCTCCGATCTATTAGCCGAGCGCGCCGATCTGCTCAGCCGAGAAGGAGAGAAGGCCGCGCAGCGGGTGCTGCGCGCTATCACCTTTGCAGGCGCGCAGCGCTTCGCCCAGCCCACGACCGCGTTTGGAACATGGCTCGAACAAACCTGGCTGCGTTTGGGCGGCGCGTACTGCGTGGATGCCGGTGCGCGTGACAATCTCAACCTCCTCTGGCGCTGCCTCGACAGCTTGCCAAACGCGGAGCAGGACCTGCTCGGTCCAGCGCTTGATGCCGCTCTCGAAGACCTCACCGCATTGCCCGATCCCGCCGCGGACAGCGATTGCGGCGTGCAGCTCATGACGATCCACAAGGCGAAGGGATTGGAATTCGAAGTCGTAATCGTGCCCGAACTGCAGGCGCAAGCCAGACGCGACGCAAAGAAGCTGCTCTCGTGGCTGGAACGCGGTCTGGCGGCGCCGGACGATTCCGATGAGCCAACGGAGTTTCTCGTTGCACCGCTGCAAGCCAAGGGCGTCGATCGGGGTAAGGCGAAGGAGTGGGTGGATCGCGTGCGCCGCGAGCGCGAAAAACAGGAGTCGCGGCGCATCCTGTATGTGGCCGCGACCCGCGCGCGCGAGGAGCTGCATTTTTTCGCGCGGCCGGAGTACAAAACCGAGGCCGACGGCTCACTGGCTCTCGCCGAACCGCGAGAGAGCTTGCTCGCCACGGCTTGGCCGGCATTGGAGGGCGAAATTCGCAAGCGCTTCGACGAGTGGCGCGCCAGCTTTGCAAGCAGCCCGGCATCCAAGCAGGCCGCAACGATTGACGCCATTGCTGCTTCGGACGCAGGCAATTTACTCGTTATGCCTTCTGCCGCCAAGCCGGCGCTGGTGCACCGACTGCCTCCGGATTTCGAAATTCCGCCGGACGGGGTTTTGGCGTCCGGGCCTGAGGGCGGAGGAATTATTGGAGAAGACGCCGGCCAGCTGTATCCTCGGCACGAGGGCGGCATGCTCTCGCGCGCGCTCGGCGTCGCGGTGCACAGGCTGCTTCAGGAACTCACGACTCTTCTGGAGACCCAGCCATGGGAGGCCGCGCGCGAGGCTCTGCCGCAGCTCGAGCCACGACTCATCGCGCAGATCCGCGCCACGGGCGTGGATCCGCCGCAGGCGCGCCGCATGGCTGCGCAGGCGGTTGAAGTCGCAATGAACGCATCGCGCGATCCAATGGGCGCTTGGATTCTCTCGCCGCACCCCGACGCCACGAGCGAGGCGCGCTGGGCCGGCGTGGTCAACGGCAGCCTGCGCACAGTGCAAGTGGATCGCATGTTTCGCGCCGGCCCGGCGCCGCGTGCAGAAGGCGACGCGGCGTGGTGGATCATCGACTACAAAACCGCGCATGAGGACGGGTTGAACCCTGAAGCCGCGCTACCCGAGCTGCGCCGGCTGTTTGCTCCGCAGATCGAGGCTTACGCCGCAGTGCTGCGCAACCTGCATGGCGCCGATGCAGAAATTCGCGCCGGCCTCTATTATCCGCGGATGATGCAGTTCGACTGGTGGTCAATCGAGCCCTGAAGTCGATTCGCGCGGCTGGAAGCAAGCCAATTACGCGGAGAGCTATTTTTGATTTGCTGCCGAAGCTTGCGCTGCGGCCAGGGGGCGCCGGGTCTGCGCCTCGCGCGCCACCACGCGCCGGTTAAACTCATGAATCACCCGCGCCACGTAAACACGGGTCTCGTGGTAGGGCGGAATGCCGTGGTACTTGGCCACGGCGTCGGGGCCCGCATTGTAGGCAGCCAGCGCCAGCGCCAGATTGTCGTTGTACCGCGTCAGCAGCGCATCCAGATAGGCGGAGCCTCCGCGTACGTTCTGGTCCGGCTGAAAACCGTCGTGAACGCCAAGTTGCGCGGCGGTTCCCGGCATCAGTTGCATCAAACCTTCGGCGCCGGCGCGGCTCACGGCGCGCGCGTTGCCGGCGCTCTCTTCCTTCACCACGCTGGCCAGCAGATCCACATCGAGGTTATGCTGTTGACCGGCGCGGGCGAGCATCTCGGCCAAGTCTGCTGTGGTGAGCTTCGCTCCGCGCATCGCATTTGCCTGGACCGGCTGCGCGGGCGGGGGCGGCGGATCGGCGACCTTCTCAAAAGTCGCGATTTGTTGCGGCGCGAATTCGATGTAGTTATCTTCACCGGCGCTCAAATAAAGGCGCACGCGGCCGTCCACCAGCGCATGATGGTCGCAACGGAGCGCGAAGCCGTTGCGCAAGCTCACACGCTCGGCGGCGCGCGTGGTCGGAGACCATCCGGCCAGCGCCATTACCGTCAATATCGCGATCGCTACCTTCATCCCGCCTCAATCCTGGAGCTTGAGCTTCAAACTTGCGCCGCGCCAAGCCTGGCGCCAACCTTGGCCAGCGCCGCTTCGAGCGTCACCGCAACGCCGTCCCGATCATTGGCGGGCGCCTGTTTCCAGCCCCGCATCCGCGCCACCCTGCGCAACTCCGCGGCCGCGTTGCTCATCAACACGGCTTGTCCAGCCCACTCCAACATGCCTACATCGTTCCAATTGTCGCCGATCGCCATGGTCTCTTTGCGATCGACGCCGAGCCGCGCGGCGAGGCGTTCGAGCGCCCATCCCTTGGAAACCCCTGGCGAGAGCAAGTCCAAAATCGACAGGTCACGCACCGGGTACTCGGTGCGCACGGAAGCGCAATCCCCTTTCCATTGGCTCGCCTGCATGGCCTTTTCGGCCTCCCGCATGCGGGCCACGCTGCCGGCCACCATGCCCTGAATCGGGTCTTCGCCATCCACCAGCGCCTGTTCCAGCGGTTTGACCACCTCGATGGAGTTGCGGTTGGCCTCAACCCAGAGCGCGATGCGTCCATGCGCCTGTTCCAAATCCTCGATCACCAGCTCGCCGCGCCCGGGCCGATCAAACGTGAACACCAGCACGCCGAAGGGCCGCATTATCCCGCACAGCCCGCGCGCCACGCGCGCCTCCAGGCAGCAGCGGTCCAGCAGGCCGCCGCCCAGGGTCCGGGTCACTGCACCATTCGACGTGATCAAAGGGGTATCCGCTCGCAGATGCAATCCTTCGAGGAGCGGCGCCGCGTAGGCCGCGCGGCGGCCCGTGGCGATGGCGACCGTGACGCCACACTCCTGCGCCGCCTGAAGAGCTTGCGCGTTGCGCCGGCTCACCTGGGTCGATGAGGTCGGGAGCAGGGTGCCGTCCATGTCGATGGCCACCAGTCGTACGGGGGGGTGCATACATTCCAGTGTACTGGGTGGCTGACTACCCCACCCCTACCCCCTCCCAACTCAATTTGCAGAATGATAAGTGATTGAATCGAAGATACTTGCAAATTACGATGTCGCAAGTGCTTGAAAACAAAGGGCATCTTTAACAAGTGTTTGAAAACAAAAGGTTAATTCCATTCCCTTCGACTGTTTGCAGCAGAAGGCGTGCATTCTCTCTTGGACCGAGACCCCATCCCCCCTGCTGTCGCGACTGAAAACAGATGCTTTGTTTTCATACAATTGCAAATCTCGGGTCCGCAAGTGTTTGAAAACAAAGGGAGAGTTTTGCAAGTGTTTGAAAACGAAAGATTAATTCGAACCCCTTGGACGTTGCGCAGCGGAAGGCGTAGATGCTCCTTGACGACACCCCCAATCCTCGGCTGCGATGAGCCAAAATGCTGTATTTCATACCATCGCAAATTTCGAGCGCCCAAGTGTTTGAAAACAAAGGGTGCATTTCACAAGTGCTTGAAAACAAAAGACGAGTTTCGCAAGTGTTTGAAAACAAGAGAGCTAATTGAGTTTTTTCGACGCTTTGCCTCGAGCAGCGGGCATTTTCCCGATTTGCTTTCGGAGGCTGGGCGATCTTGCGCCCCTTCGAAATCAGGATAGCAATTCTGCGGAAATACCAAGCAGGGTGGCGGTGCGGAGGAAGTCCTTTGAGATGAGTGGGTTGGGACGGAAGACGGCGAAAGAGGGCTTGACAGCGCTCGGGCGGGAAAGAGGGAATATGGATTTTTTGCCTATAGCGGTTCTCCAATTGGTGTAGAGCAGAACCTCGAACGTTGAGTGGCGTTTTTCCCAAGAAAACGCCACCTGGCACGCCCCTCAAAACTCCACGGGAATTGGAGAACCGCCGTAGTTGAGAGGAGTCTGTCCGGATCCGAATCCGATGCGGCAGGAACAAGACAGACCGGTGGGAGGGCAGACCCCCGATCGGGTAATCTTTTGGCTATGGAGCGAGTTTGCAGCCAGTGTCACGCCGTGCTGGCCGAGGAAACCAAGGGGGATTGGTGTCCGGCTTGCGGGGGCGCGCTGGTGGAACGGGCGGAGCCGCCCCAGGATCCGGCGCACGCTGCGCCGCGGGCCGAGGTGGATCATCGCGGCATCGTGCTGCCGCGGCGTCACGCGCTGGGCGGGATCATTACGCCGCAATGAGCTTCTGCGGGCGGGATTGCGGAATCAGGACTCGGTGTTGAGGCCCACGGCCTGGGCGAGGCGCTCCTGGCGGGCATCGAAGGTCCAGAAGCGCTCGGCGTTCAGTTCAAGAGCGCAGGCGACGTGGAGGGAATCGAGGGTGCGGACGCCGAGAGTGGGGCCATAGCGGCGGGCCAGGCCAATGCTAGCTTCCCAGAGGCGAGTTGGCAACCCAACCTCGATCCAGACGCGGTTCGCAAAATCGCTTTCAAAATCGGCCCAGACAGCATCGGCGGCGGTTTGAGCTAAGGCTTTGCGATAAACATACCGATAGACGGCATTCGCGACCTCGGACCGGTTGAGAGGTGTGACCCAGACGAGCGGCCGCTGTTCCATACGCTGGTCTGCTTCCTCTGAATGCGGATCCAAGATGTATTTGGACACCAGAAAGCTTGAATCCACGCAGATGCTCAAAAACGGTCCTCTCGATCTTCGATCAGCATTTCAACGGCAGGAATCATGCGGTCACCGAAGATACGCCTACGGCGGGCGGCGAAATCCGGCCATTCAACGGGAGGTGATAGGCGTGTTCCGTTCTCCGGAACAATTCGGCCCAGGACCCGATTGCGCTCGCGGAGCTCGACCGTTTCGCCGGCCTTGAGCCAGGCTTTGAGCTGGCGGGTGTTGCGGAGCTGACGGAGATTGATGCTCAGCATAGATTCCAATGTGACACAAAATGTGGCACATCGTCAACGTCGTTGACTTCTATCCCTATCCTTTCCACATCTCCCTGCCCAGGGTTAGGATGCTGCCATGGAAATCCGGCTCCTCGATGTATTGAGTTTGGCGGGATTTGACCCCACCCTGCGAACTAAGCTCGTCCGTCATAAGGACCGTCGCTTTTCGGTCGAATCCCTGCGCCAAAACGACTCAAAGGGCCGACCTTGGTTAGAAATTTATCAAGCTTACCAGGCGAATCCGGTGTTTCATCGCGTGCAACAGATCGTCTCCTGTTATGGCCTTTCTGGCGCGCGGGCTGGGTTTTACGGCGTGTACAAAGTTCTCGGCCATGTTCCGGCGAATGAGGGTATGGAAATTCCGCGGGGTCAGGAGTGGGGTAACGGCTGCAAATTCTTCTACAAGTTGGAGCGAAACCCGCAGTTTGACACTTTCCGGGATCGTCTTATTGTTGATTGGGGAAAGGGAACGATCAATTGGCAGGTGTGGCTTAACCAGAAAAATAACAAGGAAGTGCTTGAGATGCTTCCTCCCGGTCGCAGCCTACCGCCGTTCGTTGATTATCTTAAGTTCAGCCTTACTTACCGCCAGTTGCGGGATCTCTTTAGAAACGAGGAAGCGCACCGAGATTGGAAAAATCCTCTGAGCGCCGTCAGTGGAATCTATTTGGTCCTCGCTGAGACTTCCGGAGACATGTATGTCGGCAGTGCGTCTGGTACGAGCGGAATCTGGGGTAGGTGGCGGGTGTATGCGCGTCCCGGACCAGATTCTGGGCACGGAGGAAATGACCAGCTACGGAAGCTAATCGCAGGCGACTCGGGTTATCCGGAGGGATTTCGCTTTTCTGTGCTGCAGATTCTGCCAATTTCGACAGCAAGTACGGAAGTGATCCAGTGGGAGCAACTCTACAAGCAGAAGCTCGGAAGTAGGGCTATTGGGCTTAATTCGAACTGAATCAGTGACCCTGCGAGAGTTTACTCGTAGCGGAGGGCTTCGGCGGGGAGGACGCGGGCGGCTGACGTCGACGGATAGAGCGTGGCGAGGAGCGAAATGCCGATGGAGACGGCGGAGACGACGACGCCGTGGATGACGCGCGGGGCGAAGGGCAGGGTGTCGATGGAGTAGACCTGGGCGGAGAGATGGATGAAGTGGTAGTGGCCGCCGGCCCAGGAGGCGACGTAGCCGAGGACCAGGCCGAGCGCGGTGCCGAGGACGCTGATGAGGAAGCCCTGCATCACGAAAATGCGCTGCACCTGGGCCGGTTCGACGCCGAAGCTCATCATGACGGCAATGTCGCGGGTTTTCTCCATGACCATCATGGTGAGGGCGATCAAGATATTGAGCGCGGCCACAATCACGATGAGGGCGATGATGATGAAGGTGACCACCTGCTCGAGCTTGAGGGCGCGAAAGAGCTCGCGGTTCTGCTCCATCCAGTTGGTGGTCTGAAAGCCCTCGCCGGCGGCTTTTTCGATGGCTTGGCCGATTTCCGGCGCGCGGTCGAGCTGATCCACCTTGAAGCTGATGACGGAGAGCAGGTCGGGCTCGCTGAAAAGCTGCTGCGCGTCGGTGAGGCGCATGAAGGCGTAGGCGGCGTCGTATTGATAAAAACCGGAGTGGAAGACGCCGGCCAGGCGGAAGGCCTCATATTTGGGCGCGAGGCCGACCGGAGTCAGTTCGCCTTGCGGGCTGGTGACCAGCACGCTATCGCCGATCTGGGCGCCGATCTGGTCGGCGAGGTCGCTGCCCAGGACCAGCGGCGGATAGGGCATGTTCGACGAACCCTCGCCGGGAACCGGCGTCGCGGCGTGGTTGGCTGCGCCGGGGATGAGGTCCTTGGCGGAGCCGGCCACGATCGAGTCGAGCAGGGTGCTGACCGTGCGTTCGTCGGCGGGAATAATGCCTTTGATCATGGCGAAGCCGGAGCGCGGCCCGCGCGAAACCATCACCTCGCCGTAGAGTCCGGGGGCGGCGGCCACTACGTGCGGGACTTTGCGCAGGCGCGCCAGGAGCGGCCGCCAGTCGCGGATGCCGTCCTGCTGGACGCGCATGAGGTCGACGGCGGAAGTGGCGCCGAGGAGCTTGTCCTGCAGGTCGCGGCGCATGCCGGTGGTGATGGCCAAGGCAATAATCAGCGCGGCCACGCCGGCGGCCACGCCGGCCACCGAAATGGCGGTGACCACGCCAACGATGGCCTGACGCCGTTTGGCTTTCAGGTAGCGCGCGGCAACATACAACTCGAATCGCATGGGGCTACTTTTGCCGGGCTTGCACAACCGTTTTGGCCACGCCTACATTGTCGTAGCGGTCATAGGCGCGCACGGTGATGAGGTGCTGGGAAGTTGGACCGGGCGCGGCGGGAAGCGTGATGCGAAAATCGTAATGCTCGTGCCTGGAGTCAGAGAGCGTGCCCACGGGCGCCACGAACTGCCACGGTCCGGCGTCGAGCGAATACTCGGCGTGCGCCAGGGGCGAGCCGGCGTCATCCGCGTCAAATTCGACGTGGAACGCAGCGGGGCAAGGCGCGGCCGGGCAGGGGGATGATTCATCGGTGGCATGCAAGGCGGAGATGACCGGAGGGGTGGTGTCGATGACGAAGCGGTCGCTGATTTTGTCGCCGGTCAACGCGGTTCCGGGAGTCTGCGAGGGCGCGTTCGAGGCAACCACTTTGATCTGATAGCCGCCATCGGGGACGAGGGTGGCGTCGAAGCTGTAGGCAGTATCGGTGATATTGTCTTTCAGCAGGCGCCAGATGATTTCGCCGTCGCCGCGCAGGTAGAGGGAGTAGATGAGCTTATCGCCGTCGTCATCGTGCGCCGCCCAGCGGACGGTGATGGCGGTGCGGTCTTTGACGGCCTGGATGGCGCTCGAACCGGCGTCGTAACTGACCGAGCCCTGATCGGAAGAGGGAAACGCGATATTGACGGTTTGCGGCTGGCCGATCTGGTTTTGGGGATTGAGGCGCGCGCCGGGAACCACCACCATGTCATCGATGACGGGCGCGGTGTCGACGGGGAGGTAATTCACGCCTACACTGCCCAGCACGCCGCCCGGGCGGAGCACGGCTTTCCATTGCAGAAAGCGACCGGCGGGCGAGGCCACCGAGTCGTTGGATACCGGCTGCCAGTCGGTCCAGCCGCGCACCGGTTGCTCGATATTGCCGGTGCGGGTGAACAGCTCATAGCCGGTTGAGCCAGGCTCGACTTCGATGAGGCCGAAGCGGGAGAGGGCGCCGGCGTCGAGCACATCGCTGGCGTACTCGTGGGTGGCCGTCGAGCCGAGCAGGAAGAGACGTCCGGTGTTGCCAGCGCCGATGAGGACTTCCTCGGATCCCGCGACGGGCGCCAGGCTCAAGCCTTGCTGCGCGTTCAGGTGGCCGATGTCGGCGTAGCTGCCATCGTCCTGAATGCGCACGAGGCGGCCGCGGTTGCCGGTGAGGGCCAGCAGGCCATCGGCGCGGCGGTCGAGCGCGTACACGACTTCGTCTTTGTCGGCCCACAGCTTGCGCGGCGCCTGGTTGGGGGTGAGGGCGTAGATTTCCGTACCTTCCGGGACGGAAGTGCTGGCGTTGACGGCTTGCACCGAGGACGGCTGCACAATGGTGATGGTCACCGTTCCGGCGCCCTGCACGGGAAGCGGCGGCAGGGGATTATGGCCCTTTTCGCCCACGCAGGCTGCGTAGAGGGTTCCATCCGGGGCCACGGCCAGCGCGGTGATTTCCCGTTCCGGGGCCTCGAAGAGCACGTAGCCCTTGCCCTGCGGATTGATGCGATAGACCAGCCCCGAGCCGTCGGAGCCGGCAAGCAGATTCCCTTTGCCGTCCCAGGCGAGCGAACGGATGTGCGCCTCGTCGCTCTTGAAAAACTCCTCGGGTTGGGCGCCGGGATGCGTAGGATCGACACGATAGACGGCTCCGGGATCGCCGGTGGCGATGTAGAGCCGGCCTTGGGGGTCGAAGGTCAGGTCCCAGATGTAGCGCGGTTTGTTGGCGGGTTTTTCTACGGACGTTTTGCCGTCGGCGGCGGTGGACGCATCCAGCTTGGACGCATCGAAGACCACGGTGGCCGTGGACTCGTCCTGCTGGGCGGTAGCGTCGGCTTTGAGCCGGTAGACCTTGCCGCTGGGCAGGGTGGCCGCGTACACCCAGCCATCGGGCCCCACGCGCACCGCCTGCACGCTGACATCCTTGGTTTCGAAGAGGGTGAACGGCTTGGCGGCTGGCTTCTCGGCGACGCGCAACACGGTAGCGGGCGAGCCGGTTGCGAGATACGCCAAGCCGTCTTTGTCCGTGGCCACCGACCACACAAAGGTCGATGGGGTGGTGAGCAGCTCGGTCAGACCGGGTCCTTCGCGCAGATGGCCATCGCTGGTGATGGCGACGCCTTCCGGCGTGCCTTTTTCGAATTCGTCGATATGGGACTGGGTCCAAAGGCGCGTAAGCTGGGCCGGAGCGGGGCGTGAGGCGGCCAGGGCCAAGCCGAAGGCGGCCGCGGCAAGCAGGGAGAGGCGAAAGCAAAAGCGGGCAGGAAAGAACGCGCGGGAAAAAACAAGCATGCTGCCGTTGAGTCTACTAAAATCGGGCCGATCCTATCTAATCGCGGCGAACTGCGGCGGCTCAGTTTGACTTTGCATTCCCTCGGGAGCTAAAGCCCTCTCCATTTTTGGAGGTCTTCTCGTACGGGGTGAAGCCTTTACGCTTCACCCCGTACGGTCAATCGGTTATAGCTCCAGGATATTGTCTTCGATGGCCAGGCGCACATTGCCATCGGACTTGGCCAGACGGCGCACCGCCTCCGGCTTGTCGACCCCGGCTTTGAGCATCACCAAGGCCACCGGCACGCTGCGGCCAGCGCTTTTGATGGTCTCGACGGCGGTGGCGCGGTCAATTTTGCAGGCGCACATCAGGATGCGAATTCCACGCTCCACAAGCTTGGAGTTCTGCATGTGCACGTTCACCATCAGATTCTCGTACACGTAGCCCAGGCGGGTCATGGCCCCGGTGGTGATCATGTTCAGGACCATCTTCTGGGCGGTTCCGGCCTTCATGCGGGTGGAGCCGGATATGACTTCGGGACCCACTTCGGCGACGACGGTGATGTCGGCGGCCTCGGCCAGCGGGGCGCCATGATTGCAGGTGACGGCGGCGGTGTGCGCTCCACGGGCGCGGGCATAGGCCACGGCGGCGACCACGTAGGGCGTGCGGCCGGACGCGGAGACGCCAATCACGACGTCTTTGCGCGTGGGCCGGCGGCGGGCGATGTCGCGCTGGCCCAGTTCTTCAGAGTCCTCATTGACCTCGACCGCCGACGCCAGCGCCTTGGGTCCGCCGGCCATGATGTACTGCACCTGGCCGGGTGCAATGGAGTAAGTTGGCGGACATTCCGACGAATCGAGGGCCGCGATGCGTCCGCTGGAGCCTGCGCCGATATAAATCAGCCGCCCTCCATCGCGCAGGCTGCGAGCGACCTGATCAATAACCTGCGCAATTTCGGGGATCGCCTTCTTCACCGCAGCCGCTACTTTCGCGTCTTCGTGATTGATGATGCGCGCGATTTCAAGTGCGGACTTGGTGTCGAATCCCTGCGAAGCGTCGTTCTGGCTCTCCGTTATAAGTTGCTGTAAGAATGTGGCTTGTCCATCGACTGTGCCGTTCCCGGTTCCGTTTCCGGAGCCGTTTCTTAGAGCGCCGGTGATTTCCGGCGCTATCGAACTCGTTAGCATCGCACTGTCCCCACGTTGTCATTGTAGCCGGAAATCAGGCAAGTCCAACTCTTTTTCGAAGCCGAGGCCCGGCGCGCGGGGGTTCCCCAATCTGGATCGCGAGACGCGGGCGGGCAAGGAGGCTGGGAATCATTGAAGAAGCGCGAGCGCATGGGGTTGGCCCACGCTGGAATAGGGGTTGGGAAACGGGTTGACTAGAAAGTTTCCTGGACGAGGAAAAATGCTGTTGCGATTCGCTTTTTGTTCGCTATAATGCGCCCATGGCTATCACGCGAAGGCAAAAAGAGGTTCTGGATTTTCTCGAATCCTTTGTGGCGCGCAACGGGTATTCTCCCTCATTTGAAGAGATCGCCCGCGGGATTGGGCTGAAAAGCCTGGCGACGGTGCACAAGCACATCACCAACCTGGAACATAAGGGGATGCTGGACCGCGTTCACAACCGCAGCCGTTCGATTGACCTGCTACCGCCAGGAACGCGCACGCGATCGAGCATCAAGCTGCCGCTGGCGGGGCGCATCGCGGCCGGCGAGCCGGTGGAAATGATGGAGACGCCGGAGACCATCTCCCTTCACGATGTGGTGGGCAACCGCGATGTCTTTGCCCTCGAGGTGCGTGGAGATTCGATGCGCGACGAGCACATTATCAATGGCGATTATGTGCTGGTGGAGCGTACGCGGACGGCGCGGCAGGGTGAGATCGTGGTGGCCCTGGTGCACGGGGCCGAGACGACGCTCAAGCGCTTTTATCCGGAGGGCAATGTGGTGCGGCTGCAACCGTCGAACGTGGAGATGGAGCCGATCTATGTGCCGGCGGCGCAGGTGGCCATTCAGGGGCGCGTCCTGGGAGTGCTGCGGAAGTACAGATGAGCTTCATTATATTGTACTTACAAGCCAGCATCCAGGTTCTACGGCGGTTCTCCAATTCCCGTGAAGTTTTGAGGGGCGTGCCGGGTGGCGTTTTCTTGGGAAAAACGCCACTCAACGTTCGAGGTTCTGCTCTACACCAATTGGAGAACCGCTATAAACCCCCTGAGAATGAGGAGGCTTGGGGAACGGCCCTAAACCAAATTTGCTGAAAATTGCTGAACAACGTGCGATAGCAGGCATGGACGACCTCGCAAGCAAACCAAGCACATTCACGGTTCCTTTTCAGCCTTCGCCACGATGCCGCCCAGAACGGGAGGCGCTTCGTTCGTCGTCTTGTGGGGCTTGGTTACAACGCCTCCCTGAGCATGAGGTATGTTTCAACGAAATCGAGGAGCTTCAACCAAGCGACCGAGCTAATGCTATTCCTGAAAGTGGGGTAGCTCCCTTAATACAGTAGACTCAAGATATTGTGGTTCGCGCGTCTGAAGTTTCAAAACAGCTTGATTATCCAGGCACTTGGCAGCAGTTTCGCGCGTGGTTTCCCGACGAGCAATCGTGCGTTGCCTTTCTGGAGCGGCTGCGTTGGCCGACGGGTTTTCGCTGTCCAGGATGCGC
>JASHOC010000063.1 GCA_030041305.1 Acidobacteriaceae bacterium
TGGAGGATCAAACACGATCCCGGCACACCTGGAACGTCAGTTGGCGCGATGACGTTGGTCAGCGACCCTTCTTTGAGTGGCCAGGCGCAGCAATTTGACACCAGCTATACGGACTGGGGAGGCGAACTGTACTCACTGACATACGGAAACGATACGACCTCTGAGAACTTTGTTTACGATGCGGAAGTCTGGATCGAAGAAGGAAGTCAACTTGGCAACCTTGAGATGGACAACAATCAGGTGATGGCCAACGGAGACACGGTAATTTACGCCTTCCAATGTGCGGGCGACTCAAACACCTGGGACTACACGGAAAACGCCGGAACTCCGGCGGCGCCGATCGTCACATGGGTCCAGTCCAGTGCCCCGTGTAATCCCGCCAATTGGACTCCGAATGCGTGGCATCACGTGCAGATCAGCTACTCTCGCGACGATTCCGGAAACGTAACGTACCAGTCAGTGTGGCTCGACGGAGTTGAGGCCGACATCAATGCGACCGTGAATTCAGAATTCAGTCTTGGGTGGGCTGTAGGAACGCTGATCACTAACTTCCAGGTCGATGGCGTGGGCGCCAGCGGATCCTCAACCCTGTATCTCGACCAACTCACGATTTATCGCTGGTAAGCAAAACTTCCCTCCGATGCAAAAGAGAGCCGTCGTCGTGTCGCGCATTACGAGACGAGGCGGCTTTCTTGAATCGAGTAAGAATTTCATCGCCCCGCTGCCGTTGCGGCGGGTCGGAGTCTGCGCCGAAGCGACTTTTCGTTTCTAACATTCACGCGCAGCGCGACTTAGTAGGCACGTTTCGAGACTCAACGACACGGTACGAGGGGATTTTTTGCGCTATCGCGATAGGAATTATTGCACGATGCGGGTAATTCTTTCCGGGATGTCTCAAAACGAAAATTTTCCGCGCATTCTGCGGAAAATGTATTGCCGCATCCGGTGAATTGTGTAATGATCCCCTCGTACCTAAAAAGTTGCCTATGGTCAATTTTCCGACCATAAGCTGGGCCCCTGCACCACCCAGTTTGCTCGCGCTCGTCGGAATTGACCGGAATCAGGCTGGGGTTTGCTCGCGTGTGCTTGTAGTGAACCACGGCCTGCCATCAGAGGTTGCTGAGTAGTTCGATTCGGCGCGTCTCGTTGTGTGCCTCTCAGAACAGCCCACCTACATGTGAGAAAGCATTTGGCTCCTTGAGAGAAGGGCAAGGAGTCGGCGCGGAAAACTGTCTTCACTTCAAGAAGGGATTCGATGAATATTTTCAGTCGTTTGGCTTTCGGCTCCTCCCTGATTCTCACTCTGGCAGTCCCCGCGCTGGCCGGAGTGACAGTTGATAGTCCTGTGAACAACACCGATGTCTCGTCGCCTTTTACCCTGTCTGCAAGCGCTTCCACGTGCTCATCGCAAAATGTTTCCGCCATGGGCTACTCGTTCGATAGCAGTTCCGACTCCACCATCTATAACAATAAGCAATCGATCGATGCCTCCATCTCCATATCCACCGGCGCGCACACCATACATGTGAAGGCATGGGGCGATAAGGGGGCCGCGTGCGTAACCAGCGTCGCCGTCACCGTGAAAGCCGGCGCGACATCCGCCGAATCAGTCATCCCTTCTGACGCCGACCCGGTCAGTTCAATACAAGCGCTGAGTGGATGGCAAAAGGAGCATGATAGCGGCACGTCGGGCTCGTCAAGCGGTTACATGACCCTGGTTAGTTCGCCAACGATGTACGGGAGTTCGCGCGAATTCGTCACTGACTTCTCCGACAACGGAGGCGAGCGCTATTCGCTCAACTTCTCGGACAATACCAATGTCGAAAATTTCTTCTACGACGGCTGGGTCTATCTGACCAGTTCCGCTAGTAATCTCGCCAATCTGGAATTCGACATCAACCAGACCATGCCCGATGGAAAAACCGTATTGACGGGCGTGCAGTGCGACGGCTGGTCGGGCCACTGGGCCTACACAGCCAACACGGGAAGCTCCAGCAGCCCAAAGCCAGCCTGGGTGGAGAAAAGCGGGACAAGTTGCAATCCTCGAAATTGGTCGCAATATAAGTGGCATCATGTTCAGGCGTACATTTCGCGGGATAGCTCGGGCTGGGTCACCTATCACTCTGTGTGGCTCGACGGAGTCGAGAGCTCCCTGAACGCCACGGTGTACGGCGCAGCCGATCTTGGATGGGGCCCGACCGTCAACACCCAGTTCCAGGTGGATGGGTATGGCTCGAGCGGCCATGTCACCGCGTACCTGGACGAGCTGGAGATTTCCATGTGGTAAATGGAAAAGCCGCTTCCCGGTCATCTTCCCACTGAATCGAAACCGTTGTCCCGGCGCGCCCTCGACGCGGGCCGGGACCGCGGCGAGGGCTGCGGCGCAGCCATTGGTGATTTAGCTAAAATAGCTAATCCTACCCCCTACCCCCACCCACCCCTTTTCAGACAAGTTCCTTGTTGTCAGCGGATTGACTTTTATCGATCTTGAAAACAGGGAGCTTAGATCACAGATTCCTCCATCCAAAGGGTTTAGAGCTCTTGTTTCGCATTTGGCCTCGTTTTGCCGGTTTTCTTCGGTCACAATCTTCCACGGATCGGCCTTGGATTGCCCCTGATGCCGGTATCCTTCGGCTGCAATCTTCCGTGGATTGGCCCTGGATTTTCCCCTGATTCTGCAGCAGCAGGGGTCAGGTTTCGGGGGTCAGTTCTCAGTTCGTAGTTCTCAGTGATCAGTGGTCAGAGAACGACTCCCGATTTCCGGTGAAAAATCTGCGCTTTTCCGGCTTCATGCTTTCAATTATGACGAAAGGCGCGAAATACCCCGCAGATACAACCGCTTTGTTTTCTAGTGGATGTGGAATTTTCGCTTGACGACGGCTGGGATGAACCCCTTGGTTGAGACAGTTTCTTTGAAGCATCCGAGCCGCAGCGCTTTCCTCGCTTCTCCTTTTCATTTCGCAGATGAGAGCGGACGGGCGCTCCTGCAGCCGTAGCCGGTCAGGTTCCGCGAAGAATCGGGCCTTCCTCCGACATCAGAGAAAATCGATCATCGCTCTTACCGGGTTCGGAGGTACAATCGCGGGCAAACGCAATTCTTCCGGCGCGGCAGGCGCTCAGGGCTTGTTCGCGGCGGCGCCAAAACAATCCCGCCGGGTCTGCTTTGGCGCTCGGGCAGCGTTTTCCGCGCCGCCGAGGGTTGCGACTCTTCCGCACCGAAAGGCGAAGCTATGAGCGATCTGGGAGTTCGGCAGGAGACGGAGACAGCCGTCGGCCTCAGCCAGTGGCAGCGCGTGGGAAATGCTTTTGCCGCGCCATCGAAGACCTTTGAAGACATCAAGCGCGGAAACCGCAGTTGGTGGCTGCCGTTCCTCATCGCCATCGTCTTGGGTTACGTGCTCTTCGCCGCCATCACAGTCAGAATCGGCTGGACGCAAGTAGCCGAAAATTCCATTCACTTCAATCCGAAAGCAGAAGCGCGGCTGGCGCAAGTTCCTGACGCCCAGCGCGCCAACGCCATGAAGATCACGCAGTACGTCACGGAGGGCATATTCCTGGCCAGCCCGCTTCGCGTGCTCATCGTCGCTCTCGTTGCGGCGGTCATTCTCATGGGCACCATCAACTTTGTCTTTGGGGGGAGGGCCAAGCTCGGAAGCGTCTTTGCCGTATGGTTCTACGCCACATTGCCCGGGTCCATCAAGGCGCTGCTGGGGGCCGTCGCCATCTTCGCGGGGCTGGCGCCGGATTCGTTCAACTTGAACAACTTTGCGCCGACCAACGTAGGGGCCTTTCTGAACCCGCTTGAAACCGGCGCCGCGCTTTACAAGCTGGCCAGCGGCCTGGATGTCACCACCATCTGGTCTGTGGCGCTGATGAGCATCGGGCTCGCCACGGTGGCGGGAGTCAAGCGCAGCTCAGGCTACATTGCGGCGTTCGGTTGGTGGGCGCTCATCCTTCTGGTCAGCATCGGCTGGGCGGCCGCATTCAGCTAGGGACTGCTCGGGTTCCTGCAGTTCGCTGATTTTACGGGCCTCAGGAGCCTCGACGAGGGAAGGAGGTCCGGGTTTGCGGCGATCATAATGCTTCCCGAATGGCGTCATGGAAAGCGGGTCGCACCTCGCGGATCAACTGGTTGGCGCGGTCAGGCCAGGTGCGATTGGTGAGCAGTACGACGGCGACGCCTGCATCCAGGTCGATCCACAGCGAGCAGCCGCTGTAGCCCAAGTGTCCGATCGAATCGGGCGAGAAGAATCGTCCCGACGAGGATTTCTCAGAGGGCGTATCCCATCCCAGCGCCCGCGAACTGCCCGCGGGCCCCTGCCGCTGCGCAAAGGCCGCCACGGTCTGTCCATCGAACAGGCGTGGTCTTGCGGAACCCGCTTCCTCTTCGCCATCGTGCCCGGTTTTCTTCTCGCTGCGCGCCCGCAACACCGCGCCCGCGAAGCGCAGGACATCTGGCACATTCGAGAAGAGCCCCGCATGGCCGGCGACGCCCTTGAGAATCCACGCATTTTCGTCCTGGACTTCGCCCTGAATGCGGCGATTGCGCCAGCCTCCCTCTTCCGTCGGCGGAATCAGGCTACGACTGCCAAGCGGGGGACAAAAGCCCGTCGCGGCCAGTCCCAGCGGCGCAAACACCTCTCGGCGCACCCAGGCATCCAGAGGCTCGCCCGTACAGGATTCAAGCGCTTTGCCGAGGAGAATGAAGCCGGGGTCCGAGTATTCGGCCCGAGCGCCTGGTTCAGTCTGCAAAGCCAGATCGAGGCAGGCGCGCAGCAGAGCACCCGGCGTTGACGCGGTGCGGAAAAACTCGACATACCCAGGCAGTCCGGAGCTGTGCGCCAGCAAGTGGCGCAGCAAGACACGGCGGGCGGGGTCGTTTGGGTCGCGCCCAGCCACAAAGCCCGGCAGCCACTCGCCGAGCAACGAATCGAGGTCGAGCTGACGGCGCTCGACCAGCAGCATGGCCGCAGCGGTGGTGGCCATGACTTTGGTTACGCTGGCCACATCGAAAATCGTCGGCGGCGTGACCACGGGCGCATCCTCGTCATACGTAAAGCGGCCCAGGGCATCGTGAAGCGCGACCTTGTCTCCGGCCAACACGCCGAAGGCGCAGCCGGGAAAGGCCCGGGCGGCCATTGCGTCTCGCAACACGCGGTAAACGGCGCCGAAGCGCTCCCGCGAGCCGGGAGGGGAAAAGCTGCCGGGAAAGTCTCCGCCCTTCATGCCTGTTTGGCATCGTAGCGCGATTGGCCCCTCGACACGGGAACGGTCTCGGCGCCCGGAGCCTGGAACTGAACCTTACGGCGGTTCTCCAATTCCCGTGGAGTTTTGAGGGGCGTGCCAGGTGGCGTTTTCTTGGGAAAAACGCCACTCAACGTTCGAGGTTCTGCTCTACACCAATTGGAGAACCGCTATAGAGCCTGTTATTAACTTTGAGACAGGCAGCGTTGTGAGCGAAAATTCGGTCAGAACCGGGGTCCCCACGGACGGGTCTTTGTCCGTGGGGTGGAGGCGAGGCCGAGCCCGCAGGCTGTGGCGGGTCCACCGTCAAGGGCGAGAACGAAGTATGGCCGGATTTCCACCCCAGCGACCAAAGGCCGTCGCTGGGGACCCCGGGATTTCCACCCCAGCGACCAAACGCCGTCGCTGGGGACCCCGGGATTTCCACCCCAGCGACCAAACGCCGTCGCTGGGGACCCCGGGATTTCCACCCCAGCGACCAAACGCCGTCGCTGGGGACCCCGGGATTTCCACCCCAGCGACCAAAGGCCGTCGCTGGGGACCCCGGGATTTCCACCCCAGCGACCAAAGGCCGTCGCTGGGGACCCCGGGATTTCCACCCCAGCGACCAAAGGCCGTCGCTGGGGACCCCGGGATTTTCGCCGCAACCCTTCGGGACGGGGCCGATTTTTCCGATTTCGTTGTCGCTCGTCGCTAGCAGACACCCGGTGTTCCACCCCACGGACGAAGAGCACGTCCGTGGGGGCCCCGGCATGCGTCCCTCCTCGCTCCTGGAACTGGGGAAAAATTGGCTCCCGTCGCCGCCCGCCCCAAAGTTAATAACAGGCTCTAGGCTGGAAGCGGTCTGAACAAACGCGCGGCACGGGCCGCTAGAAATACCCCAAGAGTCGACAACATTTTGCGCACCAGGCGGCGAGCGGGCCGCGCATTACTTATATAGGATGGACAGATTCATGAGAATCTATCGTACAGCGCAGGCTGTCCTGGCGGAGGATGGCGGGAAGTTTTATCCGGTCAAAGTGGAATCATGGGACGAGTTGGTGCGCAGCGGCGATTTGGCGGGCCGCGCCCGGGCGGCCGCGCAAGGCGAGGCCGTGAAGTTTGAGTCAAAGCAAGCGCTGGCGCCCATCGGCAGCCAGGAGGTTTGGGCGGCGGGGGTGACGTACTTCCGCAGCCGGGATGCGCGGATGCGCGAGTCAAAGGACGCAGGCGGAGGGGATTTTTACGCGCGCGTGTACGAGGCGAGGCGGCCGGAACTTTTTATGAAGGCGACGGGACGACGGGTGGTGGGATCGGGAGTGCCGGTGCGCATCCGGTCAGACGCGCGTTGGTCGGTGGCCGAGCCGGAGCTGACGCTGCTGATTGATCCCAAGGGCAAGATCGTGGGCTACACGGTGGGTAACGACATGAGCTCACGCGATATCGAGGGCGAGAATCCGCTTTATCTGCCGCAAGCGAAGGTTTATAACGGCAGTTGCGCGCTGGGGCCGTGCGTGCTGGTGGCGGACGGGCCATTGCCGAAGACGACGGCGATTGCCATCGAAGTGGAGCGGCAGGGCAAGAACGCATTTGCGGGAAGCACGACGGTGGCGGAGCTGAAGCGCGAGCCCAAGGAGCTCACAGAGTATCTGTTTCGGGACAACAGCTTCCCGGATGGGGTGTTTTTGATGACGGGAACCGGGATTGTGCCTGGCGATGAATTTACGCTGGAGAGCGGGGACAGGATCCGCATCACGATTGACGGGATTGGCACGCTTGAAAACCGCGTGGCGTAAGGGCCGCAAAGGCGGCGGCAGGTAGATTGATAGAATTTGGATGTAGCGCGCACCAGGGATTAAGCCACAGCACACATCGGTCGAGCTAGAGGGGATTCCGCGCGGCAATGCGCGTATGCGGGAGGCAGGGTCATATCCCGCAGAGGCCATTTATTTCTTTTCAGCTTTGATGAGGCCCGAACCGAGAGCACCGGTTTGGAGGAGACAAGCGCATGGGGATTTCCGCACCTACAGTTCCGACGACGAATAGGCATTTGGTCAGGTGGGTGGATAAGATGGCGGAGCTGTGCGAGCCGGCGCGCATTCACTGGGTGGACGGAACCCAGGCGGAATACGACTATCTCTGTGCGGAACTGGTGAAGAGCGGGACGTTTACGCGGCTCAATCAGGAGCTGTGGCCGGGATGCTTTTATGCGCGCTCGGCTCCGACTGACGTGGCGCGCGTGGAGGATCGGACGTTTATCTGCTCGCTCTCTAAAGACAGTGCGGGGCCGACGAACAACTGGCAAGATCCCTTCGAGATGCGGAGGACATTGAAGCGGCTGTTCCAGGGGTGCATGCGCGGACGCACCATGTATGTGCTGCCGTTCAGCATGGGGCCGGTGGGGTCGCCGATGTCGCAGATCGGGGTGCAGTTGACCGACTCGGCGTACGTGGTGGTGAACATGCGCATCATGGCGCGCATTGGGGCGGCGGTGTTCGCCGAGATCGACAAAGACGTGAAGCGTGTGGTTCCGTGCATGCACACGGTGGGGGCGCCGCTGGCGCCGGGACAGAAGGATGTTCCGTGGCCGTGCAACGACGTGAAGTACGTTGTGCATTTTCCGGAGACGCGCGAAATCTGGAGCTACGGTTCGGGATACGGCGGCAATGCGTTGCTGGGTAAGAAATGTTTTGCGCTGCGGATTGCGTCGAACATTGCCCGCGACGAAGGCTGGATGGCGGAACACATGCTGATTCTGGGCGTGGAATCGCCCGCGCACGAGAAGACGTATGTGGCGGCGGCGTTTCCGTCGGCGTGCGGAAAGACCAACCTGGCCATGATGATCCCGCCCAAGGGGTTCGATGGATGGAAGGTGTGGACGGTGGGCGACGACATCGCGTGGATCAAGCCGGGGGCGGACGGACAACTTCACGCGATCAATCCGGAGGCGGGATTTTTCGGCGTGGCGCCTGGGACGAGCGCAAAGACGAATCCCAATGCGATGGCGACGCTCGCGCGGAACACGATCTTCACCAACGTGGCGCTGACTCCTGAGGGCGGGGTGTGGTGGGAGGGGATGACGGACGAGCCGCCGGCGGAGCTCATCGACTGGCGGGGCGAGCGATGGACCCCGGAGATCGGGGCGAAGACGGGGAAACCGGCGGCGCATCCCAACGGACGGTTCACGGCTCCGGCGAATCAGTGCCCGACGATCGATCCCGATTGGGAGAAACCGGAAGGGGTTCCGATTTCGGCGATTGTCTTCGGGGGGCGGCGCGCATCGACGATGCCGCTTGTGTACCAGGCGTTTAACTGGTCGTCGGGAGTGTATGTGGGGGCGACGATGGGATCGGAGACGACGGCGGCGGCGGCGGGCGAGACGGGCAAAGTGCGTCGCGACCCGATGGCGATGCTGCCGTTTTGCGGGTATCACATGGGGGACTACTTCCGGCATTGGCTGCGCATGCAGCGAAATTTGGCTGCGACGCCGCGGATTTTTCATGTGAATTGGTTCCGGAAGGACGAAGACGGAAAGTTTTTGTGGCCTGGATACGCAGAAAACATGCGGGTGCTGAAGTGGATTGTGGATCGCGTGCACGGCAGGGCGCTCGCCCGGGAAACGCCCATCGGATGGACGCCGTATTTCGACGACATCAACTGGAAAGGGCTGAAGTTTTCCCAGGCGGCGTTCGATAAGCTGCAGGAGGTGGATCGCTCGGCGTGGCGCAAAGAGGTGATGGGGCACGAAGAGCTATTGCTGGCGCTACACGATCACCTGCCGCCGGAGATGATTTACGAGCGCGAATTGCTGATCTGCCGCTTGTAGGCGCGGATTCGACTTGTGACGAACCTGTCTGAAGCCACCTTGATGGAGATGCTCAGGTGTTCCCCAGGGCGGCAAGAGGTTGGCGCCGAAGCAGCGGAGTGCGCGGTTGGCGGATGATCGAGATGCGGGGGCCGCAGCGTCGGTTTCCGGTGGCCGATCGCGCCTATTTTGTGAGCGACGAGGAGTGTCATGGCCGAAACCGAACCTGCGCGTATTGGGCAGGTTGACCTGACGCGGCAAGCCGTGGCGGAAGCCGGAGCGAGCCATCCGCCGGCGGTGATCGCGGGATTTACCGGTTGGCTCCTGGACGCATTCGATTTTTTTCTGGTGACCTTTTGCCTGACCGCGATTGCGCGGGAATTTCACAAGTCGGACGCCCAGATCGCGCTGGTGATCACCATGACGCTGGCCTTTCGGCCGGTGGGCGGATTTGTCTTCGGGCTGATTGCCGACCGCTACGGCCGCCGATTGCCGCTGATGATCAATATCGGGGTTTTCGCGGTGGCCGAGATTCTGACCGGATTGGCGCCCAGCTACGCGGCGCTGTTGCTGGTGCGCGCCCTGTTTGGGGTGGTGATGGGGGGCAATTGGGGCGTGGGCGCTTCGTTGGCGATGGAGGGTGCGCCGGTGGCGAAGCGCGGGGTGCTGTCCGGTTTTCTGCAGGAAGGTTACGCGGCCGGGTACGTGCTGGCGGCGGTTTGCTATTTTTTTCTGTTCAACCGCGTGGGCTGGCGGCCGTTGTTCTTTGTGGGCAGCCTGCCGGCGCTGGCGCTGGTGCTGTTCATCCGGTTTCGGGTGAAAGAGTCGGAGGTGTGGCGGAAGAGCGCGCGGACTAAGCTGGGCTGGGGCGCACAGCGGCGCGAGATTTTTTCCCATTGGAAGCTGTTCCTCTATCTACTGGCGTTTATGAGCGCGATGATGTTCGCCTCGCATGGAACCCAGGACATGTATCCGACCTTCCTGCAGCGGCAATGGCATTATGGTCCTTCGAGCCGGGCGGTGATCACCGCCATTTCGGGGATCGGAGCCATTATCGGGGGCCTGGTTTTCGGGCATTTCTCGGATAAAGTGGGGCGACGGAAGGCGATCATTGTGGCGTTTATCCTGGGCGCCGTGTTGATTCCGGTGTGGGCTTATGCACCGAACGAAGCGCTGCTCGTGGCGGGCGCGTTCCTGATGCAGTTTATGGTGCAGGGGGCGTGGGGTGTGATCCCGGCGCACCTGGCGGAGCTGTCGCCCAATTCGGTGCGCGCGCTGCTGCCGGGATTCGCTTACCAGAGCGCGGGCGTGATCGCCAGTTCGGTGGTGTTTATCGAGGCGGTGTACGCGCAGAAGACCAGTTACGCGACGGCCATGGCGCTGACGGCGATCAGCGTGTTTGCGATGGCGTCGATTATGGCTTTTCTGGGACGCGAGCGCCACGGAACCGCGTTCGGCTCCTGAAGGA
>JASHOC010000064.1 GCA_030041305.1 Acidobacteriaceae bacterium
ATTGACGGAGGTACTTCAGGTATGCGCGTGCGCGTAATCAGCTTCGGCACGAACTGGTGGGCGATGCACTCGCGTGATCTTAACGACCCTTATTGCTTCCACCGGCGCGTGGCATGGTTCAATTCCGCGGGGCTCAAATACGGAAGCAGGCTGCGTCTATGTTGGGTTCTTCCCGGTCATATCCGCTTCAATCAGACGAGCGGTTTCCATCCCGAGTATCCGTTACGCTCGATCGGAAAGACATTTCTTTGCTCAGGCCCCAACCGTCAGCGCGGCCGAACGCATCTTCTTTTCGCCCGGTCGCTCGGCGGAACAGAAACCGATTCGTATCTGGTTACAGTCACCGATGCCTCTAACGGCCGGATTTCCTTCACTTCTCCTGCATGGAGATCGGCGGGAGTGCAGCCCATATCGGTCAGCTTGAGAGGGCCTCGCTACGAGGCAATGCTTCTTATGGGCTCCCGGGATTGGATCCGAACCGACCTGGGAACGTGGCTCATTCACGCTAAGACTGAGCGCCTTGTTCTGGCAACGGAGGGTCTCAGATGAGATACCGCAAAGGATATGTTGCGCTTTCCGATGAGCGGGATGTGCCGGTCCTCGTGTTAATTCGCAATGCGCGGGCGATCACATTCGACCAGATATGTGCCCTGGCCACGATGGAAGGAGGCGAATCCAGCCGGCGCTCGGTGTGCTGGCGACTCAAGCGTCTGGAGGATTGTGAGCTGATTCGGCGCATGACCTACGACCGCTTTTTCTCACAGCCGATCTTCGCCATCACGCCGCTCGGGCTCCAATTCCTCGAATTTCGCGGCTACTCATTGCTGTCACTTCCGTCTACGGCAAAGTCGATCGTGAGGAAATCCCAGATCCTTCATTCGGTCGAATTGGTAGGTATCCGTGTAGCGTTGACCCAAAAAGGGCTTCTGAAATCGTGGAGGTGGGAATTGGAAATTGTATCGAGAAACCTGGTTTACGAAACCGGAAAGATGAAAGACTACGACGCATTGGCCGAGATCGCCGTCGACGGAAGCACGAAATGCGTTGCAATCGAATTCGAAAGAACTCTCAAGGGCTCCGGCCGATATGAGGAATTGCGCAGTATTTTCAGCGCGGACCAGGGCGCCGATTGCGTCTTATATCTCACGCCGAATTCCGAGATTTTGTACATCCTTGCGCTCGAAATGCGAAACGTCGGAAAGCGGATCGGCTTCGCTCTAAGCTCGACTTTCCAAAGCGAGCTTCTGGACGCCAGCATACTCACGAACTCCGCAGCCAACGAGGTGATAACTTTTCGCCAGTTTCTTTTTGAATGACATTGCTTTCCGATTGACTGCCTGTTGGGCCCTGGAGCTATCGAAATCGCCCCTATTGCCTTCCGATTTCCTTCCTGGCGCCATCCCCTTACCTTCCTGATCGCTTCCCAATGCCCAACTTCACGCGGTCGTATCACCTCAAGAGTGTGAGGGATACGTTTTGACTATCCCCTTGTTTTTGTTTGTGTGGGTTTGTGTAAGTGAATAAGTGGGTTTTGAGGTTCGATGTACAGACAAGAGCTTGGTGTTGTTATTCACGGACCGGCTTAGGACCGCGTGTTTCTGCTATAAGTGTCTTCGCGGTTCAGCTCACGATGTGTGTCGATTCGTCTTCGGCCAATCGATGCGCCAGCGCTGACCCGAGACTGGCGCCCAAACGAGCTTCTTCGGCGGCGTGCCACGCGCATGGTGATAGAGCACAGCGGCTCTTTCGTAGAACCCGCGCGTGTGCCACGAGTCCGGAAACCCGAACTTTGTGTAGTCGAGATGATGGCAAAGTTCGTGACAGAGAGTGCTCAGGAACGTGCCGAAAGATGTGATTTCTTTTCGCACTGCTGTCCGCATCCACACCCGGATCAACATTCTTTCCGGGTCGTAGTCCCCGTATAGCTCGGTCGTCCAGTGTTCACGAACTCGAAGGGGTCTGGCGGCAAGCACCCGGACATCGCAATTATTAACCTGGTAGAACTCGGACGCGATGTTGAGAAACCCGGCGCTTGCACGGCGCAGGGGCGCAGTCTGCCCGGACTCCATCGCGGACTCGATAGCCTTTGCGATTCGAGGCAAGGAGTCATCCTGCGGCAGGTTGAGCGTCGTGATCCGGTCGCTCTCCCGGAACGCTGCGAGGTGTGACTGTCGCGGTGGAGAGTCAGTAAGCATCGGTTATGAAGTACCCATCTTGAAGTCGAATGCGGCACGATTGCGGGTCTTTTTCTTTCTGCGCGGGAATGGAGTACGGAGCATTACACGTCGATAATTCACGGCCGGCAACCCTCGCCGGAAGCTCTCGCTCGGCCTTTCTGCCGGCATCATCCGATGCGATTCTAACGTTCTCGCTTCGCCACGTCCTTCAACCTTCGTCTCTTTCCGCTGCCTTCGGCAGTCCCGCCATGAGGCTTCAAGACGCTGAGCCTCCCCATTCAGCGCCTACAAATGTCCCAACAAAGAGGTTCCTATGGCTCAAGTCAATCTGCAATCTCCTGCGTTAAACACGGCGGTCAAGTCCGTTCTGATTGGCCGGTTCGTCGCCCGCTTCATCGTCACCTCCATTTCCAGCGCGGCCGGGGTCGTCAGTTTCGCCCTGACCGGACCAGTCGTGTGCCGCATTGCGGCCATCGATCCAGCGCTGGAGATGTTTTATCTCGCGCTCGTCGTTGCGTGGTTCTGGTCCCTGAGAAGGATGTGGTCGCTCACCTTTGAGCCCCGGAACCGCCGGTAAACACAACCCCAAACCAAATCCCGAAGAAAGGAGATTTCGCCGTGCAACCCAGTTTGGGCAAGATGTCCGCTTACAAAATCCTGGACTGGCAGGATCGAGCCGCCAGTTCTGTCGAACAAACCGTCGCAGCCTTCCTCGAAATTGGGGAGGCGATCGCCACGCGGTGGGTCCAGACCGCCAAGGGTGTTTTGCTTTTGCAAATGGTTCCAGACGACAACGCGTCCGGCGCCATCTACGTCTTCGATCGCCAGCGAGACCAGTGGTACATGTTGTCGTTCGAAGATTGCGAAGACCGCTTCACCTCGGAAAAGTTCGACCGGGCTTTCTCCGAGTACGACCTATTCCGTCTGGTGGAGCAACCCCGCCTCCTGGTTTCCGAGTTGCAGGCCGCCAACGCCTAGCCCGCCTGGTCCTGTTCCCCTCGACAACCCACACCAACCTGAGAAGGAGTCGCCATGCGCCTGTCCGCAAGCCGCATCCGTTCGATCAATCGCCGCCTCGCGCGGGTTCAGGGATTCGCCTGGCCCGCCGTCGTCAACCGCCACCCACTGGTCTGCCCGCAAACGCAGGCGCCAATCTCGAAGAACCAATCGAACATCGTGAAGATCGTCGCCGTGCCCAGATGTACTGCCGCCTGATTTTCGGATTCGGCGGAAATATCGGGAACGGAACATAGCCGGAAGCGGCATTCCGCACGCCGCTTCTGCGGAATTTGACCGAGTTTTGGAGCCGGGGTACAACCACTGCACCTGAAGGAGGCGCCGCGATGTATGCCAAATTCTGCGTGACCCGGGATACTGCATCCAGCTTCATGCGCTTATTTCAAAACCGGCGGGCCTACTGCATCCAATCTTCGCGCCCCTTGCCGAACGGCTCCTTCCCCTATTACCTGGCGCGCGACTGGCGCACCAAGGAGCCAAAACCTTTGGACGAAGGCGCGGTCCGAATGCATCTGAATGGCGACATCACCGTCAGCCTCTACGCAATCAACCCCGAGACCCAGCGCTCGAAGTGGGTCGCGATCGATGCCGATTTCGAGGGCGCCGTCGAAGCATTGTTCCGGTTGCAATGGGAACTCAAAGAGGATGGAGTCCAGGCAGCGCTCGAACAGTCGCGCCGGGGAGGGCATCTTTGGATCTTCGGGGCCGAACCGCTGCTGGCGTCCGAATGCCGGATCTATGTGTACAACCTGGCGCTCCGGCTTGGCGTACCGGTCAAAGGCGGCGGTCTCAAGGAAGGCATCGAGGTGTTTCCCCGGCAGGACCGGCTCGATGACGGAGAATACGGCAACGCGATTCGCGCTCCACTCGGTGTCCACCGGAAGACGGAACGGCGCTACTGGTTCTACGACGCCGACCTCACGCCGGGAGCTCAGCTTGCTTATCTCGACGGATTGAAGAAGCTGACAGAGAGCGAACTGAAGAGCTTTGTCCAGGGCATGAGTCTGCCTGAGGCGTACAAGCCCCCACCGCCAGTTCCGTACATCCCTTCCGCCCGAAATAGCAGAGACGAGTTCCGCATTCTCGATTTCGTAAGGACGACGCATAAGGACAGCCGTAATTGGTGGGCGCGATGCCCATCCTGCGCGCAGGCCGGTCGGGACCGATCCGGCGACAATCTCGCGATTCAGATCAGAAACCCACGCTTCTACAAATGCTGGGCAGGCTGTTCAAAAGAAGAAATCAGAGCTGCGCTGGGCAGGCCCATTCGCAAACGCGTGTCCGTTTAGGAGAGAACATGGGCAGCTTAAGCACAGAAAACAGCACCCGCTCTGGTGCGGCTCGCCACGCGTTCCACGGGCTCTTACTGCCTCGATCGATATTGAATGCTCTTCACAAGCGCGGGATCTATTGCCAGCCGGCTGTCTCGCTCGAACATCAGCACCTGGCAAATCGCTACGTGCTCCGAGGTGTGGAGTCCGGCGGTGCGGTTTCAGACCTTGGTCGAGCGTGCGCTTTCGTTGCTACGGACGGTCGGTCTCTGCCGTGGCTCCAAAGGATCGACTCGATTGGTGTCAACGGGCGCCACGCAATTTATCTGGCGGAGGCTCTGGTGCGACTTGATATGTTGCGGGTCGGCCGAACCTGCGAGTTGGTCGTCACTTTGCATACCCTTTCATCAATCCCGGGACGCAGTCGGCCGGACATTCTCTCCGAGAAGATCTTCCATGGACGAGATGGCGCATTAGCGCACGATTTATGGAAGCAAGACCAGCGGGCGCTCCGCGGGAGCGTTGCGCCTGTCTTCTACTCTCGTGCGGGTGAGGTCGTGACATTGCCCGCGCACTTCGAATCGGCAATCAGAAAGGTTACGGCATGTGTTTGCTGCATCGGCTGTAAGCACACGCATGTCGGCGTGCCGCAAGTCAGCGAAGGATCAAGAGCATGACGAATCCCGTCAAAGATGCAATCTCCATCGACGAGCCAAACTGGGCCCCACTCGAAATGGTTCTCTGCCGGACGGAATGCGAGGACTACATGTACATGGGACGCGTCGGCGAGATTGAGTTATACAAGCATCGCTTCACGAGGCGATACCTGAATATCCACCGAGATGGCCAAAGGTTCTATCGCTATCTGGATGGATCGTATTTCGAGATTTCTCGGTCTGAAGCGCTCGGCCATGTACGCAACTAAGACCGCAAAGAGAGGAGTTCTACAATGGCAAAATGTGTCAACAAGGCGCTGCTGCTTGGGTACGCAGGCAAGGCACCGGAGATTCGTTCAACCGCAGGCGGCACTCTGGCTGCAAGCTTCTCGCTCGCCACGAGCGACCGTCAGCAGGACCGTCAAGGCAACTGGACCGACAAAACCGAGTGGCACAACCTCGTCGCTTTCGGAAGGACAGCTGAGATTGTGCGCGACTACGTGAACAAGGGCACGCAGCTTTTCATCCAGGGCAAGATTCAGACCCGTTCCTGGGACGACAAGGAGTCCGGCCAGAAGCGGAACTGTACCGAAATCGTGGTCTTTGACCTGACACTCCTGAACGGCAGTGGAGGCGGAAGCGGCCACTCCGCCGGCGCTACGGGTAAGAGTCAATCGGGCCGGAACTCTCGTAATTCGGGGTACCGGGAATCGGAGATGAACGCGCAGTTTGGCGAAGAGGAGCTTGACCCTTCCGAAATCCCATTTTGAACTCTGGGCAATTTAGAAGCACGACTGGGCGCCTTTCGGGGCGCCTTCGTTTTGAGGAGCAAAACAATGGCGGGCAACGAAGCAAAGGCAGTACTAGATACCGACGCGCTGTTTGCGCAGTTGGCGGAGCCATTTGACTCTTCGGAGATCAAGTGGCGGGTCACGCATACGACGCAGGACGGCAGCCGGGGTGCGGTGATCGCGTTCGCCGATCCGCGCGCCTACACGGACCGTCTCAACCAACTCTTTACTCCGAGCGGCTGGACGCGAAACTACGACGTCACAACCGTTTCGGCCGTGACCCGGCAAAAGCGGGACAAGATCATTCAGACGGGCAAAGTTCTTGTCACCTGCACGCTGACGATCGCGCGACTGGGGACCCACACGGGAAGCGGCGAACAATGGGCTGACGAACAGAATGCAATGACCGCGGCGGAAGCGCAAGCATTTAAGCGGAGTGCGAGTTGCTTTGGACTTGGCCGGTATCTCTACAACCTGCCGGAAACCTGGGTATCGCTCGACGATCACGGCAGGCCAATCAAGCCGCCATCGCTCCCAGGCTGGGCACTTCCGAAAGCAAATCGAACAACCGGAAAGACCAACCCGGCCTGCGGTCCACGGCCTCCCGCCGTGCAACGTGGTCCCATCGACCCAAAGGCAACAACCAGAATTGAAGGATTTCGCCGCATTCTGGGAGATGCACTCTATGGTGAGATTCTCTGGCGGGCCGGGCGTGCCCGCGGAGCGAGTGACATTCCGAATGCCCAATCGCAGGCCATCGTTGTCGAATCAATGGAACGCGCCTCCCGTGGTATCGAAAAGGCAAACTCGCTGGCGGAGCAAGTCGGCGAGGCGTCGTTCATCGGCGTGATGGACAAGCTCAGAATCGAGTCAATGACATCCATACCCGGAATCGAACCGCTCAAGTTACTCGTGGCTGAGCTTGAACAAGAAGCAGCCAAATCGGTCGCGTGATCCAGTGCGCTGTGGAGTTCGGAGACTGGAGGCGCTATGCGCAACGTTGTCATGATTCGACCAGAACCAGGGCTTGTCTCCATTCCAGTGGAGAACGCGGTGTATTGCCAGAGTTGTGAAACAGTCTCCACCTCGCTTGGACGGTGCAGTTTGTGTGGGGCGGAGCGGATTATCGAGTTGGCACCGCTGCTTACAGGGCCGCTGGAACCTGGTCCTGTTCCCGCAGTCGCCCTTGCGGCATGAAAATCGTGGCAGCGAAGTTGAAATGATACTTAGCCGTCAACTGCTAGAAGTAGTCTCGTGAAGGAATCGATTTGAGCAACGCCACTGTAAATCATTGAATCTGCATCAAGCGGCCAAGGGGGGGCACAAATGACACAACTTGGTCGCTTGTGCATTTACAACAACTTGCAGGGCAGTTATCGAGATTGATTCATCGGTGAGAGTACTTCTAGTCACTGCCGCCCAAGAATGCGTTTCATGGCTTGCAGTTCTTCCTCGACAAGCGGCATGCCTTGCCTGAAGGCCTCCTCAGGCATCTTCGGTGGCTTGACCAGCGTTATCATGTAGACCGAGTCACTTGCTCCTGCCGGCACAATCCGGGCAGATACGGCCCACGATCCTTCCTTCGGATCAATGAATTCGTGATCGAGGATTCCGAACTCCTGCTTGTAATGGGGAACCAGTTTTCCGGCGCCGCGCGGCGTCTCAATCGTATCCGTCAGTCCAATCCATCTGTTCGGAAGGCTGTGTTTTGTGATGGTCTGAAGACATGAACGACGATGCGGCAGGATTGGTGCAGCGACGTAAGCGGCGGAGTAGAGCCGAAGCGGATCAGTTGGTTGGGGAGTTTGAAGACAGTGGATTGACGCGGCAGGCATTCTGCAGCCGGCACGGGCTGTCGGTAA
>JASHOC010000065.1 GCA_030041305.1 Acidobacteriaceae bacterium
ACCTGAGGCAAGAGCCGGATGCGGGAAATCCGCCTGTCCGGATCTGTGCGGGGGGTACGGAGAAATCCGTATCCCTACCGCGACAAAATAAACCCGGTGCGCAGCACCGAACGGGCACTGGCACCGGAATCACTAGCTGCGTGAGCGCGAACCATTGCCAGCCTCAGCTGTCTTGGTATTCTTCAGAGCAGCGTTAGTGGGATCCGCCACAGCGTTGTTCTGTGGCGCATGGCGGATGCGGAGACTGTCCGGCACATGCGCGGCTTCAGGAGTGCGCAGGAAATCCTGGAAGTCGCGGTCCTTGGCGAAGACGTAGCAGAGCGCCTTGTCTACGACCTCATCGGCTGGGGCATGGAGAAAAGCCGCGTACTGGTCGATCTGCTCGGCGGTGGATTTGTCGAGCCGAATCGAAGCTGTAACCTGGCGGGTTTGAACGATCTCAAGCAGTGGCATAAGAGGTGTCCTTTCGGGTGGAATTGGTGCGGCAATTCAACAAGTCGTTGGCGCTGTAAACGGCCTCGAATTTGAACTGTTGAGAGGTCCTGTCATAGCCATTCAAAGCGAGCACTTCACGCACCGCGCGGCGGCCGGGTTGCCTCTCGACATGGACAACAAACTCGACTGCTTCGCCGATCTCCGCTTCCACGTCGGTGAACATTGCCTGTCCGTGAGAACGCATGACCAGATTGGCGAAGCGGGTAAGGGCCTTTGCTGCTGAGTTGGCATGGATCGTAGCAAGCGATCCGGTATGGCCGGTATTGAGTGAATCGAGCAGCGTCCGCGCTTCCATGCCGCGGACCTCGCCCAGGATGATCCGGTCGGGACGCCAGCGGAGAGCAGACTTCAATAGGTCATCGAACGTGATACTGGCCTTGAAGGTATCCGTTTGGCATTCGACAGAGAGCAGGTTCGGCTTCTGCAGGTGAAGCTCCGAAGTATCTTCGATCACGACAATGCGCTGTTCTTCGGGAATGGCGCTCGCCAGAGCACGTAGGACGGTCGTTTTGCCAGTAGAAGTTCCGCCGCTGATGAGCAGCGTTTTTCCGCTGCGAATTTGATCAGCAAGGAACTCTGCAAGCGGCTGCGTAAGCGTGCCGCGAGCGATGAGGTCATCGACGGTGTAATGGCGGCTGGGAAACTTGCGAATCGTCACTGCAGGGGCCGGGCGCACCACCGGAGGAATGACCGCCGCCAGGCGGCTTCCGTCCGGGAGCTGCGCGTGGAGAACGGGGTTGTCTTCGTCGAGCCGTTTGCCGAGCTGATTGGCGATGACTTCGAGGCCGGTCCGCAGCCGACCGGCGTCGAAGGAAATGGACGCTTCGTGGTGGATAATTCCGGCGCGTTCACACCACCATGAAGCATCGGGATTGCCCATGATTTCGCTCACTTCTTCATCGAGCAGCAGCGGCTCGATGGGGCGCATAAACGGGAGGATCAAATCGAAGCTCATATGGGATTGACCTCAAATTCAAAAGCGGAAAAGCTAAAAGCGAAAATGATTCAAAAAATGAACTACGGAACTCATAATTAGGAGCACCTGCTCCGGAAAGGTAATTTGCATGAAAACAAATGAAACTCAAATGCCCAAACACGCAATCATGGCGAAGCTTGACCAGATTTGCGCAATACTAGACGGAAAAATTCGTAACAACCCAGATGACGAAGGATACAATCGTCTGATGGATATGCTTGAAACGTACCTGCACAAGCTGTCCAAGGTGGACTGATATATCCGAAAGAGTGCCCGTGGAAGCCCGGCGACGCCGGGCTTCCACGGGCAGCAAAGAAGAAGCCTACGCGGCCTCTTCCTCTGGTTCTTGAACGTCGTCCGCCTGCTCTTCCGCGGCTGCTTTCTCGGCGCGGTCGAGTTTGAGGATGGACGTGGCGCGAATTTCGACGATCCGGTGCTTTATGTCCGGGTGTTTCTTGTCGGCGAATTCGCGGCTGACAATCGCGCCATCGACGGCCAGATGCGCCCTTGGGGATCTTCTGAGCGAACTCGCCCAGCTTGCCCCACGCAATCACGCGGTGCCATTCGGTGCGGTTGGTGTACTCGCCGGTCCGCTTGTCCTTGTACGAAGACTGCGTTGCAAGTGACAGCACGGTAAATGGCTTCTGGTTGTTGGTGGTGCGGGCCTCGGCGTCCTTGCCCGTGAATCCGATGAGTGAAACGCTGTTCCTATACATGATGAATCTCCTTTGTGTTTGATCTCCTGATCTGCTCAGGACACACCGGGCGGAGCCTCGCGCAGGGCCCGGCTCCCAAGCGCCGCAGGTCTGCTTTTTCGGAGGGCGCCCTTCAGGGAGGAACCGAAACCCGCCAGGGCACGTAAGCGAAGCAGAGGACCAAGTGCGGCCGGGCGCCGGATAAGCCCAAAGCGGTGTCTGAGAAGAGCGGGAGAATGACAAGGGTTCATGCCGCAGGAACACGTCACTCGACGGAGAGAACGGGCATGCCGGAGTGGGCCGCACGCGAACAAGAAGCCATATCCTGTCACGCACCAAACACATTCAGGAAAGGCCGGCAATTCGACCGCGCCGTACTGCGCCGTTGGGCAAGCTCGGAAGGTCGCTACGACAGAGCGCGTCCGGTGTACCGGAGAAATGTCAGACTGCCGCCGGCAGGAGCACCTGTATCGGATTGTGGAAACGCGCGCCATATTCTTTACTCGAACGCCTGGTCGGCCCGGAAGCGGACGATGGTCAAACCGAGAGGGTTGACGGTCAGCTCGTTGTTCTTCACTGTGTCGCGGAAGACGTAGGTGACGGTTGCTGTCCATTGTTCCCGCTTGAGCTCGCTTTGATCCGATGGATTGGTAAACACTTTCTCGAACTCAATCCGGGCCGAGTAAGGTGACTGGCGGAGGTCGTCCAGGATGACGTTTTTAATCTCGATATCGACGAACGGAAGTGAGCTGTCGCTCTGGTATTTGGCAATGATGTCATCCTTACGCTCCTGGTCGATCACCGCCCGTTGCACGTCGCCGTTCAGGAAGTAAAGCGAGTCGGCCTGGTCGCGCTCGATGGTGAAGCGGTTGCGGCTGAAGTAAAGCTCCGCCCAGCGCGTGAGGTAATACTTGTTCTCGGCTTCCTGCGGCCGGTACTGGAAGTTGCGATAGTCGATTGCTTCTGCCCGGCCCACGTCATTGATTCGGATGATGAGCGGACGCATATTGGCGAGCGCATGATGGCTCTGCCACGTCAGCGCAGCAAGGGCGATGCACACCGCAGCCAGCACCAGAATCGTGACCTTCAGATAGGTGTTCATCACCAACGGATCGCCGTACTGTTCGAGGTAGCGTTCCGCCGCGCGGGTGATCTCTGGAGACGGATTTGTGACAGTGCTCATGGGACGGGTTCCTCCTTGTTAAATCATCCGGAGAGCTGCGGCCGTAATGAGGCCCAGCCCGCCGCCGTGCCCGCCTACCGACCCCGAAAAGATGCTCATGGTCATGGCCGGAATCTTGAAGAGAATGTAGATGTTGACCAGTACGAGAAGGATGAGCAGGGGAAGTTGCTGCACCATTGTGCCGGGATCGGCGAAGCTCACAACCTGGGTGTAATACTGCCCCAGCAGATGCGCCAGAACGCTGAGCACGGCTGCTGCGAGCACTTTATAGAAGCAGAACCCGATGAAGGCTTTGAGCCATCCCCAGAACAGAAATTCCAGCTTGTCGAATACGAGAAACGGAATGAAGATCGGCCCAAGGAGGCCAACGACGGCGCTACCAATGGCGCCGTAAGCGACGATGGCGCTGACCACAGCCGAAAAGGTGGCAATCAGAACCTGGATGACGACATAAACGATTGCGTAGTACGGGTTCATCAGCGCTTTCGTTATGCCGGGTCCGCTACTCGATTGGGCTTGGCTGAGTGTGTTCTGAATGCTGGTGATGCTTTCGTTGCCGATGACTGAGACGAGGTACTGTGCTCCGCCGTTAATGAAGCCCCGGAACGACTGGCCGATGCCTGGGATACTGCTGTCGTAAAACCGCACGAATGTGTAAGCAAAGGTGATGAGCATGAAGAAGCTCAGGAACTTGCCCACATGGAACCCTGCACCGTGGTGAGTCGATGCCAATGCCTCCTGAACGCCGAACCAGACAAGCATGATCGTGGCAAGCGCGATGCAGATGTGCAGGCCAAGCGCATCGATCGCTGGCGACGCTACGGCTGTCAGCGAGTCGCATCCTTGCGTAATCCAGTTCAACACTCCCATACATCACCTCGGCGTACCTTCAATAGGTCAATGCCTGCGCGCCGCCGTTATAGGCGGGCGCAACCTGCGTTTGATAGGTATTTGTGAAGTTCGCCGTATCCTGGAATCCGGTTTTCAACGTGTCCTGCTGCTGTTTTTGCGCGACGATCTGTTGCAGGGTGAACGCCTGGCTTATTTGGTTTGCATCCTGCTGTTCCTGAATGAGCAAAATGAGCGCCTGGTTGATGCGCTGCAGGGTGGCCATCTCGGTATGCTGGGCCGGATCCGAAGACTGCGAGGCGCTGATGAGATTATTGATGTCGGTCTGGCGCTGCTCAGAGTTGGCGCGGATCGTGCCGAGCGTCTGCATGTTGCTGGTGGTGACCGAATCGTTCAAGTCGGCAGTCGCGCCCTGTGCCGCAATCTGCTGCTGCGCGGGCGTACTGAGGTTGCCGTAGCCGTTGATCTGCCCGGTTCGTGGAACGGATGCCTGTTGGTAGCTCAATGTCGCGCCTGCGCCGGTGTTGACCGATGTTGTCCACTGCCGGGAGTTGCCGTAGGTGTTGGCCGACTGGTTGACCATCATCCAGTACGTCGAAGGCGACAGGAACGGCTGGTAGAGGCTCTGCGGGGCCAGCGCCATCTGGTGAGCCAGGTTATAGGTCGCAATCGCGTTGTCGGCTAGCTTGACGGTATTGGTAAAGAGGTCTTGGCCCTGCTCGATCTGCTCGATGGCGTGCGCCGATTGCGTAGGATCGAAGACGATCCCGGAGCCGAGCTGTGCGCGGGCCACTGTCACAAGGCACAGCATGGCCGTAAGCGTCAAAATGATGCGCTTCATGGGGAACCTCCTGGTTGTGGAATCAGTGTTTGTTGCCTTTTTCGATCTTGTTGGCGTCTTGCTCTCCCATCCGGCAGACCTCGGCCGACGTGTCTGAGCGCAGGCACTGCTGGAATCCTTTGCAAACTGCTTCCGAATCAGCCGGATCGCAGGCGACGTGCTTCTTGCATCCTTGCAGGGCCAGCACCGTGGAGAGTAGCAAGACTAACTCGGTGATTTTGCGCATAGGCAATCCTTAGTAGGTTTGGGGAATCCTGTGGTTTTCATACGCAGGCAGCAGCATATCCTGCGTGAAGTAGACTTTGACGCGATGGCCCTCGCGGATGGTGATCGTCGGCGGGATCTGCATGAAGCGGTCAAGGATGGTGGTGGCCGACTGCGAGACGCTGGAAGATGCGCCGGTAGCAAATGCCTGGCTGCCGCTGGTTGAGATCATGCCGCCGCCCTCTTCGATTTCGCCGGCTCCGGCGATGACGCCAAGCGCAATTGAAGTCCCGAATATCTGGAGATAGTGATTGTTGACCCTATCCTTCAGCCCTTCTTCGCCTATCTGGTCGAGGCCGTTGAACTGGTCGAGGTCGACCGAATAGCCGTCCGGCATAATCAGCCGATGAAAGACGACGGCTATGCGGCGCTGTTGGCCGAAGCCGGAAGCGCCGATTCTGCGGGCTTCGCCTAACACGATGGTTCCATCGGGAATAAGCACGTGCTGCCGATCGTGCGAGTAGACGGGATTCGACACGAGTACTTTGACTGTATCCGTCAGTCCAATCCATCTGTTCGGAAGGCTGTGTTTTGTGATGGTCTGAAGACATGAACGACGATGCGGCAGGATTGGTGCAGCGACGTAAGCGGCGGAGTAGAGCCGAAGCGGATCAGTTGGTTGGGGAGTTTGAAGACAGTGGATTGACGCGGCAGGCATTCTGCAGCCGGCACGGGCTGTCGGTAA
>JASHOC010000001.1 GCA_030041305.1 Acidobacteriaceae bacterium
CAAGGGAGTTCGCGTGTCCTGGAAAATCGTCCCCGCCGTCACCGAAGTCTGCGCGCCGCAGGCCGAGCATTCCAACAGCACGTCGCGGACTGGCCATGCTTTGCCGCCACTGCACTGCGGACAGCGAAAGCCTTCCGGCCAACGCAACTGTGCCAGATACTCTCTGCACGCTGCTTCGGTCGAGAAGCGTGCTTCCAGTTCAAGCAGGTCTCGCGGATAATCTTCCACGAGCTGAAACACTATAGCTTGTGGTTACCTGAGTCAAGCAGATACCTACTAACTTCGAATTCCGCAGCGAATGGTTCAATCTGACCAATACCCCGCAGTTTTCCAATCCAAACGCCACGTACGGTAGTTCATCGTTCGGCCTGGTCACCGGCACCAGCGGCAGCCCGCGCACCATCAGCATGGACGGGAAACTCACGTTCTGAGCTAGACCCGAGCACTGCTCTCGAATCCAGGTTCTCAGGGGCGACGATGGAAAGCCGCTGAGGCGGAGCGGATTATGGCGCCGCCCGGCGGGGAATTCCGCGTGGGCCGCAAAACGGCCAATTTCGATCTAACTGAAGTACTCAGTCATCGGCTTTCATGGACCAGTGCGGCTCCTCATTTTTTGGGGAGCTGCACGCTTTTTTGCCCACCAGAGAGGAGCCGGACGGCCTCCCGGGAATTGCCGGTGGGAAACCCGTCTCATGCTCCGCCCCGCCGGAAGTATGGAGCACCCAAGTAGACTCTTGTTCGCGAAGCCGGGTCTTTTTGCCCGCCATCTTCGTCAAAAAACGGAGAGGGCCGAATGCTATACTGTGCGGAGCCGAAAAGCAAATCGACAAATTAGCTTAGTTTAGAGCCGATCCACAGTCTCCATCCTCAAACTGGAGGGGCTGTGTTCGTGCAACGCAATCGAATTGCGGGTCGTGGCGGAGTGCGTCAATATTCTATCGGCATGAACATCGAAATCGAGTAAATAAGGACTCTCAGGTAATCCATCATGGTGAAAAGAGCTTGGATTTGGACGGGATCGTTTTGTGCGATCTTTAGCGCCGCGCTACCCGCGGCCTTGTTGCTGAAGGCTCAGACTCCGCCGCCGCAATCGGACCCGGGCACCGCGTTGACGCGCGCCGTGGGACCTTTCTTGCAGAAGAATTGCGAAACCTGCCACAACGCTAATCTTCCTTCCGGCGACGTGGATTTCCAGCAGCTTTTGGCCACGCCAAACTCGCTCAGAGACAGGCTCTCTACCTGGCAGGATGTAGCGTTTCAGATCCGGTCAGGGCAGATGCCGCCGCAAGGAGCTCCGCGACCTAGCAAACAGGATGCGGATGCCGCGCTCGAAACCATCAGCCGCGCCATCGCGACGGCTCCTAGCCCCACAGGCGAGCCCATGCCGGCGCTGCCGGTTCTCAAGACCAAGGATTGGCTGAGCTTCGGCTACGATCCAGAGCGCACAGGATGGGATCGCGGGGAAACGGAGATCACCAAAGCCACGGCTCCCCATCTCCATTTGATTTGGAAGCTGCAGACCCCGACCGAGCCCAACCCGGTGAACCGTTATTCCACGCTGACGGAAGCGGTGGCTGTCGACCATGTGTCCACGCCGGAAGGCGAAAAGAATCTGGTGTACGTGGGCAGCCGCGATAACACAATCTACGCCGTCGATGCGGAGAAGGGGACCATCGTCTGGAAGAGGGAATTTCCCAATACGGAGCAGCCGCCAATCGCGGCCAGTGGAGCTTGTCCGGAAAATATGAACTCTACTCCGGTTGTCGACCGCGAGAAGGGGATTCTTTACTTTCTGCCCAACGACGGAAAACTCCGGGGCGTCAACCTCGCTGACGGCGCAGATCGCTTTCCCGCCACCCAGTTTGTTCCTCCGTTCTCACGGAACTTCAGCTTGAACCTCGTGAATGGCTGGATTGTGACCGGAACGACGCGAGGCTGTGCGAACGCTGTTTCCCAAATCGCCTTCATCGATGTGAACGATCCCGCGCATCCGGTAAATCACTTCTATACCAGCCCCGGCAAAGGCTCCGGATCATGGGGACGCGGCGGAATTGTCAACACGCCCTTCGGCTGGGTGACGCAAACCGCGGACGGGGCTTTTGATCCGGCCAGCGGACGCTGGGGCAATTCGGTTCTTTCGTTCACGCGATCAGGCGTGTTGGTGGATTCGTTCACTCCTCCAGATGAGCCGCATATCAACGCGCGAGATCTCGACCTTGGTTCCAGCAGCCCGGTGGTGTTTCCTTTTGGAGATCGAAGTCTGGTGGCGACGGCGGGCAAACAGGGCGTGATCTATCTTCTTGATGCTAAAAACCTCGGAGGGGCGGATCATCACACCGCCCTTTATACGTCACCGCGCTGGTCTAACGACGCCGAGTTATTTGGATATAACGGAATGTGGAGCGTAATGTCCACTTACGTGGATAGCCACGGCAAGCGATGGCTCCTGGCGCCTTTCTATGGTCCTGCGGCCAAAGGCACAGAAAGCCTATACAAGAAGACTCACGGACCCACTGTAAACGGGGAGCTAATGGCGTTCACCGTCGAAGGAACCGGCGATCATCCGTGGCTGCAGCCGCAATGGATGTCCGCCGACCTAGACTTGCCAGGCGTTGGTGTCGTGGCGAACAACGTGATCCTGATTCTGGCTAATGGCGACCGGGGCGCCGACTCTGTTTTCCACCGATTCCGCCGCCCATTTCCTCCTGGCGGACGGCCCAGACGTGTTGGTCCTCCGACTCTGCCGCTGCTGGAGGTGAACCCCGAGGAACCCGGCTATGAAAGAGACCAGGCTTGGCGCTCTTCCCAACTTCGTCCTTTTGCTGAAGGCGGTCAACAATCCGGGCGCCGCTACGAAGGCGGAAGGGAGACGACCCACGCTGTTCTGTACGCGCTCGACCCGGAGACGGGCAACGAGCTCTATTCGAGCGGCGACGCCATGGATAGCTGGAACCATTACGGTGAACTCACGCTCTCTGACGGCAGACTCTACATCACCAGCTACGATGCCAGAGTCTTTGCATTCGGCTTGGGGCCTGCTCAGTCGGATAAGTAGCCGGAATTCGGCCACTTCCGCCGTGCGCCTGAGCGGCCGGTCAATTGGGGCAACTGCGGAACCCTGCGCGTAGCCCTGTTCGGGCGGTCGGAAGCGATGCCGAAGAATCCCTATCGGCCGCTCGCGTCACAATCAACATGGGTGCCCTGTCAAGGCGGCCTCTGAAGGCCGTCACAATTGCGGCCGAGTCCCTCTACCGGCCTGGAATTACTTCTACGACATTGTTCTCGGTCCAAGCGACGCTGCCGGTTTGACCCAGCTTTCTCGCCGAGTCGTCCCAATGCAAGTGGCTTACCTGGTAATCGCCCTTTTCATAAGCATAGGTGAAGCCGTCGTCGCGATAGAGGGTGAAATCGCCGTTCGCGCCGGGGTACACTTTTATGCGCGCAATGGTCTGCGTTTCATGGGTGCTTTCGATGGAGCTCCCCAGCGGCACGATCGAGCCCGCTCGCACAAAGAGAGGAATCTCATCGATCGGCGCGCTCACCTCGATCGTTTGACCGCCGTCGTGCCGCTGGTTTGTCCAGTAGTCGTACCATGTCGTGCCGGCGGGCAGATAGACCTTTTTCGTGGTTTGTCCTTGCGATGTCACCGGAGCAACCAGAAACGCCGGACCGAACATATACTCGTCGCTGATCTCCGCCACCTTCGGGTCGTTGGGAAAATCCATAAACAGGGCCCGCATGAAGGGCGCTCCGGTTTCGTGCGTGAAGTACCCTAGCGAGTAGATATAGGGCATTAATTGGTAGCGCAGGCGGAGGTATTTCTCGAGAATCGGTTCGGCTTGCTTGCCGAACGACCAAACTTCGTTATACCGGCGCGTGCCGTGTGTTCTAAAGGTTGGCTCAAAAACCCCGTATTCATACCACCGGACGTATAACTCCGGATAATCGTCGTAACCTCCCACATTGTCGCGTGCATCGGAGGGATCCATGAGCGACTTATGTGCCGGGATATGGACTTTGGGCAGAGCCTGCCATCCACCGATATCGTTACCCCAGTACGCAATTCCCGAAGCGGCTACATCGAGTCCGGTGGGAATCTGTCGCCGCAGCGCATCCCAGTCCGGGAAGATATCGGAGGACCAAAAGATCGCTGAGTTATGCTGAGCGCCGAGATAAGCGTCGCGAGCCAGGATCAGCACTCGCTTATCAGGCATATCTTTGCGCATTCCATCGTAAAAGGCGGCGGTGTGAAACAGCGGGTAGACATTGAAAAAGTCAGTGCCTGGCCCTATTTTGAAGTAACTTCCGTCGGGCGGCAGGTCGGGCTCGGTTTCATCGGCCCAAAAATAGTCGAATCCCTTGCTAGCGATATCGTCCCGCACCACGCCCCAATACCACTTAGCCGCGGCCGGGTTCGTCGTGTCGATGTCCGATCCCTCACGATCGTAGGGAAGGCCGTCTTCCGGCGTACCATCCGCATGATGGAGAAACCATCCATTTTTGAGAACCAGAGCGAAAAAGCGCGATCCCGGCTCAAAGCGTGGCCAGACGCTGATCATGGTTTCGATGTTCATGGCGTGAAGCTGGCGATTCATCTCCGCCGGATTTGACCAATCTTCTTTGATGAAATCCATCTGGCCCATCTTGGTGTAATAAAACCAGTCCAGCACCAAAATGTCGATGGGCAAATGGCGCTCGCGATACCCGTTGGCGACGGTTAGCATTTCCGCTTGTGTACGATACCGCTGTTTGCACTGGATCAATCCATACGCCGCTTTGGGCAGCATAGGCGTATCTCCGGTCAGCAGCCGGTATCCGGCGTAAACTTCGTCAATGTTGGCCCCGGCCACGACAAAAAACGAGACTCGTTGGCCCACTTGCGAAACCCACCTCGTCTGCTCATTGAAGCCCGGCATGATGGTCGTTTTTGAAGGATTGTCCCAGAGCAAGCCGTATCCTTTGTTGGTCACCAGGAAAGGAACGCAGAAGCTGGCGCCGCCCGCCGCCGTATAGTTCGCCCAGCACTCCACTTTATGTCCTCGGTGGTCGAGATAGCCCTCCTGATTCTCACCCAGCCCGTAGTAGTGCTCGTCGTCGGGCGACCGAAACGTTGCTCCCACCTCGTAGAACGGTGGATCGCTTGGGCGGCGATCGTATTTCAGCTGGGTGTCGTCGTCCTTATCATTCGGTACGGCCATTTCCCAGCCGGCCATATCGAGAAGGGGCCTGCCGTCGGACCCGGTGAAAGTCATGAACGAGCTGCCGTTGGCGCCGCCGAAATTTTTCCGGGGGCCCACGGCGAACGAACCATTGGGCCTGCGTTGCGGAGGAGGCGGTAGCGCAACAAAGACCGTGAGTCGGTCCGACTTATAAGTGTCGCCCGCAGCCGTGCTCTCGTGGGTCCAGCCATCGGCATCGGGTTTGGCCACAATTCCGTATCCCGGGCCCGCCATGGCGTCATCCTTCAACATGCTCATGGTTACGCGAACGACATCGGGCGCGTAAGGCTCGAGAACGATGGTTGCCCCTCCTCGTTCCAGCGTTACGCCGGCGGTTTGAGCTGCGAACGCCGCCGCTCCGCACAAAACCATGAACATGCTTTCCAGCACTCGGCTTCGGTGTGCAGTAAAAATCATCACCATTCTTCTCCGTGGTCCAAATGACTTCATGATACTTTCCGGCCGCCGAACCCTTCCGCCAGCGCGCTGTTCATCTTCTTTCGTCGAAATCTCTGTCGGGCAAGGGATCTGCGCCGAGGAGCGACGATAATTGGAGAGCGAGCCCAGAATATCGTCTTCCGCTCTTTGTAGCATGTCTTGCGCTCCACAGCATGCGCAAACCTTCAGAAAAGGCGAGTTCGGTCTGAAGCTCAGGTGATTGTCGCAGAATAGTGGCAGGGGTTAGGATCATGTCTGCCAGCCATAGATGCTGTGCAAGGCAAACCCGGTTCTTGCGACGGGAACTGCAGTTACGCGCTCGGGAACAAGCGAAATGAACAGGAATTGGGCGGCGATAGGGAGCCAACGGCTCGGGCTGGTAATGATGGGCTTGGCATGCCGGGCATTTTCTCTGGTGCTGGCGACGGCTTTTACCGCTGTCGGCGCTGCCCGAGCTCAGGAACCACTGGAGCATGGTGATCCCGCCTGGTTGGCCTATCGAGAGGTGAAACCGGCGGCGGTGTTTGGTGCGGACACCTACAATGAGCGCTCGGCTTCTCTCGTGTGGAACAAGCCCGACGAATGATGCAACCCCGCGGTCCAGTACTTCGATTATCGCAAAGGCGCATCGCATTTCACCCTGCAAGTCGCGGGGCATGAGATGAACGCATGGACGGCGGATAACGGCTTGCCAGGCAACAAGATTGATGGCGCCACTTCGACGCAGCGCACCATTCCGAATGTCGCGCTGCAAACCGGCGGTAGGTTAACCCTGACGGGCAGGCCGGACGGCGGCGAACCCGCGCCGTTCGATTACATTGAAGTAACGCCGGCCCCAGATAACGAGATTCGTCGAACTCCGTAGGATTGAGAGGGAAGAAACCAGCCGTCGAAAGGAAAAAGACCGTTATGGCGGACGCGAGAATTGTCGACGCGAAGGTTATCGTTACTTCCCCGGCACGGAACTTCGTCACCCTGAAAATCACAACCGCCGACGGATTCTACGGCATCGGCGACGGCACCCTCAATGGGCGCGAGCTGGCGGCCGCGGCTTATCTTCGGGACCACGTTGTTCCTTGCCTTATCGGGCGGGACTCCGAGCGAATCGAGGACACCTGGCAATACCTTTACCGGGGCGCCTATTGGCGGCGCGGCCCGGTCACGATGGCCGCGATTTCCGCCGTCGATGTGGCGCTGTGGGACCTGAAGGCCAAACGCGCCCAGATGCCGCTCTATCAGCTTCTCGGCGGCCGATGCCGAGATTCAGTGCGCGTCTATGCCCATGCCAACGGACACAGCATCGAGGATCTGCTCGAGTCGGTCGCCAAGCACATCAAATTGGGATATAAAGCCATCCGCGTGCAAGCCGCCATCCCCGGTGTGCCTGATGCGTATGGCGTTTCCCACGGCACAAAGCCCTACGAGCCGGCCGATTGCGACCTGCCCCGCGAAGAAACTTGGTCGACGCCGAAGTATCTGCACTTTATGCCGAAGTTGATGGATGCGGTGCGAGCCAAATTCGGCTTCGATTTGGCGCTGCTCCACGACAGCCACCACCGGTTGACGCCCATTGAAGCCGCCGCCCTGGGCAAAAGGCTGGAAGAATATCAGTTGTTCTGGCTCGAGGACCCCACGCCGGCGGAAAACCAGGAAGCCTTCCGCATTATCCGCCAGCACACCACGACGCCGTTGGCGGTCGGGGAAGTCTTCAATTCTGTATTCGACTGCCAGCGGCTCATTGCCGAGCAATGGATCGACTACATTCGCGCCGCGGTGACACATGCGGGCGGCATCACCCACCTGCGGCGCATCGCCAGTTTCGCCGATCTATTCGGGGTGCGCACCGGCTGCCACGGCGCCACCGACCTATCTCCCGTGTGCCTGGGCGCCGCGCTGCACTTCGATCTCAGCATCCCTAACTTCGGCATCCAGGAGCACATGCCACACGCGCCGCTTACCGATGAAGTCTTTCCTCATGCCTATAGTTATTCCGGAGGTGCGATGTTTCCCGGCGAGGTGCCCGGCCACGGCGTCGACATCGACGAAACTTTGGCCGCAAAGTTTCCCTTTAAGCGAGCATATCTGCCCGTATGCCGGCTTGCGGATGGCACTCTTCACAATTGGTAACCAGGGAAAACGGGTGACGGTTGACACCGGCGTGACGATCAATAACTCTCGAGTTTCGGCCAGCGGCGAAATTTCTGGCAACTCAGGCTTGAAATTGCGCCGCCGCGTTCCGCGGCGGAAGGGCGAAACCCCAGAAGGCGTAGAGCGCAACCACAATGTAGCATCCTAGCGGCGCCGTCATGGCCCACGCCATGCTTCCAGTAACCTGGAAGATCAGCGCGATGAGCGGAGTCACAATCGCCCCGCCGATGATCGCCATCACCAGCAGCGACGCCCCCGGCTTGGTGCGTTGGCCCAAGTCGCGCAGCCCCAGCGCGAAGATGGTCGGAAACATCAGTGACATGAAGAAGCTGGTCAGAAAGACGCACCACATCCCCAACCAGCCGGGATCAAGAATGCCGACGGCGAGCAACAGAATGTTGATCACTGCGAACAGGCCCATCAATACGTTGGCGCGCACGGTCTTCATCCAATGGCTGGAGGCAAAGCGGCCAACGCCGAAGCCCACTAACGTCCCGGTCAGTAAATAGCCGGCCATCTTTTCGCCCACATGCGTGTAATCCTGGGCATATTGGATGAAGTAACTCCAGGTGCCCACCTGTGCGCCCACATAACAAAACTGCGCCCCCACGGCAAGCAGAAAATGCGGATAGTGCAGCAACTCCCGATAATGCCCCTTCGGCTCGGTAGAGTCCGCGGTTCCCTCGTTGGCCACGGCGGGAAACGGCGTACGCAGGATAAAGAAGGCCCACACCAACACCACCGCGCCCAGAACGAGGTAGGGCGGCGCGGCTCGTAGGGTCTCATGGCGCAAATAAGCGTCATACGTCCCGGCCAGCTTCATGCGCGCAATTTGGGGCGCCTTGAGTTCGACCCCCGAAAAGATAAAAACCGTGCCGATCAGCACCCCGGCGATTGACCCGAACGGATTAAAAGCTTGCGAAAAATTCAGCCGCCGCACCGCGCTGTCCGGATCGCCCATTTGCGCCACGAGCGGGTTGGCGCCCGTTTCCAGAAACCCAAGGCCACTGGCGATGACAAACAGAGCGAAAAGAAATAGCCAATATCTCCGTGAGTCCGCTGCCGGCAGAAAAAGAAAAGTGCCAATGCTGTAAAGCACCAGGCCGGTCAACAGTCCACGCTTGTAGCCGTAGCGCCGCATGATCAGGGCCGCAGGCGTGGCGAAAAGAAAATACCCTGCATAAAACGCCGATTGCACCATCCCGGCTTTCAGCCGCGTGATGGCGAAAGACGTCATGAACTGACGGATCAGCACGTCGTTCAGGTTGTTGGGAATGCCCCAGAGAAAAAACAAACCCGTAATCAGGATAAAGGCTCGCAGGCTTTGCCGGGGAATTAGGGGCTTGGCGCTGCCTTCCTTTGCGCCCGGTAGCGCCGTGACCAGAGCCATCTTCAACTCCTTTTCCGGAACCGCATCTCAGCGCGCTGGGGTCTTGCCAGCCCGCACTTCGCCCGCGCGACGCTGCGGGAAAGAGCGTGCGATGATTGCCTCGGCATCCGGCGGTCCAGTCGCTCCACAACAGCCGCCATCAGCTCCGCGCAGGAGACGCAGAAAGCGTCGAGCGACCACTGATGGTGAATCATATCGGGGCCAAGTTGCAAGGTCAATGCGTCGGCGGCGCGGCACGCATTCTCGCCCGTCTGTCTAGGATTGCGCCTTCGTTTCGAGCATTTAACCTGATCTTTCGGAGGGTGGCGGCTTCCCAGCTCGCAATTTGCGCGTAAAAGAAGGTTCGGCGCGCAAACTGCACGCGTGCCGCGGCTTCGCGTCCCAGGCGCACTGCGCATCGACATTCGGCAACCGAAATAAACGCTGAGGAATCTACCCATGAAGATCACTAATCCAGTTTCGACCCTTCAGCGCAGGGAGTTCCTAAAGCTGGCGGGCGCGACCACGGTTTACTGCTTGGCCCCCGCCGCCATGGCGGCTTCACCACACCGTGTATCCATCCTCCTCGACCCCACCGATGTATTCTTATCGACCGCACCCGTACGATGGGCCGCGGGACGCCTGCACGCAGCGTTGACTGCGAAAAGCATCTCCTGCGCGATCGTGGCGTCTCCCGCGCAGGCCATCGGCTCCAGTTTCTGCGTGGCCGCAGGTGGCAGTCCTGAATTGGCCAAGGGTTTTCCCCCGGCTGTCGGCGCGCGCCGCCCCGACAGTTTCCGACTCGCTGCCGGCAGCATCGCGCAGTCGCGGGCGATTCTTGTTTCGGCAAGCGAGGCACGCGGTCATGTGTATGGTTTGCTCGATTTGGCGGAACGAGTGGAGTTCAATTCCGATCCGCTTGCGGCGCTGTATGCCGCCGATGCGGTCGACCAGCAGCCCGCCAATGAAATCCGTTGCGTGAGCCGTTATTTCTGCAGCGAAATCGAAGACAAGCCGTGGTATTACGATAAGGACTTCTGGCGCGGCTATTTGGATACGCTGGCGGCCAGCCGCTTTAACCGCTTTTGCCTTGCCTACGGCTTGGAATACGACTTTCCCCGTGACGTGACGGATGACTATCTCCACCTCCCTTACCCTTATCTCGTCGAGGTCCCTGGCTATAGCAAGGTTCGCGTCATGCAGTTGCGGTCGCCATACGGCGAACTGCTTCCGCAACCGGTTCCGCTCAGCGTGGAAGAACGCAACCGGAACTTCGAAGCCCTGAAATTCATCGCCGCGGAAACAGAGGCGCGCGGACTGCATTTTCAGTTAGGCATTTGGACCCACGCGTATGAGTGGACCGATAGTCCCAACGCCTATCACCATATCGACGGACTTGCCCCGGAAACCCACGCAACGTATTGCCGCGACGCCTTAACGATCATTCTCAAGGAGGTTCCGCAGATTCAAGGGCTCACCATGCGCGTTCACGGCGAAAGCGGAATTCCCGAACGGAGTTATCCATTCTGGAGAACGCTGTTTGAAGCCATTGCCGGCTGCGGGCGGACCGTCCAGATCGATATGCACGCCAAGGGCGTGAACCAGACCATGATCGACATTGCCATGGCCACGGGCATGCCGGTCACGCTGGGGGCCAAATATTCCGCCGAACATCAGAGCCTGGGCTATCACCAGGCTGATATTCGCGTCCTCGAAATTCCTCGTCCCGGCCAACAAGAATCCAAGCTTTTCAGCTTGAGTGCGGGCTCCCGTTTGTTCACGCGTTACGGGTATGGAGATTTCTTGAAGGAGGGTTCCCGCGCCAAGGTGCTTTTCCGCCTCTGGCCGGGAACCCAGCGCCATTTGCTTTCGGCCGATCCCGAGTTGGCCGCGGCCTACGGGCGCACTGCGCATTTTTGCGGCGCCTTGGGGCTGGACCTGATGGAGCCGGTGACCTTCAAAGGGCGCGAGGGCTCGGGAATTCCCGGCGGGCGCTGCGCGTACGCGGACGAGTCTCTTCAACCCGCTCAGGATTGGATGAAGTACGAATATTACTACCGAATTTGGGGACGCAAACTGTACGATCCGGAAGCCACTCCCGACGCCTGGCGCAACCGCATGGCCAATGAATTCGGGTCCGGTGCACCCCAGGTCGAGACCGCGCTGGCCAATGCCAGCCGCCAACTTCCTCTTGTGACTTCCGCGCATCTTCCCTCAGCCTCCAATCACGCCTTCTGGCCTGAAATCTACGACAACATGCCCATTGTGCTCGGCAGCGAGCGCTCGCCGTACAGCGACACCCCAGACCCGAAATGTTTCGGCACGGTCAGCCCTCTTGATCCGCAGCTCTTCTCGACCATCGTGGAGCATGCGTCCGATCTGCAAGCCGGCCGCGCCAACCCCAAGTACTCGCCCATCGAAGTGGCCCAGTGGCTGGAAGATTTCGCCTCGGCCTCCCAGAACGCGTTATCCGAAGCGCGCAATGCGGTCTCCTCTAACACCTCGCCCTCGTTCCGACGCATTGAGGAAGACGTTCGCATCCAAAATGGCCTGGGCGCCTTTTTCGCCGCCAAGCTACGCAGCGGCGTACTATACGAAATGTTTCAACAAACCGGTGACGCCCAAGCCGGCAAACTGGCCCTTGAACAATACCGCAAAGCGCGCAATGCCTGGGCCGCCATGGCGCAACGAGCCAACAGAGTCTATCAACTCGATATCACCTACGGCCGGGTTCCCATGCGCCGTGGAACCTGGAGCGACCGGTTAGCCGGCATCGATATCGATCTCGCCGCAATGGCGGTAAAACTGGCCAACCCGAGCACTACTACAATTCCCGTCGCCAACGCGGTACATGCGGCTCAAGCGGCCATCGCAAGGCCGATGCGGCCGTCTGTTCCTTGCGCCCACACTCCGCCGGTCAGCTTTCACCCTGGCCAGGCGCTCGCGTTAAGCCTCTCGGTGCAGGATGCCCAAGCGAACGGTGGGTCTGTCTCAGTCCGTCTCTGCTATCGGCACGTGGATCAGGCGGAACGTTGGCGGTCTGTCTCTATGGAAGCGCGCAATGGCGTCTTCAGCGCCTCTATTCCGGCGGATTACACGCAGTCCGAATTTCCGCTGCAGTATTACTTCGTGCTCGCGCGCGGGACCGATGCGGCGTGGTTCTATCCCGCCTTCAAGTCCACGCTCTCCAATCAGCCCTATTACGTCATCGCGAAGCGAAGCGCCTGATTCGAGCATCTGGCCCGCAAGCCGCTTCTCCAATTGCCGGCGAATATAATGCGGAGATTGTCCGGGAAATCCTGGATGGTCCCAGAGAATCGGGGATGATCCGGGTTCAGATTCTCTCCTGCCAATGTGCGGCCGATACCATAATCGCTACGGGAAGCAGCAGATCGCTGAGGCGTTTGCGGCCAAGAGCAAGCCGACGCTCGAAATCTACCCGAGCTTCAACGTCGCGCCACAAAGCTTTCAGCCAGTTGTTTACCTCAACGATGAAAATGAGCGAGAACTCACGCTCATGCGTTGGGGCCTGGTTCCATTCTGGTCGAAAGACGGGAGGATGGGGTATTCGACCATCAATGCCAAGGCCGAGACAGTGACGACGAGCGCTCTCTACAAAGAGGCATTCAAGAAGCGCCGGTGCCTGGTGCCCGCAACTGGATTTTACGAATGGATGAAGACCGGAGAGAAGACCAGGGAACCGTATTCGATCACCATGAGAGATGGATCCATTTTCGCCTTTGCGGGCTTGTGGGACCGGTGGAAGGACAAACTGACTGGCTCCGTGCTCGAAACGTACACCATCATCACCACCGATCCGAACGAACTGGTTAAGCCCGAGCACGGTCCCGCGATCCACGACCGGATGCCGGCCATACTCGCTCCACGCGATTATGACCGTTGGCTCGCTCCGGCCGAACCATGGCATTTGCCGATCGATTTATTGCGGCCGTTTGCGGCGGAGAAAATGAAAGCGCATAAGGTCAGTCCGGCGGTGGGCAATGTGAAGAACAACTCGCCCGAGCTGTGCGAAGAACTTCAGTCCTGAGCCATTCCGGCCGGCAGTACGCCCGGCGCGCCGGGGCCGAATGCGACAGGACCGCGAAGCCGCAGCTTCGATGACCCCGCGCCTACCCCCCATAAGCGCTAAGATAAGCGTTCGAGTTGGGGCCTTCGTTTGCGGTTGGGTTCAGCGAGAGCGAAGGCGATGTGGTTCCATCGGTGGAGCACGGTGTGGAGAGGCAGATGGGGAGCTACGGCGGTTCTCCAATTCCCGTGGAGTTTGGAGGGGCGTGCCAGGTGGCGTTTTCTTGGGAAAAACGCCACTCAACGTTCGAGGTTCTGCTCTACACCAATTGGAGAACCGCTATAGGCGATCGACGCTATGCCGGCCAATCCATGGAGTGGCCCGTTTGGGTTCATTCCGGTCTCGAGCGGATCCCTGGCCGGGTCTGCGCCATCCGCAAAAGCCGGGCTGGGATCCAGCGAGCCCGCCGTCGGCTGCGGGAGAAACAACCGAACGGGAAAAGCATCGGAGAGCGCACATGGCAATATGCCGAATACGTG
>JASHOC010000066.1 GCA_030041305.1 Acidobacteriaceae bacterium
ACACACGTTTTTTCAACTATGGAACGAAGCTCAGAAAAGAACTCTGACCTTCGTTCCCAACTCAAGTGTGGGGCGGTGAGTGGCGGCGTCAAGGGTCAAGATGAACGCCAAAGAACGGCGCCCTTGACCCCGCCACTCACCGCGATGCTTTCGTCTGCCTTGACAATAGCCAACGTCGTCATACACGGGATGACAGCGGCAGTTGCGGTGAGCGGCCGAAATGACGCCGTCATTTCCGCGGGCGCCCTGTTCGCGGACGCCCTGTTAATCGACGGCCCTGCGCTGCTACACTCGGCCTTCATAGGGAGAGCCCAGCAATGACCACGCCTGTTCTATCGCCGAAGAAGGCGCCGGAGTTTCAGCCGTTCATTCCGCCGGATGAGAGCCGGCCGGAGTTTACGGCGCGGGCCATCCTGCTGGGCTGCTTTTTCGGCCTCGTGTTCGGGGCAGTGACGGTGTATGTGGGGCTGGAAGCGGGGCTTACGGTGGCGGCTTCGATCCCGATTGCGGTGCTCTCGATCAGCATTCTGCGGGCGTTCGGGCGGGCCTCGATTCTGGAGAACAATATTGTCCAGACCACCGGGAACGCCGGCCAGTCGATCGCCGCCGGGGTCATCTTCACGCTGCCGGCGCTGATCTTTCTCGGCTTCGATCTTGAATACTCGCGGATCTTCATTCTGGCGCTGATCGGCGGATGGCTGGGGGTGCTGTTCATGATCCCGCTGCGCCGGCAACTGATTGTGGAGGAGCACGGGAACCTCACCTATCCCGAAGGCACGGCCTGCGCCGATGTGCTGATCGCCGGCGAGAAGGCGGGCTCGTTTGCCAGCCGAGTGTTTATGGGCCTGGGGCTGGGCTCGCTGTACACGCTGTTTCAAAACGAGTACATCTTCAAGGCCTGGCCGGGCACGCCGGAGTACCAGCCGGACTTTGGGCCGGCGCACATACTGAAAGGCGCGTCGATCAAGGCCGACGCGACACCGGAGTATTTGGGGGTGGGGTATATTATCGGGCCGCGCGTGGCGGGGGTGCTGTTTGCCGGCGGCGTGTTTTCGTGGCTGGTGGTGATGCCGCTGATTTATTTTTTCGGCAAGAGCCTGGCGCATCCCTTGTATCCCGGCACCGTGCCGATTGCGCAGATGGGGCCAAGCGATTTGTGGTCCACGTATGTGCGGCCGATTGGCGCAGGCGCGGTGGCTGCGGCGGGGTTGATCACGCTGATCAAGACGCTGCCGACGATCTTCGCGGCGCTGGGCTCGGGGTTCAGCATGATGCGCAAGGGTGCGGGCGCGGCGCGGCCCATCCGGACAGAAGATGACCTGTCGATGGGGGTGGTGGTCGCCGGCTCGATTCTTCTGGTCGCGTGCATGTTCATTTTTCTGGAATTCAAACCGGTGCCCGGCGCGTTTACCGGCTGGGCGGCGAACCTGGCTGCTTCTCTGCTGGTGGTGGTGTTTGGATTTCTATTTGTCACCGTGAGCTCGCGCATTGTGGGGCTGATCGGCAGTTCGGCGAATCCCATTTCCGGGATGACGATCGCCACCCTGATGGCGACCGCGGCCATTTTCCTGGTGCAGGGGTGGACGGCTCCGGCGTACGGAGCGCTGGCCATTTCGATTGGCGGCGTGGTGTGCATTGCCGCGGCCAATGCGGGCGACACGTCGCAGGACCTGAAGACGGGTTACCTGGTGGGCTCGACGCCGCGGTTGCAGCAGATCGCGCTGATCATCGGCGTGGTGGTGTCGACGGTGGCGATCGGGTTCACACTGCAACTGATGAACCGGGGGCTGGAGGAATTTCGCGCCATGTCGCAGCCGTGGGACCTGAACGCGACCCACCCCGGCGTGGCCATTCAGAAGGATGTCCGCGAGTTGCCCAATGAGTTTGCCGTGGAGGGCGCCGGATCGAGCAAGAGCGTGACTATGCACCGGAAGAGCGACTACGTGGTGCTGAACGCGCTGGGGTCGCCGGAGCTGGCGAACGGCAAATATCTGTATTCGCCGGCGACGAAGCGAATCGAGGTGCAGTGGATTCCGGGCATCGGCAGCGAGAAGGCCGCGGCGCCGCAGGCGCGCCTGATGGCCACGGTAATCAGCGGCATTTTGAGCCGGAACCTGCCGTGGGGACTGGTGATGCTTGGCGTGTTTCTGGTGATCGGCGTGGAGTTGCTGGGCATCCGGTCGCTGTCGTTCGCGGTGGGCGCGTATCTCTCGATCGGCACCACGCTGGCGATTTTTGTGGGCGGGATGGTGCGCTGGTTTGTGGACGCGGCGGTGAAGAAGGCGGGCGAGGAAGCCGAGAGCGAGATTTCGCCGGGTTCGCTGTACGCCTCGGGATTGATTGCCGCGGGCGGCATTGTGGGGCTCTTGGGCGTGGCCTTGAAGCTCTATGAAAGCACCGTGGACAAAGGCGATATTCTCAACTTTCCGCACACGTTTTTGGATCATCAGGGGGTGTCGGTGTTGGCCTTTGCGATGCTGGCGTATTCGCTGTATCACTTTGCGCGCAAGCCGCTGAAGAAGTAGGCGCTATGGTGCTAAAGTTAGATCGAGGTGTTTGCGTGAAGCCCGGGAGAAAATTCACCGTCGTCATCGAGCGGGATGAGGAAGGCTATCTCGTGGCTACGGTTCCCGGCTTGCGCGGCTGCCATACACAAGCGAAGAGCCTCTATACGCTGATGAAGCGTGTGCGCGAGGCGATCGCGGTATGCCTTGAAGAAGAAGACCATCCCGGTTCCCTGGAACTGGTCGGCATTCAACAAGTCTCGGTATGACTCGCCTTCCGCGCGTCAAGGGAAAAGAGATTGTCCGGGCCCTCGAGGAGGCGGGCTTCCTCGTGGATCGGACGCGTGGCAGTCATATGTTTCTCAAACACCTCGACGGCGGGGCCACCGTTGTTCCCACACATTCCGGCGAAACCATAGGCCTGGCCTGATGAGGGCTATCCTGCGCGACGCTGAGATGTCGATCGACGACTTCGCGAACTTGCTCTAAGCTGAAGACCCACTTGCTACCACCCACCTTCCCCTTCCACGCCTGGGTCTCGGCGCTGGCGTTCGTGCTGCCGGCGTTTCGGCTGTATCACTTTGCGCGCAAGCCGATGAAGAAGTAGCGGGCGGTCCGGAGAATGGCGATGGATCTGGGGCTCAGTGGCGGCGTTGCCGTGGTGACGGGAGGCGCCAACGGCATTGGGTTGGCCTGCGCTCAAGGGTTGGCGCGCGAGGAATGCCGCGTGGCGATTTGGGATATGGCGCCGGAGGTTAAAGATGTGGCGGCGGCGTTGGGCCGGGAATTTGGCGAGCCGGCGCTAGGGCTGCGCGCGGACGTGCGCGATTTTGCGGGCGTGCAAGCGGCGTTGCACGAGACCGAAGCAAAGCTCGGACCCATTGCCCACCTGGTGCACGCGGCGGCGATTGGCTCGGGCAAGTTCGGCTTTCCGTTCACGAACCTGGCGCCCGAGGATTGGCGGCGCGTGTTGGAGGTGAACGTGATGGGCATGGCGCATGTGGCGCACGCAGTGGCGCCGGGCATGGTGGCCCGCAAACGGGGAACGATGGTGTTCCTGGCGTCGGTGGCCGGACAAATTGGGTCGCAGACCGACCCTCCCTACAGCGCCAGCAAAGCCGCCAACATCAATTTTGCGCAGTGCCTGGCCAAGGATCTGGCGTCCAGCGGGATTCGCGTGAACGTGGTGTGTCCGGGGATGGTGCGGACCCAGCTGAACGAGCGGATTTGGCGGGCGTGGAATGAGCAGCAATCGCCGGAGAAGCGCCGATCGTTTGAGGTGTGGGGCGGCGAAAAAGTGCGCGCGGTGGCGCCCTTGGGCCGTTGGCAGGAACCGGGGGATGTGGCCGATATGGTGGTGTTTCTTTCCTCGAGCCGGGCGGCGCAGGTGACCGGGCAGACGATCAACGTGGATGGCGGGCAGGTGATGCACTGGTAGGCGTGGGCCCAGGGGCGGTTTAGGAGATCGTTTAAGCCCGCACTCTTCGATTGACCCACGACCGCCAAGCGTGGGTCCGATGCGCTAGAGTGCATAAGTAGGCCTCGAGCGCCCGAACAGAGCTATGCACAGTCCGAAAACAGCCACCCGACCTGACGCGAAGATCGGCGATGCGCTCCTTTCTAAAGGGGTCGGGCCGGAACGCGCAACGCACATACGATTTTTCCTCTGTTTCTGGCTTTTTGTTCTGAGCGCGATTTCGTTTCTCGATCGCACGAATATCTCCGTAGCCGGGATCCAGATCAGCCACGCTTTTGGTCTGGGCAATCAGCGCCTGGGGTGGATTTTTTCAGCGTTTCTGGTCGGGTACGCAAGTTTTCAGCTGCCGGCAGGAGTTTTGGCGGTGCGGTTCGGCCCGCGCCGGGTGTTGACGTTCGGGGTTCTGATATGGGGCGTCTGCAATGCGCTGACCGCGTTGCTGCCCTCAGGGTTTGCCGACGCGGTGCTGCTGCTGATCGGGCTGCGCTGCACGCTCGGCCTTGCCGAGTCAGTGATTTACCCGGCCGCCAACCAGTTTGTGGCGCGCTGGGTGCCGCAAAAAGAGCGCGGCGTGATCAACGGCCTGATTTTCGCGGGCGTGGGCGCAGGGAGCGGCCTGACGCCGCCCCTGCTCACCTGGCTGATTCTGACTTTTGGCTGGCGGGCGGCCTTCTGGTTCGACTCGGCATTGGGCGTGACCGGCGCCCTGGTGTGGTGGTTCATCGCGCAGGACGCACCCGAAGACCACGCTCGCGCGAATGCGGCCGAGCGCCGCGAAATTCAAGAAGGGCTGACCGCCTACGCGACCACCGCGGCCGACGCCACGCGGGTGAGGGAACACAAGATCTGCTGGCGGGCCATTTTTTCGCGCATCGACCTTTTCGCACTCGCCCTGAGCTATTTTGCCTATGGATATACAGCTTGGGTGTTCTTCAGCTGGTTTTATCTCTACATGGCACAGGCGCGCGGCCTGGACCTGAAGACCAGCGCCTACTTCACCATGATGCCGTTTCTGTGCATGACGGTCTTCTGCCTGGGCGGGGGCGTATTGTCGGATCGGCTGACGCGGCGCTTTAGCCTGCGCGTGGGCCGATGCGCGCTGGCTTCCGTGGCCATGTTTCTCACCGCGCTGTTCCTGCTGATCGGGTCGAGGATTCACGATGCGCTGACGGCGGCGATTCTGCTGGCGCTGGGCGCTGGATGCCTGTATCTATCGCAGAGCTCGTATTGGTCGGTTTCGACCGACATTGCCGGTCCGAACTCGGGCGTGTTCTCCTCGCTCGTCAACATGAGCTGCCAGATCGGGGCGGCGCTGACCGCCTCGCTCACTCCTTGGCTGGCCTTTCATTTCAACTGGAAGATGCCCTTCACGGTAGCCGCCGTTCTGGTGACGCTGGGGGCCCTGTCGTGGTTCGTGGTGCATCCCGAGCGGCCCATGGAAGTGTAACGCCGCGGCGGCTTTGCTATAGTGGCTCGACGGAAATTCGGCGCGGGAACGGGCGGTCCAAGATCGCGCCGGGTTGGAGTTGTCCGCCCTGCGCCGGCATTCGAGGAGAGAGCCATGAACGGAATGGAAAGCACGAGACGGTGGTTTCTGAAACAGGCGGGCGCGGCGGGAGCGATGGCGCTGGCCGCGGGAAATGCTGACGGATTAGGGCTGACCGGCGTCGCGGGGTCCGGGGCTCAAGCCTCGGGCGCGGCGCCAACTGCCGAGAATGCGAAAGAAGCGGCGACGCGGGAGGCTCGCATGCAGTGGTGGCACGAGGCCAAATTCGGCATGTTCATTCACTGGGGTCTCTACAGCGTGATCGGCCAGCACGAGTGGGCCAAGGAAACGGAGGGCATTCCGATTCCGCAGTATGAATTGCTGGCAAAGGACTTTCATCCCCAGCCGAATGCGGCGCGCGCCTGGGCGCAGTTGGCCAAGAGGGCCGGCCAACGATATATGGTGATGACCACCAAGCACCACGAGGGCTTTTGCAACTGGGACACCAAGCTGACCGACTACAACGCCATGCAGCAGGGCCCGGGGCGCGACCTGGTGGGCGAATATGTGGAAGCGGCCCGCGCTGAAGGGCTGCGCGTGGGCTTTTACTATTCGCTGATGGACTGGCATCACCCCGATGGCGCGCGGTGCAAAACCGACGAGGCGGCGCGCCGGCGGTTCGTCGATTACACGCACGGGCTGATCCGCGAGCTGATGACGAATTACGGGAAGATCGACATCCTCTGGTACGACGTGGATTGGCCGCTGACGCCGGACGAGTGGGAATCGGAGAAGATGAACGCAATGGTCTTCGAGCTGCAGCCCGAGATCATCGTCAACAACCGGAATGGGCTGCCGGGGGATTTTTCGACGCCGGAGCAGCACATCCAGGCTTCCGAGGCCGGCCGCGCCTGGGAGACCTGCATGACGCTGAACGATAGTTGGGGGTTCAACCGCTATGACGACGCGTGGAAGACGCCGGAGGTGATCGTCGACAACCTGGCCACGGTTTCCAAGGGTGGCGGCAATTATCTCCTGAACATCGGACCTGAACCCGATGGCGCCATTCCGCCAGCTTCTGTTGAAGTGCTCCAGGCCGTGGGCAGGTGGTTGGACACGAACGGCAAAGCCTTCTACGGGACAGACCGCTGCAACGCCGGCGGCAATGTGAACGCCAACTATACGCGACGGGGGAACACACTCTACATTCATCAGCATTTCTGGCCGGGGCACACGCCAGCTGCGGAGTGGCTCAGTTTTTATCAGCCGGAGGTGGTCATCGCAATCGGCGGCCTAAAGCCGAAGGCGCTTGCGGCGCGGTTGCTCAAAACCGGCCAGAAGGTCGAGTTTACCCAGGACGAGTTCAGCCTGCGCCTGACCGGATTGCCCCTGGAGGCTCCCGATCAACCCGCCACGGTGATTGAGGTGGAGTGCGATGGCGAGCCGGTGGTGGATCACGCGGCGATGCGGCCGCTGTGGCCGCGGTACAGGGTGGGGATCAGCGGGTAAATTGCGCAGCGAGGTCGAATCCTCGGGGAGGAAGTCCCATACTGGGGGAGGGCTGCGCCGGGCGACTGGCGCCGTTGCGGCGCGTGGCGCGGTGGTTTCAATCTTGCGAACCGAGCCGCCTTCGGCCCCGCGGTGATTTTTGCGCAGGCATGCCAACGCGCTCAAGATGTGTTCGGGATCACATCCCTTGGGCTTCTACATCACATCTCGGCAAGCTCCAAATGGCGCGTAATGTCCTCATGGACTCAGTCCAATGGAGGATTTATGTTGAAGCGCCTTTTTTTGACCGCCTTGGCGGCGGCTGTGGTTGTGGGCATGGGATACGCACAGCAATCCACGGCAAAGGTCACCATCCCGGTGAACAGGACACCGGCTTACAGCGGCAAGCAAATGTACACCAGCTATTGCGCGCCGTGCCATGGCGTCGATGGCCGGGGCAGTGGTCCGGTTGCCGCTGAATTGAAGGTTGCGCCGGCCGATCTGACTGGGTTGAGCAAGGATCATAACGGAAAGTTTCCGTCCGCGCATGTCATGGCGGTGCTCCAATTTGGTACGGAAACGCCGGCCCACGGCACCGCCGAGATGCCGATATGGGGTCCGGTCTTCGGGCAGATGGATCACCCGAACGCCACGCAGGATTTTCAGACCCTGAGAATCAGCAACCTGGCGCGCTACGTGGAGACGCTGCAGGCCAAGTAAACGCGGCGCGGCGAGTTTTGCTTCCAAAGCAGGGCGTAATACCCTGCTGAGGGAGCCTATGAGCAAGCCACGAGAGCCTGGACCAGAACAACACCAGGAGGCGCAAGGGGCAAAGCGAGCTTCGGCTCGGCCTCAAGCGCCATTGGCGTTTCAACTTACCGGGGCCACGGTAAGCCGGCGCGCCGCCGACCGATTGCGCAGCGGTCAGGTTTGGGTATATGCCTCGGAGATTGAGTCGGTGGCATGGCTCAATAACGGCGCGGAAGCGGCGCCGGCGCTGATGCCGGTTGCCGACGCGCGCGGCATCCTTTTGGGCACTGCGCTTTACAGCCCATCCTCCCAGATTGCGTTACGCATGGTGGCGCGCGATCTCCTCGACCAGGGTGGGTGGCTGAAACTGCTGGATGCGCGGCTGCGGCGCGCCATCGCGCGCCGGAAGCCCCTGTTGACGGCGGAAAACGACGCTTGCCGGCTCTGCTTCAGCGAGGCCGACGAACTGCCTGGCGTGATTGCGGACAAGTATGGCAGTCTCGTCGTGCTGCAGTTCCTGACGAAAGGTCTGCTTTCAGCCGGAGTCCGCGAGACCTGCGTGCGCGTGCTGCGTGAGGAACTGGCAGGGGAGGCAATGGCGGCGATCGTGGAGCGGCCAGATCCGCGCATCCGCGAGATCGAGGGCCTGCCCGCCGCGGAAACAGAGCCGTTGTGGAGGAACAAATCGGCGCCCAGCGCGGACCTGCGCGTGCGGTTTCACCTGAACGGGCTGGTCTTCCACTTCGACGCGAACGCCGGCCAGAAGACCGGCGCGTTTCTAGATCAGCGCGCCAACTACGCCGCCACGCTGGAGTGGGCGCGGCAAATGGGCGCGACCGGCCGCGCGCTCGATGTCTTCTGTTATCAGGGCGGGTTTGCGCTGCACCTGGCGCAAGCTTGCGGCCGCGTGACGGGGGTGGACGCTTCCCTCCCGTCGCTGGAAGTGGCGGAGCGGAACCTGGCCGCCAACCGCAACCGGATGAGCGCCGAGGTAGAGTGGATCGAGGGCGACGCGTTTGCGGTTTTGCGCGACTGGTCGGACGCGGGCGAAAAGTTCGACGCGATCGTTCTCGATCCTCCGGCGTTCGCCAAAACCAAAAGGGCTGTGGAGGGCGCCCTGCGCGGCTATAAGGAGCTGAATCTGCGCGCCCTGAAGATGGTGCGCCCGGGCGGACTGCTGGTGACCTGTTCCTGCTCGCATCACGTGGGCTGGGCCGAGCTGGAAGGCGCGGTCGCGTCAGCGGCCGCCGATGCGCAACGACGGGTTCGGCTCCGGGAGCGCCGCGGAGCCGCTCCCGATCATCCGGTGATCCTCACCTTGCCGGAGACCGAATACCTTAAGTGCCTGGTGCTGGAGATCGAGTGATCACGCTGCGGCGATGCGGGGAGCGGCCGGCCGCCGGCGCGGAACGAGCCGCGGAATCCAGCCGAGCCAGGAATGCCGCGCGGCGGGCGGCGCAACGGCCGGCGCCGGTTTGGCGGGCTGCAACCGCGCCAGCGCTTCTTTGACCTGGGCGCGGAGCGCCTCGGCTTCGAAAATGCAGGAGCGAAGATAGGAGGAGACGCTCATCCCGGCTTCGGCAGCGCGTTTTTGCAGTTGCGCACTTTCGGCGCAGCTCATGCGGAGGGTGACGCTGGCGCGCTTGCGGCTTTCTTCAAGCGCGGCGGGTGCGCGCGAGGGGTTTCCGGCGTGCGTGCGGGGATCTTTGTTTTGACGGGTTCTCGCCGGCGCGGCGGCTTTGCTGCGCGCATTGCCGGGCTTGTCTTCGCCGCCCGAGACAGCGGCAGGATCGGCCGGTTGCGGTGAAGGCAAATCGTCAAAATAGGCGGGTTTGTACCGGGCGTGGGCGCGCAGGGCCTGCTCATAACTCAGCGTAGCGACGTCGTCGGCGAGGTTGTCGTCATTCCAAACCGGCTGTGGTTCGTGCTTGGGCGCAGTGAGGGCGGCGAGCAGGCCTGCGAAGGTCGAAGCGTTGGAAGATGGCTCGGCGTCGGCTCGCTGCTCCATGGATTGGAGGATAAAGCCGCGGTAAGGCCGAGGATGAGCAAACTCGTTTCCGAGGCGGAGGTGCGGGTGCGAAAACGGGAAAAGGGGTGCGAGGTTCCTGGATTGGAACCACAGGATTCACGCCGAAGGAAGGATCCCGGAAGCGCATTTGCGCGGCGCCGCGGCGGTCAGTTGGGAAGGTTTGCCGCGGCGGGCGAATGGGGGAGCACGCGTCCGGGGAGGCGCAGAAGTTTGCTGACGTCCTCGGCGGGCATGGGGCGCGCAAAGAGATAGCCTTGCCCGTAGCGGCAACCCAACTGTTGCAGCAGGGCGTATTGCTCGTGGGTTTCGATGCCTTCGGCGACGACATTCATGCCCAGAGCCCGGGCGAGGTCGATAATGGTGCGGACGATCTGGAGGGGTTGCTCACCGTCGGTGATGCGGGCGACGAAGGAGCGGTCGACTTTGAGCACGTCGAAGGGAAACGAGTGAAGGTGATGCAGGGAGCCGTAGCCGGTGCCGAAGTCGTCCATCAGCAGGGAAACGCCGAGGCGGCGCAGGCTGCCCAGGACCTCCATGGCGGTGGGTGTGTCGGTAACCAGGCTGGACTCGGTCATTTCGAGGCCGAGCTGACGGCTGAAGACGCCAAATTGGCGCAACAGGGCCTCGACGTGGTCGGCCAGTCCCTCGCGCGCAAACTGGCGCGCCGAAAGGTTGACGCAAACCCGCAAGGAACGATTGCGGAGATCCTCGTCGCACCATTTCTGAATCTGGCTGCAGGCTTCGGCAAGGCCCCAGTCGCCGATGGGCAAAATCATGCCGCACTCTTCGGCGGCGGGGATAAAGTCGATGGGCGAAACCACTCCACGATCGGGATGAACCCAGCGAATGAGCGCCTCAACGCCGACGATCTTGCGGGTGGTCAACTCAATCTCGGGCTGGTAATGGAGAACAAACTGGCGTTGGTCGAGGGCGCGGCGCAGGTCGGGGCGGCGGGGCCAAGCGCTGGAGATTTTGCGGTCTGGAAGGCAGGGCCGAGGGGCATGGCTGCCGAGCGCCTGCCGCAATCGGCGCAGTTCCAGTTGGTTGGCCACCATCTCGGCGAGACTCTCTAGCATGCGCAGTTCATCGAGCACCATTTTGCGCCGGGGCTCGACACCGAAAATGGTGAGATTGCCGAGGATTTCTCCCGCCGGGGAGCGCACCGGCACGGAGGCAAAGGAGGCCACCTCGAGGCGACGGAGGCGCAAGCGGCTGCCGGCCAGCGCGGGGTCATTGGCGATATTCGGGACCACCACCGGGCCACCCTCGGCAAGCACTCGTTCGAAGATGGAGCCGGCGCGCGGCAGTTCGCCTACCGCCTCGCCCCAGTAGGACTTGATCCACACGCGGCTGTCATCGGCGAAGCCCAAGAGCACGGTGTCGGCGCGGAAGTACTCGGCGGCCAGACGAGTAATGGCGTCGAAGGCTGGTTCCGGCGCTGTATCGAGAATGGCCGCCGAGGCTAACGCGGAGCGGCGGGCGGTTTCCTGTTGGCGTTCGATGACAGGGGTGCTGATTGGCTCCGGCGTCTCAATGTGCGGCATCTTTCCTTGGCCCCACAGCGCCCCGCGCGCCTGGTGAGCGAAAGCGGGGCAACCGATTTTTTAAATTTTGGCGCAAAGCGAAAACAAGGAGTGCTGGCGCCGAAGCGCGTGACAACAACTCCGCACCTCTTTTATCGGAGCAATGTTGTTGCACGTGAGATTACTCCGGAACATGTACCGGGGACATGGGGCGGGGTCGCGAGGGTCCCTCGCCGGAACCGACTGAACTTGTGAATGTGCGCCGCATCACTTGCGCGGACGGCTGTCCCGATTCCGTCCACAGAAAGGTGAGCTGGTCGGCGTCGTCCTGGATCTTTTGTTCGACGCCCACGCCGGCCGAGTGGCCGCCGGAGAGACTATAGTGCAGCAAAATGGGACGGCCGCTTGCCGAGTCTGCCTGCAGGAGCGCCGTCATCTTGCGCGCGTGCAGCGGGTCGACGCGCGTATCGCTGGAGCCTGTGAAGAACAGGATGGCTGGGTATTTCACATCTTTCTTCACGTTTTGATAGGGCGAGTACTTGAGCAGGTACGGAAACTGTTTTTCGTCGGCCGAGGAGCCGTACTCGGTGGTCCAATGCTCGCCCTGCTCGAAGTTTTGATAGCGCAACATGTCTAGCAGGGGATAGCCGCAGAGCACGGCCGAGAAGAGGTCGGGCCGCTGGGTGAAGGCGGCGCCCATCAACAGGCCGCCATTGGAGCGTCCCGTGATGGCGAAGTGTTCCGGCGAAGTGTACTTGTTCTGGATCAGGTACTCGGCGGCCGCGAAGAAATCGTCGAAGACTTTCTGCTTGTTGCCGAACATGCCCTGCTGGTGCCATTTCTCGCCGTATTCGCCTCCGCCGCGCAAGTTGGGCAGCGCGAACCAGCCGCCTTGCTCCATCCACCAGGACCAGGCCGGGTCCCATGAGGGCAACTCGCTCACATTGAATCCGCCGTAGCCGGTCATCAGCAACCGTACGGAGCCGTCCTGCTGCAAGCCTTTTTTGCCGGCGATGAACATGGGAATCTGGGTTCCATCTTTGGACCTATAGAAAACCTGCTTGAGCTGGTAATCGCTAGCGTTGAAGGGAACCTTGGGCTGGGCGAAGATCTCGCGGTGGCCGGTGACGGTATCGACGCGATAAATGGTTGACGGCTGGATGTAGGACTCGAAATTGAAGAACCCATAACGGTCAAAGGTGCGGCCGGCGAGAATGGAGGCCGAGCCGATGCCGTCGTAGTCGATGCGGCCGGCCGGTTTGCCGTCCAGGGTGTAGACCGAGGTCTCGGTTTTTACGTCGTGCACGCGGTTGACGTAGATCTTGTTGCCCACGATGGAGAAATCGCCGATAGCATCGGAGCTCTCTGGGACAACTTTGTCCCACGCGTCGGGCATGACGCCGGGATAGGCTTTGAGGATGCAGCCGTTGGGCGCTTTATAGTCGGTCTTCACATACCACGAGCCTTTGTCGTAGATCGCAGAAAAGCGCGAGTCGATGCCCCAGGTCAGCACGTCGAAATAGGAATTGGGGTTGGTGAGGTCGCGGTACACAATGTCGACGCGCCGGGCGGGCACGCCGCGGTCGATTTCGACAACAAGATAATGGCCGTCATCGGTCAAGGTGGCGAAGAAGAGATCGAGGGGACCCAGCTCCTCGCCGCGAAACTCGCGGCCAAAGAGCAGCGTGTCGTGAAAGGCGCGCGTTCCCAGTTTGTGCTCGTAGAGCAGCGTGCCCTGACGATCGGTGCGGGCGTAATAGAGGCCGGACCCATCGGGGTTAAAGTTCACCGAATAATAGACCGCTGCGGGCAGCTCGTCGAGGAGCGTCTTGGTGTTCTTTACATCGTAGACGTGGACGGTGAATTCATCGGCGCCGCCTTGGCGCACGCCGTAGGCCAGTTGGCTGCCGTCACGGGATACGTCGAGCAAAACCACCGAGGTGTTGGGATCGCGGCTGAGCTGCGCCGGATCGACGAGCCGCTGGTCCTTGCCCGTCCAGCCGTGGCGGACATAGATCGAGGCCTGATCCTCGCCGGCGAGCCGCTTTTCGAAAAAATAGTCGTCGCCGCGTTGGAGGGGAATGGACCACGAGGAAACCTGCTCGAGGGATTCAAGCTGCTCCACGACATCGGGCCGGATGTGCGCCTGATCCATGTAGCGCGCGGTGTACGCGTTTTCGGCGTTGATAAACTCCTTCGTCTGGGGGCTGTCGGCCTCTTCGAGCCAACGGTAATCGTCGGTGACCTTAGTTCCGAAATAGTCGTCGATCACCGGCGCCGCATGCGCCTCAGGCGGAGGCGGGAGCGTAATGCCGCCGCGTCCATGAATCATCTGCGCAAGGGCTACGCTCGACACGGCGAGCGCGAGTCCAAGGGCGGGAAAATGCCGCATGACAAACCCCTCAAGAAAAGCATATGGCGCCGGGGGCGCCGGAATGCGTTCGCGGGTTCGACTCTGCATCTTACCACGAAGGTTTAGAATTTCATTCCCGGAGATCCTTTGAAGGGAATTGCCCATGCGTATTTCATCTCCCATTCCGGTTTCTCTCCTTGCCTGCCTCATCCTTGCCTTGGCCGGGCTTGCCTGGGCCGTGCAAGAGCAGTCGGCCAAGCCCGCGGAGGCTCAAAAGACGGCGGAAAGCCCTGCGCCTGCGGATGTGACCACCAAGGGTTCCGTGGAGGCATCGGGCCAGCGCATTGACTTCACCGCCGTGGCGGGAACGATTACAGTGGGCGCGACCGATGCGGAAGATGCGCAACTGGGGCCGGAGGGCAGGCCGCAGCCGGGCAGCCAGCTTGCACTCTCCGAACCCAAGAATCCCGCGGAAGCGCCGCCGGTGGCGCAGATGTTCTATGTCGCCTATTTGAAGAACGGCGCGAACGCTGAGGGCCGGCCAGTGACGTTTTTTTACAATGGCGGCCCGGGTAGCTCGACGATGTGGCTGCATTTGGGCTCACTGGGGCCGAAACACGTGGTCACGAATGGCGATACGCATTTGCCCGCCGCGCCCTACCAGCTTGTCGACAACCCCGATTGTTTGCTGGACGTGAGCGACGAGGTGTTTATCGACATGCCGGGCACGGGGTTTGGGGGTCTGGCGGGCAGGGACGCGGAAAAAGCCTTCTGGGGCGTGGACCAGGATGCGGGGGCGTTTGCGCGATTCATTGTGCGCTTTCTGACCAAGTACAATCGCTGGAATTCGCCCAAATACATCTTTGGCGAGAGCTATGGAACGACGCGCTCCGCCGTGCTGGCGAACGTGCTTGAGAAAGGGAAGAGTGTCGACCTGAATGGAGTCATTCTACTCTCGCAGATTTTCAATTTCACCTCCGACATCGACGCGGCCAAACGCAACCCGGGAGTGGACCTGCCCTACGTGCTGGCGTTGCCCACCTTCGCGGCAACGGCCTGGTATCACAAGAAATTGCCGCAGCAGCCGGCCGCATTGGAGCCGTTTCTGAAAGAAGTGGAAGATTTTGCTCTCGGCGGGTATATGCACGCACTGGCCCTGGGCACGGGGTTAAGCGACGCGGAAAAGCAGCAGGTGGCGGAGAAGCTGCACGCCTACACCAGCCTGCCGGCGGCGTATTGGATGAAGGCCGACCTGCGCGTGAACGGGGGCGAATTTGAAAAGACTTTCGAGGATACGGAAGACATGACCACGGGGCGGTACGATACACGCTTTCTGGGCCCGACGATCGATCCCTTGAGCGAGGGATCGGAGTACGACCCGCAGGACGCCGCCATCTCCTCGGCGTACACGGCGCTGATCAACAGTTATTTACGCAATGACCTGAAATACGGCGCGGGCCAGACCTACGTGCCGCAGGCGCTGTTTGACGGCGTCCATTGGGACTGGACACGGCATGAACAGGAGGGCGGTTTCGGATCGGCGGGCGGCACCAATGTGAGCGCGGACCTGGCCGACGCCATGAAGACGAATCCGCACCTGAAGGTGATGGTGAACGGCGGCTATTACGACATGGCGACGCCGTTTTTTGGCGCGATGTACGAAGAAGAGCACTTGCCGATTCCGGCATCTTTGGCCAAAAACATCGAATACGACTGGTACGAGTCGGGACACATGGTGTATGTGCGGGAGGAGTGCCGCAAGCAGCTCCACGACCGGGTGGCGGCGTTCATTCGGGGTTCGGAAAGCGGGAGCGAGTAAAGAACAGGGATCAGGGAACAGGTGATTGGAGCTGCGGAGGTTTGTTCCCTTGCCGCGCTCTATCCCGGCGGCCAGGTCATGGGCCGGCCTCCCAGCAGGTGCAGGTGGAGATGATCGACGGTCTGGCCACCCTGTTCGCCGGTGTTCACCACAATACGGAAGCCGTCCCTCAGACCCTTGTTGCGGGCGATATCGGAAGCGGCCAGGAGCAAGTGGCCGAGCAAGTCCCGTTGGCTTTGGTTTGCCTCAGCAAGCGACCCGACGTGCTCCCGAGGCACAATCAGCACGTGCACCGGCGCCTGCGGGTTGAGGTCGGCAAAGGCGTAGCCGAGATCGTCCTGGTACACGGCGGTGGAAGGAATTTTGCCTTCGATGATCTTGCAAAAAGTGCAGCTCATAGCGTGATCAGTGTACACGCGCCGTTTTCCGCTTGAGAACGGCGCGCCGCGCAAAAATCCGCAACTGCGGGATGACGGGTTTCACTTTGGGTCGGGATTTCCCGCAGTGGAACCGCTGATGGCCGCTGAATCAGCGGGCTTCCCAGTCAACATAAGGGGCGCGAGCGGCACGGTTTAATCGGCCGCCGCTTTTTCGGAGGCCCGGAGAGCGGCAGGATGATCGCGTTGGCGACCAGATAGGACGTCAGCACCCAGGTGGCTTCGAGGACAGAAGCGGAGAGATTGCCCGCGATATAAGGAAGGCTGACGTTGATCGCCGAGGTGTCGACCAACTCCATGACGGCGGCGGTCATCACCGCGATGGCGATCATCCAGCGCGTCCACTTGTTCGCTTCTACGCCGACCTTGTGGGCGTCGCTTGCTGAACCAGCGCGTGGCGTCACCTCTGCCATGGGCTTGGTTGCGACCCAGAGTTCATGGTACGGAAGATGGCCCGCAAAGCGAAAAGCTGCATATGCGGCGGGTGGCGCGCCTCGAGGCGGGCGGTACAATGCTTGCGTATTTTGGGCTGGCGTAGTTTGGGCGTCAGCTTGTGGCAAGGGCCGAGGCGAGGAGGAGGTCGATGGGCAAGGAGAACTATTCGCGGCGAAACTTTCTAAAGACGGCGATTGCCGGCGTGGCGGCCGGCGCGGGCGCTGGCGAAGCGTGGGCCCAGCCTGAACAGGCCACATCGGCCTGCGAGCCGTGCGGCTCGAACTACGAGCCTCCGTCCCCGCAACAGGGCAACAATCTGAATCTGATCGTGATTGTGAGCGACACCTTTCGCCACGATAACCTGGCGTGCTACGGCCCCAAGTGGCTGGAGAATCTGGAGACGCCGAACCTCGACCGATTCGCTGGAAAAGCGGTGGTTTTCAACGACGCTTACGCCGAGGGAATGCCCACCATCGTTATCCGGCGCACGCTCTACACCGGCCGCCGCGCCATTCCCTGCTCTTACTTTCCCCAGCCGGACAACGTGCAGCTCCCGGGCTGGCATCCGATGTACCACTAAGATGTGACGCTGAGTGAAACGCTTCTCGCTTCAGGCTATCTGACTGCGCTCGTCAGCAGCCTTTATCACGAATTCAAGCCAGGCCGGAATTTTCAACGTGGGTTTCAGAGTTGGAGGTGGGTGCGCGGCCTGGAATGGGACAGCTACGGAACCTCGCCGCATAATCTGCTGGATGTGAGCGATCTGGTTTCGCCCGAGTACATGGCCCGCTTTCCCGCCTTGCACGAGCAGTTGAGCCAATACAAAGCCAACCGCAATGTGTGGCGGCAGAAGGGAGAATCGGTCACCCAGATCGCCATCGAGGAAGCCATCCGCTGGTTGAACGACAACCACGATCAGCGGCCATTTTATCTGCACGTGGAGCTGTTCAATTCCCATGAGCCATGGGACCCGCCGCGGCGCTTTCTCGAAAAATATATGCCTAACGCGACGGGCCCCAGCTTCATCGAGCCGCCGTACGACACGGTTCCGCTTGCCGATGAGATCAAGCAGCGTTTCCGCGCGAATTATGCAGGCTCGGTGAACGACGTGGATTACTGGGTGGGCAATCTGCTCGACACCATCGAACAATTCAGGCTGTTTGACAACACGGTGGTCGTGTTCATGTCGGACCACGGCGCCATGCTGGGCGAGCACGGCCAATTTTTGAAAGGACCCGACAAATTGCGCGGCCAGGTGACGCACGTTCCGCTGTTGATCCGCGCCCCGGATGGCCCTGGCGGCGAAAAGGTGGATGGGTTTGTGCAGATTCCCGACGTGATGCCGACGGTTATCCATCTGTTGGGATTGAAGCCGCCTTCCCGCGTCACCGGCGCGAACCTGTGGCCGCCGGCGCAAGGAGACGCGCGCGCTTTGCGCGACCACGTGGTGCAAACTTACGGATGGGTGGGCGCCGTGCGCACCAAAGAGTGGAGTTATAGCGAAATCTGGAAGCCCGAGGCCCATCAGGATCAATATCGCGTGCTGCCTGGCGCTCCGCTCAACATATACAAGCCGCAGCTCTACAACCTCGAAAAAGATCCCAACGAATTGACCGACGTGGCCGATCGCCATCCCGACGTGACGCGGCAAATGTCAGCGAAAATGAAGGACTACGTCGCCGCGGGCGAAGGGATGACCTTGGGCAGCTTCAACGGCAAGCCCAGCCTCAACACGAGCGAGGGTCTTTATTCCAAGTGAAGCAGTCTTCGCTTTGGCGCGCCGCGCGCCTATAGCGAAAGCTGTTGCGCAGCTAAGCTCCTCGATCTCGGCATTCGAAAGCGGCTTGGCGGATGCTGGGGCGGGCCGCGGCGTACAATGCTTGGGTAACTCAGCGTGAACGATTGAACTGAGCTGGGTGGGAGAAAATGTCCGAAACCATCGATTGGCCGCAGTTGGGACGGTCACACCGGTCCCACGCCCGCATACTGATTTTTCTCATCGTTCTGATTGCGGTTGTTGTCATCGCGGGCCAAGCCGCCGTTTCCTACTGGGTCGATCTGCTGTGGTTTGGTTCGCTGGGCTACGCAGGCGTGTTCTGGAAGACGCTGTGGCTGGAGTGGGGCGTTTCTGCCGCCTTCGCGGTCATCACGTTTGTGGTCCTCTATGGCTCGTTTGCCGCGCTCAAGCGGGCGCACGGGGCCGACTTGCCGGTCAGGCATACGATTTTTATCGGCGGCCAGCCTGTGGAATTGCCGGTGGTGCGCGTGCTCCGCTGGGGCGCGTTGGGCGTTGCCTTGCTGATTGCGTTCGCCACCGGCGCGGCGATGAAGTCCGACTGGCCGGCTTTGGCCCTCTACTGGTACGCGCCGCACACCGCCAACGTCGCCGACCCGGTGCTCGGCCGCCCACTGCATTTCTACCTCTTTACGCTGCCGGTGTGGGATCTGGTGTCGGGATGGCTGCTCACCCTGGCGGTTCTGGTCTGCATTCTGGCCGCGCTGTTTTTGCTCGTCTCCGGCGGCGGGCGCGTGCTGACGGGAGGGCTCAGCAGCAGGGTCCCGCTGCCGTGGCGCGGCCTGCTGATGGCAGCCGGGTTTCTGCTGCTCACCATTGCGTTCCGCGTCTATATCGGCCGCTTCGAGCTGCTCTTCACGCATCACACGATCTTCGATGGCGTCACGTACACGGACGCGCACGTGAACCTTACCGGGTTGCTCTTTGTGTGCTGGGCGCTGGTGATCGGCGCGGCCATCGCCTTCGCGAGCGCCTGGGCGCGGCCGCGCGGCCTGTGGCTGGGCGCGGCGGTGGCCCCGTGCATTGTCTGTTACGCGATTGTGGGCATCCTGGGATGGTACGTGAACACCTTCATCGTGAAACCGAACCAGCTCGATCGCGAGCGCTCTTACATTGCCGACAACATCCGCATGACGCGGCAGGCCTATGGCCTGGACCGCTTCGACCAGCGCGAATTTCCTGCAGAAACCACGGTTGCGGCGGTGAACCAGGCGGCTAACCAGGCCACGCTCGATAACATTCGCCTTTGGGACGTGCGGGCGCTTCAGGATACGCTGCGCCAGGTGCAGGAAATCCGCACCTACTACGATTTTCCCGATATCGACATCGACCGGTACCCGATCAACGGGTCGCTGCGCGAAGTGATGCTCGCGGTGCGCGAGCTGAACGTGGACAAGCTGCCCGAAAGCAGCCGTAACTGGATCAACGACAAACTGATCTACACGCACGGGTACGGCATCACCATGAATCCTGTGAACGGCTTCACGCCGGAGGGATTGCCGACGCTTTATTTGAGCAATATGCCGGTGCAGAGCGCGGCGCCGGGGCTCAACGTGACGCGGCCGGAAATCTATTTCGGCGAGATGACCAATACCGATGTGTACGTGAAGACCCATCAGCAGGAGTTCAATTATCCCGAGGGCCAGTCGAATAATCTCTCGACCTATGAGGGCGTGGGCGGCATCGTGCTGGGCGGTTTTCTGCGGCGGGCCTTGATCGCATTCGATCTGGGCGACGTGACCAAGGTCCCGTTCAGCGACGACATCACCGCGCAAAGCCGGCTGCTGATGCGGCGCAATGTGCGCATTCGCGTAGCCGCGCTGGCGCCCTTCCTCACCTTCGATAACGATCCCTATATTGTGGTGGGCGACGACGGACGGCTGTATTGGATTATGGACGGATTCACTTCGTCCGATACGTATCCCTACTCAGCGCACGCGAACCTGGGCGACCAGGAATTGAACTACATGCGCAACAGCGTGAAGGCGGTGATCGACGCCTACAACGGAAGCACGACATTTTATGTCTTCGATAGCACGGACCCGATCATCGCAGCGTGGCGGAGCATTTTTCCGGGATTGTTCCGCGATGCCGGGACGATGCCCCCATGGCTGCGCCGGCACGTGCGCTACCCGGAGCTGTTGCTCACCCTGCAGGCCGAGATCTACGGTCTTTATCACATGACCGACCCCGAGGTGTTCTACAACCGCGAAGACCAGTGGACCGTGGCCACCGAAACCAGCCTGGGGGAAGGCGGGGAGCAAACCGCACAATTCATGCAGCCCAATTTTGTGCTCATGAGCATCCCCGGCGAATCGAGCGGACTCGAATTTGCGGAGATTCTGCCCTTCACTCCCATTAACCGCAATAACATGATCGGCTGGGTGGCCGCGCGCAGCGATGGCGCTCATTACGGCACGGCGGTGGTGTTCGATTTTCCCAAGACGCGGCTGGTCGATGGCCCGCAACAGATCGAGGCGCGCATCGACCAGAACGCGCAGCTCTCAGGCCAATTAACGCTATGGAACCAGCAGGGCTCGCACGTGCGGCGCGGCAACTTGCTGGTGATTCCATGCGGCCGGGCGCTGTTGTATGCGGAGCCGATTTATCTGCAGGCCGAGCGCAGCCCCATGCCGGAATTGCGGCTGGTAGTGCTGGCGCTGCAGGATCGGCTGGCTTACGGGCCCAACTTCGACACCGCCGCTGCTGCTCTCTTCGGTTCGGGGCCGTCGTCGTTGACGGCGGAGGCGCCGCAGGCCGTGCCGGCTGCTGCTCCGACGGGAGCGGCGCAGCCCGCAGCCGATTTGAACGCGCTCATTGCGCAGGCGGGTCGGGACTTTTCCGATTACCAGCGCCTGACATCGGAGGGAAAATTGTCTGAAGCCGGCCAGAAGCTCGACGATCTGAAGCGCGTATTGGGTGAGTTGAGCGCGAAGGCCAAGTAACAGACAAAGTATCCGATAGGGCCGGCAGCTTCGATCGGTCAACCGGATCGGCGTGTATCGCGCGCCGCCGCGCGCGCTATCCTGAATTCATCATGAGCACAATCGACGGCAATGGCTTGCGCCGGATTGGGGTCTATTGCGGCTCCTCGAACGGAACCCGTTTCGAGTTTCGCGCTGAAGCCGTCGCGCTGGGTGAAGCGATCGCCGCGGCCGGGATGGGACTGGTCTACGGCGGCGCGAGTTGCGGCTTGATGGGCGCATTGGCCGATGCGGCGCTCGAGCGCGGGGCCGAAGTGATCGGCGTGCTGCCCCGTTTGCTTGAAGGTCGCGAAATCGCGCACACCGGTCTCACCTCGCTGGAGATTGTCGCCACGATGCATGAGCGCAAAGCCCGGATTCATGAACTCTCTTGCGCGCTGATCACGCTTCCCGGCGGCCACGGAACGCTCGACGAACTCATGGAAGCAGTTACCTGGGCGCAGCTCGGCCTGCATCATAAGCCTTGCATCGTGGTAAACACCCTGGGCTACTGGAATGGGCTGCTCGCCTTTCTGGACTCTGCGGTAGGTGCGGGATTCGTGCGGCCCAGCGACCGCGCCCTGCTGCGCGTGGCCGCGAACGCCGAGGAAGCGCTCGAACTGGCTGCCGCCCTTGCATGGGCAAGCTGAATCCTTGGCTGCATGGAATGAAGGGCTCCGCAGCGAACCTGTATGATGCCTCTATGCCAGATAAGCTTCGCTTCGGAGTTCTCTCCACCGCCAACATCGGAATCAAAAAAGTCATTCCCGCCATGCAGCGGAGTGAGCGCACCACAGTAACCGCCATTGCTTCGCGCGATCTGGCCAAGGCGCGCGAGGCGGCAGCCGCGTTAGGCATTCCCAAGGCCTACGACTCGTATGAAGAGATGCTCGCCGACCCGGAGATTGACGCCATTTACAATCCGCTGCCGAATCAGCTTCACGTGCCGTGGACGGCGAAAGCCGCCGCAGCCGGCAAACACGTGCTGTGCGAAAAGCCGTTAAGCATGACGGTGGCGGAAGCGAAGAGCTTGCTCGAGGTGCGCGCCCGCACCGGCGTCAAGTTGGGCGAAGCCTTCATGATCCGCAGTTTTCACCAGTGGCTGCGCCTGCGCGCGTTGCTCGATGCAGGAGAGATAGGCGAGTTACTCGCGGTCACCGGCGTCTTCAGTTACTTCAACGTGAATCCTGAAAATATCCGCAACCGCGTAGAAACGGGCGGAGGCGGCGTTTACGATATCGGCTGCTACCTGATTCACACCGCGCGTTACGCCTTCGGCCGGGAGCCGCGGCGCGTGGTCGCGCTCGTCGAGCGCGATCGCAAGTTAGGCACGGACCGGCTGGCTTCTGCGCTACTCGATTTCGCCGGCGGCCACGCCACGTTTACCTGCAGCACGCAGATGATTCCCTACCAGAAGGTGAATTTTCTCGGCGCGCGCGGGCGCATCGAAATCGAGATTCCCTTCAATGCGCCCACGGATCGTCCCACACGGCTATTCATCGATGCGACCGGCGACTTAAGCGGCAGCGGCATGCGCGAAGAGACATTTCCTGTTGGCGACCAGTACACGATTCAGGGCGACGCTTTCGCCAAGGCCGTGCTCGAAGGCGGGGAAGTTCCCGTGCCGCTCGAAGATTCGATCGGCAACATGGCGGTCATCGAAGCCATCTTTCGCTCCGCCGACTCGGGCCGATGGGAAACACCGCAGAACTAACTGAAACAGGGCGTCATTTTCGGTGTTCGACCTTAGCTAAGTTGGATCTAACTTATGCCGCTATTTTCCGGACGACGCCGCGGCCTTGCGTTGCGCTTCCCAGCGGCGCTTCACCGCTTCTGCAATGCGCTTGCGACCTTCCGGACTCAGCTTCCTTTTCCTTACTCTCTTTGCCGGTTTGGACGCGGTCGATTTCACCGCGGCGGCCGCTCTCTGGCGTCTGCGCGCCCTCTTCCTGGGCGCAGCCGCGGAGTTGCCGCTCAGCAACGCACGAGCCTGTTGGAGCAATGCGATTTCACGATCGACTGAAGCCAAAATTTCAGATATCCCCATAAAACCTCCGATGGTCCCTGCCAGTCGTCCCTCACTGCAGAACCAGGGATGATATTGGTTGCCCACCCTTCTTCAACCTGGAAAAGATTCAACTCCGGGCGCTAAGAGCGGTGCTGAATCCGGACGCTCGCTGCGGGCGCCAAGTTATCGCCCTGCACGATCTCCGCTTTCTCACTCAAGATACAATAACCTTTAATCGGTGAACTCTGCAAACCGATTTTCCTCATCCGAAAAGAAAAATAACCTAGTATGACGCCTAATTGAGTCGGAGCGTTAAGTCTTGCCATGTTCCAATCCCAGTTCCGCCCTAAGGGCTGCGGTTACGGTTCACGTTGCTTCCTTCAGGCGTGCGCCTCGGCCTATCCTTATTTGCCCGCTCAAGCGCCATTGCGCCGAACTCAACCATCACCACCATCGCCGCTTAAATAAGTGGCGCACTTCACCAATGGGCGGTCCTGCAAGGCAAAAGGTCATTTAGCGGTGCGCCATCGCGCGCCACTTATCGTGATTCCCGTTGCCTTGATTGTGCGCGTCTCTAGCTCCTTGAGCGATGGATGGCGCGGATGGAGCCGCAACCCTTTGGGACGGGGCCAATTTTCCCGATTTCGTTGTCGCTCGCCGCTAGCAGGCGCGCGGTATGCGTCGCTCCTCGCTCCTAGAACTCAGAAAATTGGCTCCCGTCGCTGCCCGCCCCAAACTTAATAACAGGCTCTAGCTGCATCCCGACTTATTCGCAATGGAAAGCAACTGCATTCCCGTCAAAACAGGGAATCTGCAGGTCGCGTCAACGAGCGCATCCAATTTCACGAGACGCGCGAGACGCGCACACGATAAGATTTGCTGGAGGGTATTGACCCTTTCTTGCGGTTCCGCACGTGAACTCGCGCGCCAAACGCCGCGCCTCCGCCGCGCCATCGCTTCGCCGCCGGCGACCGAGACCATTTTCGGCCTCCGCGGAGAACCGCAGCCGTTGGATGACCCGCCTGCTTGTGGCTGTTGCGGTGATGCTCGCCATGCTGGTGATTCTCCTGCGCCTGGCGGAATTCGCCAGCCATCGAGGCAGGAGTAATAGGCAGAAGCGCCATCCTGCTTCCATGTTGATTCTCGCGCCTCGGCCCCGTGAGACCTCAGCGGGTTTCCTGGTCTTAGACCGGGCAAAAAAAGGTTGCCTGGGCGCGCCTGAACCCGCCTGCGAGGGTCCTCTGGCAAATCTCTGAATCGCCTTCGCATCACACTCTAGTGGCGGAGGTCAGGTGAGCGTCTCCGGCAACTTGATTCCCATTCCGGCGCAGACCGGCTTACTCAGTCCACTCACGCCGAAGGCGTCACCCGCCCTGACCGCTCGAGGTGCGGCGGTGAATGATCTTTCGGCTGCGGCCCCGGTTCTGGCGGCGAAGCTGCTCGGGGCGGTGAGACCCTCTCCGGCCGTCAGCCTCTGTGCCGATTTTGTTCGCCGCCTGCACCGCAGCCGGGCATGGGTCGGGGCCCAATTCTGGGCCACTTTCTGCTTCATTCTGGCCGGGGTGGCCTGGGCTGCCACGCCGGCGGAGCCCGTCTGGCAGGCGAGTTTGTTCTCGCTGGCGCCGCCCATCTTAGCCGCCTCCATGCTAGCCTTACAGGCCATTACCATGCGCAGCCTGACGGGTGAAGACCGCAGGCGCACATCGTTGCTATGGGGCTCTTTGGCGCTCCTGGCATGGTCGGCCGTCATCGCGGCGATTTGGGCGTTGCTGGCCTGGTTCGATCAAATCCTCCCGCTGTGGGCCGCATGGCTGGGCGCGCACGCGGAACCGCAGGCGGCGTCCTTCACCCCGTGGCGCGCCGAGCGCTGGCTTGAGGCGGGGGCCTGGGTTCTGCGCTGGATCGTGGTTCCGGCAGTGGCTATTCCTGGCGCGATGGGCGCGGCGCAGTGGGCCCGGTTGCCGTGGCGCAAAATCGGCCGCATGCTCCTCGACTGGCGCTGGTGGTCCGCGGTCGTGCTGGCCGCACTTGCCGGCGTGGCGCTGCCGGGCGCCCTATTCGCCGCCGAGCCTCATGGAACCATCGTCCAGCAGGTGACAGGGCTGTTTTTGCAGCTCGCCGGAGCCTTTGTGGTGACCGTCAGCAGCTGGGTTCTGCTGCTCGGCTGGGCGGCGGTTCTGCTTTGCCGCAAAGCCGCGCCTTCTCCGCAACGTGCGGCGCGGCAACCCGAGCCACACGTCCTGCTTCACACCAAAGCAGCATAATTCGCTGGTCCATAGTACTTTCGTCAGGCGCCGCCTAACCTTTTTTGATGTTGCGTGATCGCGGGATGTGGCGCTATCGTGCAGGTAGGCCGGTAGACAATAATGGGCTCCTCCGATTCCCCAAGAGAGGTCAACGCTCTCTCCGTGCAGAGCGCCGAACGGCAGTTTGCGCAGTCCACGATTGAAGGACTCTTCGATTTCTCTCCCGACGCCATCCTGATTACGGACGATCGCGGCCTTATGCGCGCCGCCAATCCCCGCGTGGAAGAAATGTTCGGTTACACCAGCGCGGAACTGATCGGCCAGCCGGTCGAAATGCTCGTGCCCAGCCGCTTCCGCGGCGTCCATCCCACGCATCGCGAGAATTACAGCGCCCATCCCCGCGCGCGACAGATGGGCGCCGATCTGAATCTCTTCGGCGTGCGCAAAGACGGCACGGAGTTTCCCGTCGACATCATGCTCAAGCCCGTCGACACGGAGGCCGGGCTTGCCGTGGTGAGTTTTATCCGGGACGTCACCGAGCAGCGCGCCGCCCAGGAATCCCTCCGCCAGAACGACCTCCGGCTGCGCTCCATCGTCGAGAGCGTTAATGAGTACGCCATCTACCTGATGGACCGCGACGGCCACATCATGACGTGGAATCCCGGCGCAGAGCGCATCAAGGGTTACAAGGCCGTTGAAGTGCTGGGACGGCATTTCTCGCGCTTTTTTACCCAGGAAGACCTCGATCGCGGCCATCCCGCGGAGTTGCTGCGCCAGGCCGCAGGCTGCGAACGCGTGGAAGAGGAAGGCTGGCGCGTGCGCAAAGACGGCGCCCGCTTCTGGGCCAGTTGCGTCCTCACGGCCATCCGCGACTCCAGCGGTCAGGTCGTTGGGTTCTCCAAGGTGACGCGTGACATCACCAAACACAAGCAGGTCGAAGAGTCGATGGTCTATGAGCTCAGCTCCGTGCTGCTGGCCAATATGGATATTCGCAAGCTCCTGAGCGCCTTTTCGGCTTCCATGCGCAAACTGGTCCCCCACGACTCGGCCACTTTTGCGCTCCATGACGAGGCCACGGGCAAGCTGCGCGCGCAGTTTTTTGCGACGCAGGACGAGACGTCTCCGCGGCAGGGCGAAGTGCTCATCGATCCCGCCAGATCGCCGGCCGGCCGGGCCTATCAAACCAGGCAGGCTATAGTGCTCGATCAAATGGATCGCTCGCCGTTCTCCGCCGAGTCCATGAGGCACCATACCGAGATCGGGATGCGCTCCGGCATCTGGGTTCCCATCATCCATCGCGAGCGGGTGTTGGGCGCATTGGCGGTTACGAGCCGCACCGAGGCCGCGTTTTCGCAGCGCGACGCCGAGCTTCTCACGCAGGTCGCGGGCCAGGTCGGGGTCGCCGTTAACAACGCGCTGGCGTTCAAACAAATCGCCGACCTCCGCGACCGCCTGAATCAGGAAAAGGAATATCTCGAGGATGAAATCAATCTTGATCACCGCTTTGACGACATTGTGGGCGAGAGCGGGGGATTGCGGAGCGTGCTGCGCCACATTGAAACCGTGGCGCCGACCGACGCCACGGTGCTCATCCAAGGCGAAACGGGCACCGGCAAAGAGTTGCTGGCGCGCGCCATTCACCGTCTCAGCTCGCGCGCCGAGCGCACCTTTATCAAATTGAATTGCGCCGCCATTCCCGCCGGCCTCATCGAAAGCGAGCTCTTCGGCCATGAAAAAGGCGCTTTCACCGGCGCCCTTGCCCGGAAAATCGGACGCCTCGAGTTGGCCCACGAGGGCACGCTTTTTCTCGATGAGATTGGCGAACTCCCCCTCGACCTGCAGCCGAAGCTGCTGCGCGCTCTCCAAGAACGCGAGATCGAGCGGGTGGGCGGCACGCGGCCCATCCCCGTCAACGTGCGCCTCATCGCCGCCACCAATCGCGACCTGGCCAAAATGGTCGCGGAAAAGCAATTCCGCAGCGATCTCTATTACCGGCTCAAGGTCTTTCCCGTATTCGCTCCTCCGCTGCGCGATCGCGCCGGCGACATTCCCATTCTGGTGCGTCACTTTGTCTCCCGCCATAGCCGACGCATGGGCAAATCCATCGACACCATTCCTCCGGAAACCATGGAGGCGCTGGTTCGCTGGAAGTGGCCGGGCAATATTCGCGAACTCGAGAATTTCCTGGAGCGCGCCGTCATCCTCTCCCGAGGCGCGGTGCTGCACGCGCCTCTGGCCGAGCTCGAAGAAATGGAAGAGGAAGAGGATAACGATTCGGCCGTGGTGAATCCCACGCTGCAGGCTGCCGAGCGCGAACACATTTTGCGCGCCCTGCGCGAAGCCAAAGGCATGATCGGCGGACCCAATGGAGCCGCGGAACGGCTCGGCCTCAAGCGCACCACCCTCAACTCCAAAATCAAGAAGCTCGGCATCGAACGCAGCGAATATGTTTAGCGTGTCCCTGCGGCTCTCATCGCTCAGCCGGATATCAGGCCACTTTTCCACTCAACGCACACGATGACACAGGTAACATGTCCGTGGAGCACACCGGCAAGATCGCCAAATCGAACAGGCGGCGTTCAAACCGGCAGCTGCTCGCATCGGGACGAAACCGAAATGCCCGCATTCTACGAATTCTTCGCCGGCGGCGGCATGGTGCGCGCTGGACTCGGCAGCGCGTGGTCCTGCCTGTTTGCGAATGATTTCGATCCCAGGAAAGCCGCAGCCTACGCCGCGAATTGGGGCAGCGCCCGGCTGTGCGTTCAAGATGTTGCGTCGGTTTGCGCCAGCGAATTGCCCGCGCAAGCCGACCTGGCCTGGGCCTCGTTTCCCTGTCAGGATTTGTCCCTTGCCGGCTCCGGCGCCGGATTGAAGGGGAAACGCTCGGGAACTTTCTGGCCGTTCTGGCGCCTGATGACCGCGCTCGCTCAAGAAGGCCGCGCGCCCACAATGGTCGTGCTCGAAAACGTGTGCGGCGCGCTCACGTCGCACGGGGGCAGGGATTTTGCAGCTTTGAGCGACGCGCTCGCCGGCGGCGGCTATCGACTTGGAGCGCTGGTCATCGACGCGGTCCGTTTTGTGCCACAATCGCGCCCTCGGCTTTTCGTAGTTTGCGCGCAGAAGGACGCCCCGATTCCCGAGTCGCTCCTCTCGCCCGGCCCGGATCCGGAATGGCATCCGTCCTCTCTCCTCAGCGCATACCAGGCGCTCCTGCCCCAGACGGAAGCCCTTTGGCTGTGGTGGAAGCTACCCGTTCCCGCAGCACGCACAATCGTTTTGTCGGACGTGATTGACGATAAACCACGTGGAGTGGCCTGGCGCACACCTCAAGAAACGCAGCGTCTGTTGTCGATGATGAGCGCGCGCAATCTCGAAAAAGTGGAACAGGCCAAGCGGGCGGGCCGCAGGCTTCTGGGCGGCGTCTACCGCCGCATGCGCATCGGCGAAGGGGGTCGCAAAGTGCAGCGCGCCGAGGTCCGTTTCGACGAGGTTTCAGGATGCCTGCGCACGCCCGCCGGCGGTTCGAGCCGCCAAACCATCCTGCTGGTGGAAGGCGATCGGGTGCGCTCGCGGTTGCTGGCGCCGCGCGAGGCCGCGCGTCTTATGGGGCTGCCCGAATCGTATATTCTGCCTGAAAATTACAACGAGGCGTATCATGTGGCCGGTGACGGCGTGGTCGTCCCGGCGGTCCGCTTTCTTGCGGAGAGCCTGTTGGAGCCGATCGTCGCGGCGGCTCACTCGCGACCGATCGCAGCTCAAGGAGCTTCTCTTTTCCGCAGAGGAGACGCGGAAGCAGGAAGCCAAACCATTGGTGCCGGGTAATGGCGGGCGGAGCGGGACGGCGATGGAGTCGCAGGAACTCAGACGGCGGACCATGCAGGCGGTGAAAAGCCAGAACACCGCCCCCGAGATGGCTGTGCGCCGGCTCGTCTTCGCCCAGGGTTTTCGCTACCGGTTGCACGCCAAGGAACTACCCGGGAAACCGGACCTGGTGTTTCCGCGCCTGCATAAAGTAATTTTCGTGCATGGCTGTTTTTGGCACGGCCATCGCTGTGCTCGCGGAGCGCGCGTCCCCGTCCACAATCGGGAGTATTGGGTGAACAAAATCGGCCGCAACGCGACCCGGGATAGGAGCGCTCGCACTGCCCTCAAAACCCTCGGCTGGTCATCTCTGGTCGTCTGGGAATGCGAACTCAAGAAGCCGGAGCGCCTCAAGCGAAAACTGCTCGCCTTCCTCGGCGCTCACCGGCAATCCCGATATGATGGTCACCAGACCGCTGACAATTGACCGTCGCCAGACCGACAACAATTGACTATGGATCGGTGACCACTGACCAGAACCCCAAAGAAGCGTCAATGCGGGTGCTGTGCGCCCTCCTGCGCGCCGTGCGCCGCGCCCTTGGTGGTGTTTTTGGATTTGTTGTAAGCCTTCCTTGTGCCTTTCGTGGTGGCGTGGTACGCCTTGTTCGCGCCCTTTTTCGCAGCGTGCCCTGTATTTTTGGCCGCGTTTTTGGTGTCGCGGCCGGCATGCTTCATATCCTGCTTGGCGCTGTTCTGGTCGTTCGGGGACGACTGTTGCCCCCATCCATAAGTTGTCGCGCAGGCCAAAACTGCCGCTAAAAGGAATGCCGGGATTTGCCATTTCATCGTCATAGAAAGCAATGGATTCGGTTTTGGGATGAGGAGTTGGCCCATTGGGGCAGATTCGCCATGGTTGCGAGCACGTCTGGGTTCGCACGGACGCTGGTGCAGGTGCTATGGTGGGTCGCACATGCCGTTTTTTGACAGGACGAAAAAGGCGACGCCTGCGCGGGGAGACAACCAGGGACCGGCGGCGACACTGCTCTACGACGATTGGTACCCGGCGCTGCGGACGGCTCGGCTGAAGCGCGGCAAATTGGCTACGGCCATGCTGCTCGACATTCCGCTCGTGCTGGGGCGGCGCAACGACGGGCGTGTCTTCGCCATGCGCGACAACTGCCCGCATCGCGGCATTCCCCTAAGCTACGGGTGGTTCGACGGCGAGCGCGTCACCTGCCGCTATCACGGATGGGAATTCGAGCCGTGCAGTGGCCAATGCGCGCTGATTCCATCGCTGAGCGACCAGGACCGGCTCGACGCGTCGCGCATCTACGCCACCGCATTCCCATGCGAAGAGCAGGACGGATACGCTTGGGTGTTTATTCCCCGGCCTGGAAGTGGACGGCAGGCGCGGGGCGGGAAGGCCCCGGAGCTGGCCAAATTCGGCCCTCGGTACCGGTCGGCGCACTTATCCGCGGAGCTGCCGTGCAATGTGGATCACGGCATCATCGGACTGATGGATCCGGCCCATGGGCCGTTCGTGCATCAGGCGTGGTGGTGGCGTTCGCGGGCGAGCATCCGCGAAAAGGTCAAGCGCTTCGAGCCCATTCCGGAGGGCTTCCGCATGAGCGCTCACGCGCCCAGTGCGAACTCTGCGCCCTATAAGCTGCTGGGCGTGTACGGTCAGCCGGTGGAGACGACCATCGATTTCGTGCTCCCCAACCGCCGCACCGAGACCATCCGCTGCGGCGACAAGTGGTTTTCGAGCCTTACCACAGTGACACCGGTGACGGCTTCAACCTGCCGCATTGACGTGGTGGCCGCGTGGAACATGTTTTATTATCTGCCTCTGGCGACCCCGATCGCCAAGTTTTTCGGCGCGAAGTTTGTGCGCCAGGACCAGATCACCATGATTCAGCAGGCCGAAGGGCTGCGGTACAATCCCAGCCTCATGCTGATCGACGACGCCGACAAGCCGGCAAAGTGGTACTTCGCTTTGAAGCAGGCGCGTCTGGAGGCGGAGCGGGAACCCTCTGGGTGCGGCAGTGGGCCGAAGCACCCCATGGAAGGTCCCGTCGAGCTGCACTGGCGCAGCTAGATCGCGGGGCCGCGACCTTAAGTGGTGAACAGGTCGTGGCTTGCGGAAGGGAACGGGAGTTGATGCACAATATATTGGATTGAAGGGCCTGTAGCTCAACGGTTAGAGCAGGGGACTCATAATCCCTTGGTTGGGGGTTCAAATCCCTCCGGGCCCACCATAAAATCAACAACTTAAGTAGAATCAAGAAAATGATTATTGCTGCTGGGGATACTTCTGGGGATACTTTTGTACAATGGCTTCCAGGAGGCAGTTTCCCCATGCCGCGCAGGTCATCAGCCAAGGTCACAGGTGTCTGGGAGAAGGAGCCGGGCTCCGGTATCTGGTGGATTCGCTATCGTGAGAACGGCGCCCTTCACCGAGAGAAAGTTGGCCGGAAGTCCGATGCGCTGGCCCTATATCAGAAGCGCAAGAACGAAATCCGCATGGGCGCGAAGCTGCCGGAGAACATGCGGCGTGCATCGATCCGTTTCGGGCAGCTCGCCGAGGATATCCAGCGCTACAGCGAAAAGCACCATCGGGACCAGGGCCACATCGAATCGCGCCTGAAGCGAATCCTTCCAGATTTCGAGACTCGGCAGGCCGATCAAATCAAACCCGAGGACATCGACGGCTGGATTGCAAGGAACACGGAGACCGCGGCGACAGCGAACCGTTACCGGGCGTTGTTCTCTCTCATCTTTCGAGAGGCCCTGCGCAACGGCAAGGTGACAGGCAATCCTGCCCGGCTGGTGCGATTGCGGCATGAGAACAACGGACGCATTCGCTTCCTCACCGATGACGAGGAGAAGCGCCTCCGCAAGGCCATCACGAAAGAGTTTCCGGAACATCTGCCAGAGCTGACCGTCTCTCTCGGGACCGGGATGAGATTGTCGGAGCAGTACTCACTCACTTGGGAACAGATCGATTTCGCGCGGAAAGAAATCAATCTGGACCAGACCAAGAATGGGTCGGCACGGACGATTCCGATGAATAGCGACGTTCGGCAGGCCTTTGAGATTCTCCATGAGATGGATAAGCCAGCGTCATCCGACAAACGGGTGTTTCTGCTCCACAGTCCGCGGTACTGGTTCGCAACGGCGATGACGGATGCGAAGATCGTGCGCTATCGCTGGCACGACAACCGGCATACGTTCTGTTCACGGCTTGCCATGCGCGGCGAAAACATGAAGGTCATTCAGCAACTCGCAGGGCACAAGACGATCCAGATGAGCGCGCGATACGCGCATCTAGGCGAAAAGAACCTGCGCACGGCTATTGAGGGGTTGTGCGATAGCAAACGGCGGACTGCTTCGTCCAGCAGATAGGAATCGACATTTACTTGGGATCGTCAGATAATGGTTGGAGGAGGGGTTCCGATGACAATTCAAATAGAACTCAGCCCCGAGATTGAAGCTCGCCTTGCCGCCGCTGCGGAGGCGCGCGGAGTTGCGGCCGAGGAATATGCGGGAACCCTTCTGCGTGAAGTGCTGGCGTCGCCAACAACCGGCACAGGCAGATTGACAGTCGAAGAGTTGCGTGCGATGTTGAGGGAGATTGCCGAAGGCTCGGAAAATCTGCCGCATCTGCCAACGTCGGTGTTCACACGGGAGAGTTTTTACGAGGACGACCGGCTCTAAGCAATGGCGGAAACTCTTTGTCTTGTTGACAGCAACATCCTGATTCGCTGGGTTCAACCGGCCGATCCTGATTATCCCGTTGTCGAAGCCGCTCTTGCCGTGCTGGCTGAGTCAGGCGCGATTCTCTGCTACACGTCCCAAAACCTTGCTGAATTCTGGAATGCCTCGACGCGCCCGATAGAACGCAATGGCTATGGCTTATCGCCAGCTGAAGCAGACCGCCGGGCAAGACGCTTTGAATCACAGTTACGATTTCTACCGGATAGCCTGGCAGTACACGAAGAGTGGCGGAAGCTGCTTGTCGATTATGGCGTTTCAGGACTCCAGGTCCATGACACGCGGCTAGTTGCGGCTATGCGGGTCCACAAAGTGAAAAGCATTCTGACATTTAACACAAAACACTTTGTGCGTTTCATCGGAATTGAAGCTGTGCATCCAGCAACTATTGCGCGGCCATCAATATAGGCCTGTGGTTCATCAACTTGCGATGCGTTCGGGGTGGTTCATTCGCGCGAACCGTTGAAGCTCTGACACAGGAATCATCGTGCGGGTTCCGATCTTGCGGAAGGGCAGTTCTTTGCTCGCCAGCAAATAGTCGATGGACCTGACGCTGCGAGAAACAATTTCCGCGGCCTTTTCGCGGCTGACCAGGAGCCTTTCATCCAGCGGCACGCTCGCCTTTTTGGGCGGCTTTCGTTTCGCCCTCGCCTCGCTCCTTTCCTGCAAGTGCGGCTTCGGCAGTTTGCAGGCTTCCGGAGTCGAAACTCCGTCAGGTGAACGTCGCCTTCGTGGCTCTGCCCCGAGATCACTCTGGGCCTCTACAGTCGCAGCCTCCAGCTCAGTAGCAAATGGAAGTAAGAGCTGGTCGGAGTCTCTCAGTCGCGCGGCGCGGCGCAGCCGGTGAGGAGCAGGGGAAGAAGGGCGCAAAGGACACCTCGCCAATCTTGCATGGGTTGACAGTAGCGCATTTGTCTACATAGAGTCAAATCTGTAACGTTACGTTAGGCGATCATGTAGGACTGAAAGGAAAGCCAATGGCAGAGAAGGAAGCAGCGCCGCAACAACCGGTGATCTCGATTCGCATCTCCGAGGCGCTGCGGACGCGCCTCGAAGCCATGAGGACGCTCATGGCGATCAGGAACGGCCAGGCGGCTTCGACCTCGGAAGCCGCAAAGCACCTTCTCGAATCGGCGAAGGAGGAGCGCCTGGATCTGGTCAACCTGATCGGCGGCGGTACCGGCTCCCTGTATCAGATCCGTCAGAAGGTCAAATTCCAGTTTCTGCTCTCGCGTGCCGAGTGGGCCCTGATCGCTTATTACTGTCTTCAAGGTTCGGAGGTGAACGCGAATCCCTCTCCGACGGAGATTCAACAGGAATCCCTGGCAGGGATGCTGGAGGCTTTTCAGGCTGTCTACTCGCTCCGCGGCAAGCGAGAGAAAACACCGCTAGACGCGTTCTTCCTATCTCACCTGCCCGCCGACCGCAAGGTTGCCGCCAAGGCGCCCGAGGAGATTGGCAGCGCGGACGTGGAACGGGTCGTCACACAGACTCTCCGGGCGCTGAAAAATCCTCTGATGGGCTGGCAGAAGCCGGTCTTCATTGCACGAAACCTTTACTTTCTCCTCGACGAACTGGAGTTTCCTAACGTCGAAAAGCTGAACGAAACGCTCAAACCGTATTGGCCTGTCCTGTGGCGGGTGTGCGCTCGCGGTCATTACCTTCTCTATGAACGGCCAATCCGGGACCCGGAACCTCCCCCTTGGGATTGGCAGCAGGCTGCCCATCCACCGTCACCGCCTTCGTTTCAGGAGGGCGGTTACCGCCTAGAATTCTCACGGAGTCCGGGAGAGGAGCTGTGCGCTCGTCTCTGCCTTCCGGGGAAATACCGCACACAGTATCCGGTGAGCGGCTACCCGAAAATCTCGGAATTGCGGGCCATGTTGCAGCGGCTGGACCTCGGACGAGAGCGTAATTATTGGGAGGGCCGCCATTTCCTTGCCTATACCGGCGCGGATGAAAACGATGTGATCGGCGTCAATCTTCGCGCCCGTGACAATGGCATTACGTTTAATTTTCAAGACGACGATTGGAAAGCGATTCGCAATCTTTTCCGGCGCGCCTGGCTGGCTCCCGAGACGGGCCGGCTTTGGGATGTACTGGCGCTGGAGTACGGCGAGATATAAGAGCTGCGCTGCTGTCGCAGCGGAAGCAAGTGGTCGCGGTAGGGATACGGCTTACGCCGTACCCCCCGCACAGATCCGGACGAGCGGATTTCCCGCATCCGGCTCTGGCCTCAGGTAGTGACGTGCAAACGGCGCGAAGGATAAGGGTGGCAGATATGGGCCGGAGGAAGCCAGCGGCGGATGAGCCGTTGCATTCGCTCCCACTGCACGCGCCCGTTCTGACTCCGCCGTTCAAGAGCACGGTGCCAGAAGTGACTGACCGTGAAGCGAAAGTGGGACAGAGCGTACCGGTTCCCTGGAACTCCGAAGTATCGGAAATGCCCGCCCACAACGGACTTCAACCACTTGCCAACTTCAGGAACAGGGCCAGTCGCCCATTCAAGCCCGATGTCGGCTTGAGTGGGTCATATTTCCAGACCGCCCGATGAGCCATCGAATCGACAAATTCCGCCCCATCGCCCCGAACCGCGCACGATTTCCCCGAAGTTTCCAATCTGCCAAAATGGACTGCCCCCCTGAA
>JASHOC010000067.1 GCA_030041305.1 Acidobacteriaceae bacterium
GCGTGGTTCTAAATCGAAAAAACAGTCATCTTCGTCGGCAATGCACGCCGCGGTCGTACCGCGGCCATCCTGGCCAGCCTCACCTCGACCCGTCGCCGCCATGATATGGACCAGTAGCTCTATCTCACTCAGTTATTGATCAACTTGCCGGCTGTGCGCGTCAGCGACCTACCCGCCTGGCTACCCAACCGCTGGAACGCTGCACAGAAAATACGCCTGGCCGCCCTGCAAAATCAAACTCCGCAATCTTGACAAGGCCTGTGGTTCACATAACGCTCACGAAAATTCGATCTCTGGGTGCCAAATTAGAACCAATCCATCGAGAATCAGGCCACTTCCATCATCGACAAAATGCACAATGTTTGGTGCAAAATGTCGAAAGATCTCATCTTAATTCGTTTGTTTTCTGCCGCATGCTAATAACCCTCGCGTTTTCAGATTTGTACACGCAAGTAGTTCAAAAAGAGCGACTTGTGCGCCGGCAATCATGTGGGGGTGGGGCGGATGGATCGGTGGGGCGGCCGGGACCATCCATGACGAACTTACTCCCGGAAAACGCGGCCCTTCGGTGGTCGGTCAAATTGACCCGCCACCAAACAGAAAGGGCAGCCAGATTCGGCTGCCCTTTCGTCCCTCTGGCAACGCTGCCTTACGGCAGGTAGTACCGGAACGAGGTCCACCACATGTTGTCGCTTCCGTGAGCTCCGCCCCCAGGATTTTGATCGACCCCGGTGGTGCTATTGACCCCATTGCCAGACCAAAGGTCGCGGCGCCACAAGCTGTACTGGAACCCCTGACGCAGGCGGCCCGCGGGACCGGCATAGATGTTGTACCACAAGCCGGCGGTGAACTCCTGCGTGTCCTTGTTGTTGCCCCCGCAGTTGCTCGGCGTGCCGGGGTTTGCGCTGGCGTTGGCCGAGCTGGATGCATTTTCGGTGGTGCAGCCGTACATGCTTGCAGTGTAGGCGCCGTAGCCGACTTCTTTGCCGAAGTTGGCGTCGCCCGCAATGGTGTCAACAGTCCAGTCGCGGCCGATGTAATCGCCGCCGTAATTGAAGTAGAGCATTAGGCGGCTGGTAGGATTCGCTTCCACCGTGCTCAGGGCGGAGAAGCCGTGCAGCGGAGAGATGGCGCCATTCGGACGGAAGGTGATATCGGCAATGGTCGAGTCACCGTAGCGGCCGACGCCCTGGCCATAGAGACCCTTGAGGCCAATGGCGAGCTTGTTGTTGGCCACCAGCGGACCGCGGAAGCCGCCGCCCGCGCCGCCGCCCCAAGCTATTGTGTTGCAGGGCGCGCTAGTGGGCGCCACGCCACAGGGCGTTACGGCGCCGGCAGTGAAGCCCGACGGATAAAGGCGATCGCGGAAGGAGCGCCCGATCCCAAACAACTCCCAGTGGCCCCAACCCGGCTCAACCGCGATCTTGGCGATGAAGTCCGGCGTCAGGTTATAGGAGTAGTTGCTCTGGTTGTCGTAAAGGCCGCCGGTGTTGCCGACCGTGGTGATGAGCAGGCTCGAGGGCAGATTCTGCCCAGCCGGGTTGAGCGTCTCCGCATTCTCCGCTGAAACGCCCATGAAGAATTTATTGGCGAAGTCCTTGCTCACACGGAAGCTGTACTGGCGCGTCCACACGAAGCCGGCTTCGTACTGAGGATCAATGGTCGCCGGCAGAATCTCGGTGCCTCGCTGCAAGCCGGCCGTGGTTTCTGTGGCCAGCGACCAGCCTTGGCCGCCGGAAAAGCGCCAGCCGTCGTTCAGCGCCGCCTCACCCCACAGTTGCCGCTGGCGGAGCGTGTAGCTGTTGGACTGGTTGGCGTTCGAGGTGACGCCGGCGCTCAGCCAGTCCATCTCGTAATAGCCGGTCAGAGTCATGCTCGGCAGATTGCCCACCGCTCTGATTGCAATGCGTGACTGACGGCCGGTACCCGTGAACTCAGTCAGTTGTGCTGCTTCGGAATAGTTGAGCGGAACCCCCGTGGGTTGGGTGTTCAGGCCGCCGCCGGTGGCGCCCTGACGCCACACGGTTTCACCCGCCAGGAAGCTGCCCGCCGGCGAGAGCGTGATCCCTTTGTATTCAATCAGGTCGGGATCCGCCGAGATCTTCTTCTTGATCTCTGTGGTCTCGTCGTTGAAGGAGGACACGATCGCCGCGTTGGCGTTCTTCATGTCCGACACCGACGATTGTAGGGTATCGACGGCCGCCGTATTGGCGGAGAGCGCCTCCTGTTGGCCGTCGGCCGCCGCCTGCGCCCTGGCAGCCGCCGCTTGCGCGGCCGTGGCTGCTTCTTGCGCCTGCTGCAACTGCGCGTCCTTGCTGTTGAGCTGCTCCTTCAGGCTGTCGATTTGGCTCTGCATCTGCTCGCGTAGCGCGTTGATCTGGTCCTCGACCGAAGGCGGTGGAGGGGTTTGCTCTGTGCGGGTTGCGTGATGGGGTCCAGCCGGCGGCGCCGGATCGCTTGTCTGGGTAAAAGAAAAAACACTGGCAGCCACGAGCGCCGCGGCAGTCACTAGCATTCTTAGTCTCATTAGGCCTCTCTTTCCTGTGAAGTCATTTTTGGATGAGAAAACTGAGCCTGCTAACTCGGGGAACGCGCAGTGCTCTCCTACACGACAAGATCGCTTCGGTTCGGAATCCGCCCGGTTCCCTGATCCTTCATGCAGAGAGCGAATGTGAAGGTCGGAAAGAAAATTGCAACGGTAGATCTTCCCTGGGCTTCCGCAACCTAGAGTCGCAAAGTTTTGTGAATAGATGACGAATTTACCCAATTTTTACGTGGATTTCGCGCCGCTTTGGCGCATCTAAAGCGAGTGAAAATTAACGGCAATTTAACAGTGTGCGGCTGTGCGCTCTCCGCTTGCGCGGGAGGAATCGGAGCCGTGCTCCCGGCAAGCGGGACTCGTCTTGCAAGAGGCGCCCGGTCGAGAGCGCTTTTTAGCGGGATTCGGTTTGCGCGCGCTCCGTGCCGGAAGATGGCGCCATGCCCGCGCTCAGCAAGTTGGCCAGCAGACGATACGCGCCGGGAACAAGCTCGGGGAATTGGCGATAGAGAGCGTAGGCGACATAGATATAGGTTCCTTTGCCCGGGTGCGCCACGAGGAGCCCGCCGCGTTGCGGGTTTTGGCCGGGATCGGCGGTCTCGGTCAACGCCGTGTAACCGGGGTCCCAGCTATCTATGAAGGAATGGCCGCGCTCTTCGATCCACCCGTCGAAGTCGGCAGCGGTGATTTTGTTGGGCCAACTGAGCAGCGGGTTCGCGGTATCGAGAAGCGTGACAGTCGAGTTCTCGTCCACGACGCGCTCTGGAACGCGGCCAATGGAAAGCGGTAGGGGAGCGGGAAACGTGGCGCTCTGGTACTGCACCACCAGAGTTCCACCTTGCTTGACGTACTGCTCAAGGCGCGGTTCGACGGCGGCGAGCTCAGGCCGGTTGGTGTAAGCGCGGATGCCGATCACGATGACGTTCCATGGGGAGAGATTGGCGGATTCCAATTCTTGCACTGAAAGCAGGTGTGGAGTCACGCCCAGTTCCTGGATGGCTTCGGGAACGAGGTCTCCGGTGCCCATTACGTAGCCGACACGCAGCCCCGGCGCCATCTTCACGTCTACTTTACGCGTCTTCAATTCCGCAGGCAGATATTGGTTATAGGGCCGCAATCCGGCATAGCTCACGTTATGCCACCCGGCGCGATAACTGCGGCCCCCCACAAGGGCGACCGAATCAAGCGAGTACGCGCCGGGACCGGCGTTCACCGGGTCCACCGAAAAGACCAGCGGGGCCGTTTCGCCTGCGTCGGCCAGATGAAAATTTGTTTCGGCGGGCGTTGAGCGCCAGCCCGCGGGCAGCCTCAGCCGCAGGGTTCCATCCGCTGCGGCCAATGCGTGAACGGTTACCCGTACCGGCAGCGCCGAGCCATCAAGCGGCAGAATGCGCGCCTGCGGCTCCACCTCCACGCCGATTGCCGGCGTAATCACAAGCGGCTCGTAAATGCCGCCCGGGCCAGTGACGCGCTCGAGCGTCTGCACCACCTTCCCCATTCGGATGGGCACGCCGTCGAAATCGAACTCCACCCACGCGGCCAGCGGATAGGGCGCGAAGGAGCGTTCGCGCCACTTCGGATTCGAGATGTCATAATATGACTGCTCGACGGTGGGCCTCGTAAAGTAAGGCTTGGTTGGCTCGGCGTCTGCGGGAACACGCATGTTGTATATCGCGTCAGTGGTGTTGCTGGACTGTGCGGTGCTGGGTTCGCCGACTATCCATGATTCGTCGCCTTGCGAAGGGCCGTTGTTGGTCACGAACCAGGTCTTCGCGAGATGCACATCCTCGTCCAAGGCCGCGGTGTGCACCCGCACCCGAAACTCTTCGCCCGGAACCACGCTCCGCGGCGTCTCGTCGGCTGTACCACCGCGCTCATTGGCGCCACTTTCCGCTTGCCTCGCTTTGGTAGTGAAAGATATCATTTCTAGCCCCAGCAGGTCCTTAAGCGCGGTCTGAAATTGATCGATCTTCGCGCCCAGTTCCAACTCGAGCCCGGCTTTCGCTTGCGGGTCGAGGCTGCTGGCTTTCACTCTTGTGTAAAGATCGAGCGTCTGACGATAAACCGGCGCTAGTTGGCGCGCAGTCGCTTGGCCACTCTGGTCGTGGTTGTTGTTTCGGAAGGCTTGGATTCCCGTCGCAATATCATGCAATCCGTCGCTCAGCCACGCCGGCGCGTCGCCGGGCACGAGGCGCGCCAATGCTTCGAGGCTGGTGTCGATGTCCACCTGGTGATCCTGGAAAAGGCTGCTTGCGCCGCTATTTTCAGCGGCCCCGGCCGGCGCAACTGCGCCCCACAGGTGATACTCCGAATCCGCCATCCCGCTCAGCACCGGGTTTGCGCCGCCGTTCTGCGACTTCTGCTCGCCCCATCCCTCGCGCGCAATCTGCACATACGTGCGTCCCAGCGTCGGGTCCCAAGCGCCCACCGGAACGGCCACGTCGGTTGAAAGCGCCCCCGTCGTCCACGCGCCGGTGACGTAATTGTGAAATCTCGCCGGGGCCCACTTGCCGGTGGCGTAGTCAAACATCTTTCCGTTGACGATGCGCGCAAACGGAGTTCTCGAATATACGGCGAGCGGTTGCCAGGGCTCCAGCCCATCTGTAAGCTGCTCGGGGAAGACCTTGGGATCGCCAGCCACTTTGAAGGCCTCCTGCGCAATCTCGCCGGAAACCTGGTGCTGGCCGTGACCGTCGGTCACCCCGCCGACAAAGGTGGCTACAATAATTTGCGGGCGCACCCGGCGCACCGCCAGCACCGCGTCGTAGAGCACGCGCTGGTGATCCCACTGCGAAAACGCTTCTTCTTGGGTCTTCGAGAAGCCGAAATCGGTCTCGGTGCCCCAGAGCTGCTTTACGCCGTAATATTCGTCGGCCTTGAGCAATTCGTTGGTGCGGATCAGGCCAAGCGCATCGTTTTCTTCGGCAGACATGGCGTTTTGACCACCCTCGCCGCGGGTCAGGGTAAAAAGCGTGACTCGCGCACCCAAGCCGCGGCTCAAGTAAGTGAGTAACGCGCCATCTTCATCGTCGGGATGGGCCACGATGTAAAGTACGCTGGCTGTTGTCCCCAGCCGCTTCAGCGTTTGCTCCAGTTGCGCCTCGCCGCGATCTTCCGGCAAAGGCAATGCATTGACAGTGGGTTCGGGAAGCGGAACTTCGGCTAGCTCGTGGTCCAAAGACGCGTTCGATTCGCCTTGTTGAGCGCCCCTCAACACCGCGGCTGGGAAGGCCAACAGCAGCGCTATAATCGTCGCGCATAGTGCTTTAAGAAAGGATCGATGCTTCGCGACCATGATGTTCATTGTCAGTGTACAATCCGGGCAAGCGCGCCGGCTTCAGGATTTTTGAATCCTGCACGCGCCGAACTAGACTGCGTCGGGGCCTGAACTGATTGCCCGAATTCCTTCCTAGCTCCGTGCCGGGGACGCAGGATCGCGGTTCCAACACGCGATTATTGAGAATTCGTGTAACCCCAGTTCCGGTATCGTGTCTAATAAAAGCGTACCGGCTTCCGCACCCAGCGAGGTTGACCCATGCTCATTGGCAAACCGCCCGATATTCCGTCCTCCGAGATCACGCCCAAAAGCGCCTATGACACATTCTTGAATCGCCGGCGTTTTTTGCGCGGGGTGGCAGCCATGGGCGCCGTGGCCTTGGGCGCGGAACGCGTGGAGAGCCTGTTTGATCCCAATGCGCGCGTGCTGGCGGACGCCACCAAGTTGCAAACTGTGCCGAGCCCGCTGACCACCACTGGAGAACAGCTCACCAGCTTCGAGGACATTACTCATTACAACAATTATTACGAGTTTGGCGTGAACAAAGGCGACCCGGCGAAGAACGCCAGCGTTCTGCCTGCGCGGCCCTGGAGCGTCAAGATCGAAGGGAAAGTGGCCACGCCGCTCACCTTCGATATTGACACGTTGCTCAAGCTGCGCCCGCTCGAAGACCGCGTCTACCGGCATCGCTGCGTCGAAGCCTGGAGCATGGTCATCCCCTGGGTCGGTTACTCTCTCTCCGAGCTAATCAAACAGTGCCAGCCGCTTTCCAGCGCGAAATTCGTGCAGTTCTTGTCGTATTACAACCGGGGAGTGGAGGGCGCCTGGGCCTATCAGACGGATATTATGTGGCCCTACTCCGAAGGTCTGCGCATGGATGAAGCGATGAACCCGTTGGCGCTGCTGACCTTTGGCCTCTACGGCCAAACGCTGCCCAACCAGGACGGGGCCCCGGTCCGCGTCGTGCTGCCCTGGAAATACGGTTTCAAATCGGCCAAGTCGATTGTGAAGATCCGGTTTGTGGAAAAGATGCCGCACACCACCTGGAACGACGAGGCCCCCAACGAGTACGGCTTCTACTCGAATGTCAACCCCAACGTGGACCATCCCCGGTGGAGCCAGAAGACGGAGCGGCGCATCGGCGTTCCTTTTTATAAGCAGATTCGCACCACCCTGATGTTCAATGGCTACGGCGATCAGGTGGCGGATCTCTACAAGGGGATGGACTTGAGGAAGTATTTTTAGCGGAGTCAGTGGAGTTAACGCGGCTAGTCCTATGGATAATTTAATGGGCGCTCCGGGGTATCGATTCGGTTTCGTTCCGCTGTTTGGCTTTTTGGATCGAAGCTTTCAGCGATCATGATCGAAATAACCAGGACTCCGGAAAAGCCTGCGCCCTGGTAAAGTCACTCGATTTGGCTAGCGCCGCTGCTCCGCTCGCACCGCGAGCCCGCTTCCGGATACGCATGCATCGAAGAACGCTGATTACGCTCAAAATCCTCACCTGGCTGGCGTGCCTTGCGCCGCTCGTTTGGCTGCTGTGGGGCGCATTTACTGATGATTTAGGGCCGGATCCCACTCACACAATCACCTTCGCCACAGGCCGCACCACTCTGCGCCTGATCATGCTGACGCTGGCCATTACGCCGCTGCGCCGCTTATGGCGCAAGCTGGGCTGGCTCATCAAATTTCGCCGGCTGCTGGGGCTCTTTGCCTTCTTCTACGCGTCGCTCCACATGCTGACCTGGGTGGCTCTCTACAATGGCTTTAGCCCGTCCGCGATGGCCGCCGATATTGTCAAGCGGCGCTTTGTAACCGCGGGGATGGCCACGTATTTGCTGTTGCTGCCTCTTGCCCTCACCTCCACCAACTGGGCCATTCGCAAAATGGGCGGCAAGCGCTGGAACCGGTTGCACAAGCTCATCTATGTCGCCGGCGTGTGCGCCATCATTCATTATTGGTGGGGAGTAAAGCCCGGGGTGCTCACGCCGATCGGCATGACGGCCGTTCTCGCCGCGCTCTTTCTGGCGCGGCCGGTGCTGGCATGGAAGCAGAAGCGAAAGGCGCGAGCGGTTACGGTCTGACCCATTCATCCGCAAACACCTACGCCTTGTAAGGAAAAGCCGGACCGGTCTGCGCGATGCCCGTGAATACAGTTTGGTTTTCTGCAAAACCGGGGATTTCCCCAATTGTCTTGCGGCAAGCAATGTGCGAAGGTGAATTTATCTCACGACCCCCTTTGATCGAGTCAAGCTTATAGAAGTTACAGTGTTGTCTGCCCTTTCAAATTTTGCCCGCCGAGAAAATCGCGACGGGACGATGGATTCCATTTGCAGAAAATGCTACGCGACAGTTAGAAACGCGTTCTGGGAAGCGGACCTGGAAGCAGCCGAGCAGATGCACGTCTGCGACCCTGCGACGCTGGAGTATTGGAGCAGTCGGCCCTTCCCGCTGAAAACAAGCGGACCACCCATTCAGCCGGTTCCTTTGCCCGCGAAGTAATTGGCCGCCAGGCCAAAAGGCTCCGTTATCAGTCGAACTCCAGCGACGTCTGCGCTACCGGCGAGAAGCTTCTTCGATGCATCGGCGTAGGGCCCAGCCGGGCCAGCGCCTCCAGGTGTTCGGGCGAGCAGTAGCCTTTGTGCTGCGCCAAGCCGTAGCCTGGGTACACCGCATCGAGTTCCACAAGAAGCCGGTCGCGATACACTTTGGCCAGCACGCTGGCGGCGGCGATCGACAGACTGGTCGAATCGCCCTGAATGACGGCCTGCTGTGGGCAGGGCCAATCGATGGTGTCCACGCCATCGATCAGCAGATAATCCGGGATCAGCGCCAACCGCTCCACGGCCGAGCGCATGGCCAGGAGCGAAGCCCTGCGAATATTGATGCGGTCGATGGTTTCCACATCCACCGCGGCAATGGACCAGGCTATCGCCGTGGTGCGGATCACGGTGTCAAAATTGTTGCGTTGCTTTTCGGTGAGCTGCTTGGAATCGGTCAGCCCTGGCAGAGGGCGGCCCTTGGGAAGGATAACGGCGGCAGCCACTACGGGACCGAACATCGGTCCGCGGCCCACTTCATCCACGCCGGCGATGCGGAGGGCGCCGCATTTACGCGCCGATCGCTCCAACTTCCAACCGCAAACTGGTCCCTTCGCCATGTCTCGAGTATAGAAAGACCGTGGCGCCTCCGCCTCGATCTTTTTCCAGGCGGCCGTGGAAAACAGGGAACAATCTACCTCTTCTGCACCCACAAAACCTGCCCGCACTCAGCATAAGAATAGGCGCGCCTCCAGTATAAAAAAGAGTCGACCCAGCGCAAAACCTTCCTTCATGCGCCGCCATCCAAATAACGCGAGGAAAAACTCTCCACAATTGTTCGGGCGGGGTCACTTCAAGACAAATCAACCACACAGTGTTAACGCTCATCGGAAGACGTATTTTTTTGGACTTCTGCCGACGGCGTGGTGATCGCTTGGCGGAGCTTGAGGCGGAGGTAGTCGATATAGCCTTCCGGCGCTGGGTGCTCGCCGAGTTCGTCTATGACGGGTCGGAAGTAGGCCAGAGAACGGATGGGTGAGAGGCGCGGGGCATCGGCAGG
>JASHOC010000068.1 GCA_030041305.1 Acidobacteriaceae bacterium
GCCATAAGCGGCCAATCGGTTCCCATTTTCATTCAGGTGGACCGGAGTTTTCTTATCTCGGTAAGGATCTTGATGAGTCGCTTGGAAAGCCTGAGCAGACGCTGGTTCGCGTTACCTTTTGGAAGAGGACGGCGGTACATTTCCATGAGGTGTTGTGTAGCGAGCAGGACATCGATGATGCCGTCAAGACCTGTACGCGCTGGCACAGCGGAGGTCTTCGGCTGCGGAGCCAGATGTCTGGGTTTGGAGCGGGCCAGCTGGAACTCGCGTTCGAGATCTGTGAGGGCGACATCGACGTAGCGCATGGTCATGGCCGGATCGACATGACCGAGTAATTTCATCAGGACGGGGAAGCTGATGCCGGAGCGAAGCATCTCTGTGGCGTAGGTATGCCTGAACTGATGGGGAACGATCTCTGTGGGAAGCCCGAGAGAGTGACAGACCAGGTGCAGGTAGTCTCGGAGTTGAACCAGGACAGCCACTTTGCTTCCCGGTCGCGCCAGAAGCCTTCCATCGGCAGGCAGTGGATCGAGGGCGCGGAAAAAGCGAAGCCGATGCACGAGATCGCGGCCGAAGGCATCGACGGGAACCATGCGCTCTGTCTTGAGCTTTCCCAGAGGAACATGAATCGCCCATTGGTTCGGCCCCGTGGAGCGCAGGCAGTCATAGGAGAGATCGGCGCATTCGCCGATGCGCATGCCCGTCGACCGGAGTAACAGGAAGACATTTGCACCGAGATCGTTGCGGCGCATGAACTCCTGCTGGAGAAGTTGATCCTGCTCGGGGGTAAGCGGTCGCGGCAGTGTGTGGGGCGAGCGCGGAATATCCTCGCGCAGCAGCAAGTGAGCCAGTTCGGGGAGATGGCTGGTGCGGGCCAGCTCATGGAAGATAGTGCGCAGAGCGAAGAGCCGGCCGATGCAGGTTGCCGTGGCCAGAGGAGGATTTTGGGCGCGCAGGTGCGTCATCCATCCGAGAGTATGAGGATCGCGGCGCAGTTGATCGAGACGAGTCACCGCGGGGTATGCGGTGCCGAGATAGGCGAGGAAGCTGCGCACCACGATGCCGTAGTTGCGCTTGCTGGAAGGAGTAAGCGCGGTGCACAGAGATTCGACCGCATGCGCAAACACCGGCGCCAGGAGATGCTGGAGTGGAGGCCGGCGCCAGCGCATCAGGAGATCCTCGGTTGAGGATGGATGCACTGTGCTGCCGCACGGGCGTACTGGAGATAGACATCCTGCGGTGAGACCTTCACGTAGTGCATGGTGGTCTCGATGTCAGCATGCCCCATCAACTGCATCAGTGCGGGCAGACTGATGCCGGCGCGCACCATATCCGAGGCGAACGTGTGCCTGAACCGGTGAGGGTTGGCAAGCTGAACGCCGGTGGTGCGGCGATGATGGCGAAACAGGGAGCGCATTCCCGCGGGTGTCATTCGTTGGCCGCGCGCGGGTCCCTTCAAGACCACGAACAGTGCCGGAGAACAGGGATCAGGCCGCTCGACGCGGAGATAGTGATCGAGCAGTTGCGTAGTTTCAGGAGCCAGTGGCAGCAAACGCAGCTTGCTCCCCTTGCCGCGGACACGGATCTGACCTTCGGAGAACAGCACGTCATCGCGATTCAGGGCCATGACTTCCGCGGAGCGGAGCCCGTTCATCAACATCAGGCCGACGATAGCCAGGTCCCGTGCGTTTCGAAAACTTCGCCAGAAGCGCGCTACTTCATCGACCGAAAGAGGCACGATGTTGAGCCTTGGTTCCTTGACGCGCAACCTGCTGAGCTCGAACCTGGGGCGTCCCAGGCCCATTGGCCTGCGATGCAAGTAAATCTTATGGAAGCCGTGCGCCACCTGACAGGGAGCATCGGGGAACTGATTGCGGATAGCGCGATCGGCACAGGCGACACGATCGTTGATGGTGGAGGCAGAAGGCGGAGGTTGCCGGCTCGACTGGAAGCGCAGGTAATCGGACAAGGTCGATTCGGTGAGGTCGGCAGCCGAGATTTCGCCGGTGTGATGATTACTCTCCCACCAGCGCACGAAGTGCAACAGGCTATGTGCGTAGGTAAACAGACTCTTGTTGGAAAGCCTGCGGACATGCTCGCGGTCGAGGTACCGATTGATCCACGTAACACCCTTTCCCGTGGATTGCTCCACGACCTGAATCGGACTATGTGCGCCCGTTGAGGTCTTGTTTGAGATTACGTGGAACTTCATGGCTGCGCTGCCTCCAGGAGAGACTGGAACTGGTATGCATCTCCTCCATGAACGAAGAAGGAGTTGGGATCATGTCCCGCAGGCATGAGAACGCGACGTGCGCAGATACCGTGCGTGACAAGATGCTGGGCCAGTTGTTCTGCAGCGTGCTGGCCGCTTTGGTTCTGATCTGTGTCGAAGGCGAGATAGACGGTGCGCTGGCCGTCACACAGCTGGCGGAACTGGTCGGCGTTGAGATGTGTTCCCAGTGAGCAGGTCACGTTGTGGAATCCGGCCTGCCGCAGGGTGGCATAGTCGAACAGTCCTTCGACCAGGATCACTGCGGCGCAGTTGCGAACCTTCTCCCAGCCATACAGACCGCCCTTGCAGCCGGGCAGGAAGCGATGAGCAAAAGCGACGCCGATACTGCGGCCGTAGAGGTTGACGATGTGCTCGCCCTGGCCCAACGGAAAGACGATGCGTTGATAGAGAGCATCTGTGCCCTGCGCGTTGATCAGACCAGCTCTTCGCAAAACGGCGAAGGAATAGCCTTGCATCGTGAGATGCTGGCGTAGGTTTCCGCCGGGCGCATAGCCGATGCGCAACTCCCGGATCAGAGCAGGATCATGCACCCTGCGTCGATCGAGGTAACTGAGTGCTTCGGGATAGTGATCCAGTTGCTGCTGATAGAAAGCGGCCGCCTGTTCGAGTGGCGCGGTCGATTCCGTTTCGTGATCAGTCTGTGGACCCAGATAGGCCAGGCTCTGGCGGAAAGAGACTTCGCGCGATAACTGGACGAAGCGAATCAGGTCGCCGCCCTGGCCGCAGCCGTGGCAGTAAAAGACATTTTTGCGCGCGTTCACATAGAACGACGGCTGACTCTCCCTGTGTAGCGGACAGAGTCCGACATACTCGAAGCGGCCCGCAGGCCGCCCTTCCCAGTTGTGCTGTCGCAGATAGTCCAGCAACGGCGTCCGCCGTTTAATCCTCTCGAGGTCTTCGCCCACAACGCTTTTTCGCCTCCGGAGCCCAGCGTAGGAAGATCACGCCAGCGTTCCCAGGCAAGGATGGTGGGCGAAAGGATTTTCTTTTCAGCGACGCATCGGACAGAGAACTTCGAGCATCGGAGTCAGCCAGGATAAGAACGCCGCCTCGTGATGCGAATGAGCGGATTCCAGCCACTGAACCACCTGCGCAGCCGTCTTGCGGAGAAAAGATAGGGCCGGTTGGGACACGTCCACACCTTGCCACCAACGGCGTACTGCAGAGAAATCGGGTACGCGGTCAGCATCCTTGAACTTCGACGCCGCTTTCTCCCACGAACAGTGCTCCACAAAGCGCCGCAGCAATGCCTGGCAGCGCGCCAGCAAGCTGTAATGCGTATAGGGCAGAGAAAACACCGGCAGAAAGGTGAAGGTCCTTCCGCATCGGATACAGCGGCCCCGGCGAATCCTGATCCAATCGTGATGTTCGTCGTGCGCCTGCTTGCGCCGCCAACCATGACCAACGATCGAATCCTGTTCACAAAGCGGGCATCGGCGTAAGATGATCTCGTCCGAGTCTTCGGCCCAGCAGGCAGCAAGCCGCTCCGGCGGGACCGATACTGGGACAAAGAGGATCGTAACCTCACACGGGTCCCGCTTCTCGCTGCGATCCGCCAAGATGCTGGCAGGAAGCGGGGCCCCGCCTCCTGAAGAAATTCAACTGAAAGAAAATATAACTTCTTAGTGCAAGCCACGATCACATGGCCCAGCTTATTGGCCGCTTATCTCCGCC
>JASHOC010000069.1 GCA_030041305.1 Acidobacteriaceae bacterium
CGGAGCCAGAGTCACAGCCTCCTTAGCAGCCAAGGCCGTGAAGATTCTGGGGGGTTACTGACAGACGAAGGCGGGTCCCTTCAGAAGTTTCTAATTTTCCCCGGCTTACTTACGCTCGCTAAAGAAAATCGATCTGTTCCGCGGTTCCAAAAGCCTAAAGCCGCTCCAGCCGGGTCTGTGAATCGCCGAACTGCTCGAGCTTTACGCCGTAGCGATCCATAAGCGAGAGGTACAAACTGCACATCTTGCGATTATCTCCGCTGTCGTTGAGATAATTCAGGGTACGCCCCGTTTGCAACGTCCCGCCAAGCCCGCCGGCGAGCACCAGCGGCAGGCGGAAGTTGTCGTGCGTGCGCCCGATCCACATATTGGATAGGAACATCAGGCAGGTGTTGTCGAGCACCGTGCCGTTCCCTTCCTTCATGGTGTCCAGCTTAGACGCCAGGTAGGCGTATTGCTCGACGTGGAAGCGCGAGATGCGCTCGTAATCATCGGAATTGTTGTTATGCGACGCGGAATGGTGGCCGTCCTTTACGTTCAGGAAGGGATAGTACATGGCCGACAGATCATGCGAGATGATCAACGAGGCGACGCGTGTCTTATTGGTCTGGAACGCAATGGCGATGATGTCGCACATCAGACGGGAGTGATCGCGCAGGTCTTCCGGCAATCCGTTGGCCGGCCGCTCCATGGTGGCGGCGACGGTGTTTTTGGCTTTGGCGGCGTCATCGGCGTCCGCCTTGTCTTTGCGCATGCCCTCGACGCGCCTTTCCACTTCGCGCACGCTAGTTAAATATTCGTCGAGCTTGCCTTTGTCGGTCGCGCTGATGCACTTGGAAAGATCCTGGGCGCGATCCTTGACGCGGTCGAGAATGCTGAGGTTCTGCAGGCTGCCGCGGTTGTCAAACAGGTTGTCCCAGGCGAGCGACGGGTACACCTCCACCGGGACGGGCGAATCCGGACTTTGCCACGAGATATGGGAACTGTAGGCCAGGGAAAAATTCGACTCGTGGTAGCCAGTCAAGGGCTGATCGCAGGCCAGCACGATGCTGGATTGCGGTGTCTCTTCGCCCACGTGATTGGCAATCATTTGGTCGACGCTGATGCCGGAGTGGATGATGGCACCTTTGGAGATGTGCGCACCGGATAAAAGACTGCCCGTCTGGGCGGGATGAATTCCCTGCCCTGTCAACGCATGAACGTAGAGACCATCAACGACGTTGATCTTTTCCTTGAGCGGCTCCAGGGGTGCGAGCGTCTTCGACAGCTTCATCGAGGCGCCCTGGCCTTCGGCGCTCCAGTGGTCCTCGTTGATGCCGCAACCCAGGAACACGATGCCGAAACGCGTGGGGAATGCCGACGGCGGCGGCACGTCCGCCAAAGCGTGCAGCGACTCCAGCCAGGGCAGCGCCACGGTGCAGCCCGCGCCGCGAAGTACGGCGCGGCGGGAAATGGGGAATGCAAACTTACTGGTCATTCGAGACATGTTAGTTCACCTTTCCAGAGGCTATCTGCGTTGGAGCCGGGGGCGCCGGGATCCGTTTGTTGCGGAACTGCGGGCTCATGACAATAGTTTCCACCATCGAATCGAAACCGTAGCCGTGCGCGGCCAGGTTGGTCTGCATTTTATCGATCAGCGCTTCGTCAGAGAGTTGCAGCGAGCGATCGAGCGAGTAACTGAGCAGCTTGCGGCAAAGGTTATTGAGGAATTGGTCTTGCCGGTGATCGCGGATGAAGTCGCGCAAGCCTTCAAAACCAACTCCGTTGACGCCGCCGGGATAGGTGACGGCGGTATCGACGGGGCGACCGGCCAGATCCCTGGTGCGCAGATCGCCGATGGGACCATAGCCTTCATAGGCCAGGCCGAAGGAATCAAAGCGTTGATGACAGGCAGCGCAGAAAGGAACCGAGCGATGCTTGGCCAGCATTTGGCGTATGGGTAGGTCGGTCTTCGACTCATCGCTCGGCAGCTCGGGCACCACAGGTGGCGGCGGAGGAACACGAACCCCCAGCACCTTTTGCACCACCCAATTGCCACGCTTCACCGGGCTGGTGCGCAGGCCGGGGGAGTACTGCGTCAGAAAGACCGCCATGGGCAACAGGCCACCCCGCCCGTATTTGCCGGCATCGTCGACACGCACCCAGTGGTCGGTATCGCCCTGGACTCCCGGTATGCCATAGTGCCTGGCCAAAACCGGGTTGACGAATGTGTAATCGCCATAGATCAGGTCGAGCACGGAACGATTGTTCTGGATGGTGTCTTCGACGTAGCGGATCGGTTCCTGAAACATGGCTTCGCGCAGATCGTCGTTGAACTGAGGAAAGCGCTCGCGGTCGACGGCGTTGTTGGTTTCAAACTGGCGGAAGGCGAGCCAGTTGCCGGTGAATTCCGTGGCGAATCCGCGCACCCGGGTGTCCTTCATCATGCGCCGGGCCTGGGCCTTCAGTACCGCGGGCTTTTGCAGGTCGTTCGCGGCTGCGTGCCGCAGCAACTCCTCATCGGGCATGCTGGCCCAGAGGAAATAGCTCAGACGGCTCGCCAGCTCGAAGCTGGATAAAGGCTCGGACGGTATGGCGGTCGAAGTATGATGGAGCACGGCGTGCGACGCATGGGCAGGCGCAGAGGCCATGAGGCCATTCGATATATCCAGGCGGTAGAGGAAGTCCGGCTCCATCAGCACGCTGGTGATCACATCGCGCACGGCGTCTTCGTTGGACGCCTGATTCTGGGTACGGACCTGATGGTAGTAGTTGAGCAAATCTGCCTGTTCGGCATGCGTGAGGGGCCGACGGTAGGCACGCGCGGCAAACTGCAGCAGAGCTTCCAATTGCCTCGGCTCTGCCTCTACCCGCTCCTTTTCCAGGCTGCGCAGGGTGGCGTTCACGCCGTCGAAGTGAGCACGGATCGCTTCCGCCGCTTCCGGGTCATTGGTTGGATCTGCCGCGGCTTTGGCCAGGTAGGCGTCTCGTAATTTGAAGATGACTTCTGTATCCGTCTCCGCATGACCGGTCGGGCGCTCGGAACCGGATTCGTCGCCTTTGCCAAAAACTTCCCCGCTTTGGTTGTAGTAGTACTGGGTCCAGGTGCGGGCCGTGATATCGGCGATGTAGTCGAACTCGTTCCACAAACGATCCAGCTCCTTCTTCCCGTTGTCATCCAGAATGAGCTGCTGCAGGGGAAGATCGTCGCGGTAATAGCCCATGGTGTTGTGGTAACCGGCGCTCAGCAGGCGGCCTTTGTCCTCCGAGTCGTCGGGGAAGTAGCGGCCACGTTCGGTCACATAAAACGTGTCGGGAAACACCGAGGCGAAGCGCGAAAATGCCGCCTCATAGCGGGCTCGCTGGGCGGCCGGAACGATCAGGTCGGTATCGTTGGCGCGAGCCTTTGCGGAGAGAGCGGCCCAACGCGGCGCGGCTTCCTCGTGAAGCTTAGGATATCCGGGGATCTCGGGAACCACGGGTGGCGGATCGGTGTCATTGCGCAGATCCCTGGGGTCGCTGTCTCGCCGGTGCTCGGCAAACTCCTTCAGTTTCCAATTCAAAAGCGGCTCGGATTGCCCGGGCAAACCTGCCACAACCGGGGCGGCAAACTGCATCGCGGTGTGGGCGCGGATTTTCACCACGAAGTCGCGCATCGCGATGCACTTTGCGCGCAGCCCGCCGGTTTGCTCCGCCGCGGGCGGAGGCAGGGCCAGCCACATCTTCTGCAGCTTGAGAACCGGACCCACCGCATTCGGATCGTGCAGTATCTGCCACACCATGGGTAGGTATTTGGGGCTCACCTTCGCGTCCACAGCGGTCGTGGCCAAGGTGGCTTTTGGTTTCTTGAGGGCGATGCGGTATTTGTAGCGCCAGGCGGCCTGGAAATAATCCGCATAGTCGGTGGGTTGCGCCAGGTAAAAGCTCACAATCCGCTGAATGGCGTACTTTTCCCGGTCGGTCTCGACCAACATGGGATAGGGCGCGAAGTCGATTCCATCCGGCTTGAGAACTGCATGATCGGCCACTTCGCGAGCCGCCTTCAGGTACTTATTCAGCAGCGCCGGCGACATGGTTAGGGATTCGCCGGAATTATCAAAGCCGGCCTGATTGGCGGGATCTACGGGGAACTCCTTGGCGACCTGCATGTCCTGGCCGGTGAGATCGCGAATCGTATAGTCGTACTCGGCATTGCTGAGCCGGCGCGCCAGCACGACACCCGGGTCGCCGGCGGTCTTCTTTATTTCTGCCGCGCGTACAGCGGCTACCCAATCGATGACCCGCTGCGCCTCAGCCGCCGGCGGGGGCGGCATCGGCTTGGGAGGCATTTCCTGATTCTTGAGCCTCTCTGCCAGCAGGGCCCAACGGGCAAAGTCGTCGGTCACCATGTCCACGCTGGTGTAGGACTTGAGGTCGAACTGCGCCGGGGCCGCTTTGCCGCTGTGGCAGGCCACGCAATATTTGCCGACAAAGGGCTTGACCGTCTGC
>JASHOC010000007.1 GCA_030041305.1 Acidobacteriaceae bacterium
ATGGAGCGGCCGGGCAGCGCGGTTAGCCGGTTCTGAATTGTCTGCAAGCCCATCTCATTGACCGAACCGGGGCTATAGGGGTCGATCAACGTACCGGACGCGTGGACTGTCACCGACTGGGAAACTGGAGCCACTTTCAACTGGATCGTACGTTCCACGGGGAGAGCGGAGCGTATTGCTATCGATTCGGAGGCCAGAGCAAAAGACGGCGCCTGAATCTGGAGCTGATAGATTCCATACGGCAGCCGCCTGGCATCCAGATTGCCCTGATCGTCGGTGGTGAATGTCTGGCTATACTGATTGGCCTCGCTCACGAGCTGGACCTGGGATCGGACAGCGCGGCCAGAGGGATCGGTGACGGTCAATCGCAGTTCCCCCGTGTTGCTTTGAGAAAAAAGGGGAAGGCTGATTAGAAATACCAAGATGGCATATCGTCTCACGCGATTTGACCTCGAGAATTTCTGGCTTTTTCCGTGTTGAGACATTATTTTTGAAAGTAGGGATGCAGGATTGCTCCTTCATCCTGAATATTCCTATGGGCCGGATTCTGTTCAGTGTTTCTTGAGAGTGCGACGGAGGCCAAAAAAAGCCTGAACAGATTCAGAAGGAAATGAATATACAGATGAAAGGACCAGGGTCACCGACCGCTGCTGAGCTGACATGCTGCTTGCCGCATCTCGTGCAGGGGGCCTCGGCCGATATTGAGCACGAGGTGGTGGTTCTTTTTGAGCAATATCGTGATCCTCTTTTGCGGTATGCGGTTTCGTTCGGCGTTCCGGCGGCGGATGCGGAGGAGGTGGTTCAGGAGGTATTTCTCTCGCTTTTCCGGCATTTGCAATTGGGACGGTCGCGGCAAAATCTACGTGGCTGGATTTTCCGTGTGGCGCACAATCTGACTCTGAGGCGGCGTCACGCCAATCAGCGGCTGCCGGTGGCGTCGGAAGGGGAAGCGGGCATCGCGGCTCAACAGCCCGATCCGGGACCGAATCCGGAGGATGCGTGCTCGGATGCGCAGCGGCGACAGCGGCTGCTGGCGGTGGTGGAGGCCTTGCCCGACGTGGACCGAGCCTGTTTGCGGATGCGGGCGGAGGGGCTACGGTGCAGAGAAATCGCGCGAGCGTTGGGAATCTCATTGGGAAGCGTTTCGATGTCATTGGCGCGGTCACTGGGCAAACTGACCCGTGCTGATCGGGGGTAGCCGATGCGGGATCACGAACATCACGTTTCTGACGAAGAACTGCTGCTGGCCACGGATGGGGAGTTGGGAAAGCGCGCCGAGCGAGTGCGGAGGCATCTGGAAGCCTGTGTTCGATGCAGAACAAGGGTGGCGCAGATGGAACGCGCCCTGATTGACCTGGCGCGGGCAGAAAGAAGCAGCCTTGAGGCCGAACTGGGCTCGATTGCCGGACCCCGGGCGATGCTGCGAGCCCGTTTGGCGGATTTGTCGACGGGCGAAGCGAGCTTCTTTCAGCGTGATCGCATTTCCGGTGGCTTTGGCGCCCGCAGGCTTGGCGTGGCCGCGTTCGCAGCGGTGATGATTGTTGCCTGCATTCTGACCGTTCGGCACTATACAGCGATGGGCGCAGTCTTTCCTCACGTGGCGTCGGATCGCGGCGTTCTGCCCAACCCGACCCTCACCCCGGGAGCCGCGCGACGGGCGTCACTCGAACAGGTTTGTTCGCTCTCACAGGAAGAGGTCATCAAGCCCGTCTCCCCCGCGGAGAAGGAAAGAGTGTTTGCGGAATACGGGATATCGAGCGCTCATGCAGAACAATATGAAGTGGATTATCTGATTACGCCGGGCTTGGGGGGCTACGATGACATCCGGAATCTCTGGCCTGAACCCTATGAAACTGCGAAGTGGAATGCGCATATGAAAGATGCTCTGGAAGAGCGTCTTCACGAGATGGTTTGTTCGCACCAACTCGATCTTTCAGTGGCCCAGGTAGCGATTGCGACAAACTGGATTGCCGCCTACCAGAAGTACGTGCAGGCAACTCCTTCGCACGCGCGGGCCATCAGAGCGCCTTTCCCTTCGCAGACGGCGAGCTTGATCATGCGATAGCTGTGCGCCGGCTTCGCCGTGCAGCCCAAGGAGAGACTGCGCGACAGAGGAGAACGACGGGACGCTGCTCATAACTCGCATGTTCGACACGGACAACCAGCGCTGCCGAACAATGGAAGGACCAGAGCAAAGCTTGGTTGGTCGAATCATCGCTTGACACGCGGCTTCTGAACATCCAGAATTCACTCACCTCGCCATCTCGACGTCCGAAAAAGGCGTGACTATTTAGCCGCTTCGCAAAAGGGCAGCTTAATCTGAGCTCAACGGCAAAGCTCGCCGAGCCCGCAACCAAAAGCTCTTCATCTTGCTGTCGCCGTGCTCGTGCAATAATCATGTGCGATGCGGGAGCGGCGGCCTGTTCCGCCACGACGCCGAACTGCACAGGACCCCACCCCAAGGAGATGCGCCCATGGCGAGCACCGCACTTTCTTCGGTCAACCACATCGTCGTTCTCATGCTCGAGAACCGCTCCTTCGACCACATGCTCGGGTTTCTTTATAGCGCTAGTGGCAATGTCTCGGCCGGCGGCCAGCCTTTCGAAGGACTGACCGGCTCCGAATCTAACCCCGACAGCAGCGGCTCGCCGGTGGAGGTTTTCCAGATCCAGACCACCGATTCGAACGCCTATTTCATGCCCGGAGCCGATCCCGGCGAAGGCTATGCCGCCACCAATGACCAGCTCTTCGGCAGCGACACTGCGCCCACTCCACCCGACGCCACGAACCAGGGCTTCGTGACCGACTTCAGTTACACGCTGGGATGGGAAAGCCAAGAGAACTGGTCCATCCTGCCTGGCACCACCGCCAACGGCATCATGGGAATGTTCACGCCGCAGATGCTCCCTGTGCTGTCGGGCCTGGCTCGCGGCTTCGCCGTCTGCGATCAGTGGTTTTGTTCGGTCCCTACGGAAACCTTGCCCAACCGCGCCTTCGTCAACGCGGGCACGTCGCAGGGCCACATGGACGACAAGACGACGAAGTACACTTGCCCGACGATTTACGGGCTGCTCTCACAGAACAACGTCAGTTGGTCCATTTACGGCTATAGCGAACCCCCGCTCACCCGCATGGATTTCACCGACACCACGGACGCGGACGATAGTTACTTTGGCCTGTTCACCGATTTCCAGACAGCGGCCGCCAACGGCAGCCTGGCCTCCTACGTGTTTCTTGAACCCAGCTGGGGCGCCTCCGGCAACAGTCAGCACCCCAACTACAACGTGGCTCTCGGGGAACAGTTGATCCACGACGTCTATTACGCCCTGCGCAACGGCCCTGCCTGGAACCAAACGCTCCTCATCATCACTTACGACGAACACGGCGGCTGCTACGACCATGTTCCCCCTCCGCTCGGCGCTACGCCGCCCGACAATTCCGTCGGCGAATTCGGCTTCGATTTCACGCGCTTCGGGCTGCGCGTCCCCACTGTGCTGATCTCGCCGCTGATTCCCGCCGGCACGGTCTTCCGCGTCGCGGCGAACAGCGTGCCCCTTGATCACACGTCGATTCTGAAGACGGTGGAAACCCGCTGGAGCCTACCCAGCCTCACGGCCCGAGACGCGGCGGCTCCCGATTTCAGCGCCGTGCTCACCCTCTCCACTCCGCGCTCCGACGATCCCCTGGCCGGGGTCAACGTTCCCACCGCGTCTTCCCAGGCGCTGGATGTGTCCATACCCTCTCACCTGGAGCAGGTCCAGGCCGAGCTGGTCTCGGAGCTCCCCGTCCCCGATGCGACCGGCCATGTGCACCATACGATGCCTCCTCTCAAAACCAGCAGCGACTATGCGGCCTACATCCGCAACCGCACCGAGGCGTGGAAGACGGGCCGCGCATCCAACCAGTCCCCGCGCGCCAGCACTCCTTGACCGAGGCGTTTCCCAAAGCGAATACCCACTCTCGCTGCTCCCCCGCACGACTTCAGGGAATCCAGAAACTCCTCTGTGAGAATCCTTTGGAGGCTGTGCAACGGGGTCACGTACGTCTCCTGAGGCGATCTGGGATGGGCAAGCGTGAGTTACTTCAAATAGCGCTTCACGACGGCGATCAGGTCATCAGCGGCCTCCAACTGTGAAGGCAGGGGCTTCCGTCCAGGGATGAGAACGTGATGCCGTACATGGCCTTCGATGAGCTCCGCCATCAGTCCGTTAAGAGCTCCTCGACAGGAAGCGACGAGTTGAAGAATCTCCTCACACTCGTTATCCTCCTCCGAAAGAGACCTTTCGATCGCCTCGACCTGGCCCTTGATGCGGCGAACTCGGCCAAGCATCTGGACCCTATTTTTTCTGATATGGGACACAATCGTCTCCTGAAAACGCTAGTATACCCCCCTAGACTATAGGCCAACTCGAAGGCGGCCACCAGCCCTCAAGCGCAGGCAATCCTATTGTTTTCAATTGTTTCCGGCAACTGCGCTGGGGACGGCTAACAGTGTTTTTCCGGGTGATGAGTCAGTTATTGACCTTTAGAAAGAAAAATGAGTATCATCTCGACTAATTAGTAACTTTTCGGTCTTTCCCGTCCGCTCATCCTGAATGGCATGATGCAAAGGCAATCCAAAGCGCGCATTAGGAAATTCCTCAAGGTCCTCCTCGGAACCTTCTGCGTGCTCCTGATCGCATTCAGCACAACTGCCCAAGTTGTTCACACGCACGGTCTGGCCGGGAATCCGCACGCGGATTGCGCGCTCTGCCTGGTTGCGCATTCGGGCGTGACGATTTTTGCTCACCCCGTACTTCCGGCTCCGCAACAATGGGTAACCAAGGTCGAAGTATCGCGGGCAGAGAGTCCTCGCGAGTCCTTCGTTTTCTCCTTCTATTGCCGACCTCCTCCTGCTGAGCCTGCTCCCATCTAGGCGTTTCAACTCAAAATTCAGCAGATTCCCCGGAGGTCGCCATGCGCAAAATTGCGCGGTGCGTCGTTGCCTTTCTGGCTGCATTGTTATTGCAGTCAGGCGCTGCCATTGTCCTTGCTCAATCCGTTGGAAACTCAGGTACGATCGGCGGAACCATCACAGATCAGTCCGGCGCTGTTATCGCCGGCGCCACGGTCACGATTGACAATCCCGTGAGCGAGTATTCCCGGACTGCGGCAACAGATAGAGCGGGCCATTACCAGTTCACTAATGTTCCCTTCAATCCGTACCACATGACCGTGGGGATGAGCGGTTTTGCCCCGGCGGTCCAGGATGTCGACGTGCGATCTGTCGTGCCCGTCAGCGCAAACATCAGCTTGAAAGTGGGCTCCATATCGAGCTCGGTGACGGTGGAGGCGGGAGGCGATCTGATAGAAGACGATCCTACTTTTCATACCGACGTGGATCGGGACGAATTCAACAAGGTTCCGCTCGAAAGCGCGTCCTCGACGCTCAGCTCACTGGTGACCGAGACCACGCCCGGCGTGGCGGCCGACTCCAATGGTCTGTTTCACGGCCTCGGTGACCACGCGTCGAACTCATTTTCGATCGACGGCCAGCCGATTACCGACCAGCAAAGCAAGGTGTTCTCGAACCAACTGCCCTCTGATTCCATTCAATCGATCGAGGTGATCAGCGGCGCGCCCCCGGCCGAATTCGGCGGCAAAACTAGCCCCGGTCATCGTAGCCACCACGCGCTCCGGCCAGGGAGTAACGACGCCCACGGGCAACGTCAACGCCTCCTATGGCAACTTTGGATCGTCCACCGGAGGTTTCGACCTCTCTTATGGCGGCAAGAACTGGGGAAATTTTATTGAGGGTGACGGGCTCGATACAGGCCGTTTCCTCGATCCCCCGGAGTTTGTCGTCATTCACGACAAGGGCAACGAGGAGAATTTCTTCGACCGCGTGGACTATACTTTCTCCGCGAAGGATTCGATCCACTGGGATCTAAACTATAGCCGCTCCTGGTTCCAGACGCCGAACGCCCTCCAAAACCTGAATATCCAGAACGTGATCAACGGCACTGGCGCAAGCTCGAGCCCGACATTCGGCAGCGTAGGCGACACGGACCAGGGGTCCAAGATCAACACATTCAATATTTCGCCCACCTTCACCCACGTCATCAATAACGACTCGGTCTTCAATCTGGGCGCTTTTATCCGTAAGGACATCTACGACTACTTTCCCAGCGGCGATCCGCTGGCCGACCTGGGCCCCTCCAACCTGCAAACCTCTTCGGTCCAGCAGTACCGGACGCTGACCGATGCTGCAGTTCACTCCGATTACTCGTACGTGAAGGGCGTCAACAACCTTAAGGCGGGCATTCAGTATGGGCAGACCTTCCTGCGTGAGCACGATGGCCTGGGAATCGTCGACAACTACTACAACTCGCCCTGCGTTGACTCGGTTTACGGCGATCCGCAGCCGGGATACTCCGACCCGTCACAATGCGCGGCCGCGGGCCTGAGCGCGAATCTAAATTACCTTTCCGTGCTCGCGCCCTACGATCTTACGCGCGGCGGCACGGATTACTACTACTTCGGCCACACCGACGTGAAAGAACTGGGCATGTACATCGACGACCAGATCAAGGCGGGCAACTGGAACTTCCGTCTGGGCATACGCGGCGATCTCTACAACGGTCTGGCGATCCAACGGCAGGCTGAGCCGCGGGTGGGCGTTGCCTACAACGTCAAGCCCTCGAGTACGGTGCTTGCGATTTCCTACGCGCGCACCCTGGAAACGCCGTTTAACGAGAACCTAGTGCTGTCGAGCCAGGGCTGTTCCAACCCAGTGCTTGCGCCGCTGCTGGTTTGCACGCCGAGCGTGACGGGGTTCGTTTCGAAGAACCTCGAACCCGGCTTCCGCAACGAGTTCCACGCCAACTTCCAGCAGGCGTTCGGAAAACACGCGGTGGTCAGCGGCGAGTACATCTGGAAGTACACGCACAACGCCTTCGACTTCAGCGTGCTGGGCAACACGCCCATCACCTTCCCTATCGACTGGCACAACTCCAAGATTCCGGGTTACGCCCTCCGCGCGGAAATGCCTGAGACGCACGGCCTCAGCGCGTATTTCGTAACTTCGTCGGTGGCGGCCCGGTTCTATCCTCCGCAGATTGCGGGCGCCGGCGCCACGGGCGGCGTGACTCAGGGCCAGACGTATTACCCGTTCCGCATCGATCACGACGAGAGGTTCAACGAGGAGACGCACCTTCAGTACACGCTCCGAAACGACGGCTGGTGGAACGGACTCTGGTGGGGCTATAACTGGCGCTTCGACTCGGGCCTCGTTGCCGGATCGACGCCGTGCTATAGCCCCACGGATCCAAACACGGCTTGCCCCAACAGCTCGTTCCTGCCCAGCGGCAATCCCACCATCGCCGGGCCTCTGGGACTTCCCAACATTCCGGCGGTTGTCAACGGCGTGCCGGTGGTGCTGCTGGTCGACAACAATATTCCGGCAACTGCGAATGGCCTGAATCCGAATCTCGCTGTCTCTCTTCCCCTCACTGCAGACGAGGAGTTCCAGTCTGGTCTGAGCTGCGACGGCGTGAAGGCGACCGGATTCAACCTGCTGGGCACCCCGCTGTCGAGCGATCCCGATGCGCCATACTACTGCCCGGCCTCGCAGCTGACTTCGAGCCTTCTCCGGATTCCCGCGATTAACCAGGGCGACAACGACCACGATCCGCCGCGCGTTGCGCCGCGCAACCTCTTCGACGTCTCGATTGGGAAGAACAATATCTTCCACACAGAAAAGTACAAGACGGACCTCGATCTGACAGCGATCAACATAACTAACAAGTACGCGCTGTATAACTTTCTGTCGACGTTCAGCGGCACGCACTACGTGACCCCGCGGGCGTTGACGGCGAGGATCACAGTGAACTTTTGATCGGATGAGGAATCCCGGAGGGCCGGAAAGGGCGATTCTTTTGGAATCTCCCGACTGGCCCCCCAAGGAGGGCGGCATGCGCGTCATCAACTTCGATCGAGGCAGCAAGCGGCGGCTCCGCCAGGTACGATGGACCTTACGCGAACGGACGAGCGTTGCTCTACTCCTTATGTTGCTGGTTGCGCTGTGCATCCTCGTCGAATTTTGGAATGTTCGCGACGAACGACCTTTCAGCGAGAGTGGGAATACCACCGTAAGAACAAATATGCGGTGACGGTGAGCTTGAGCGGCTCGGTGAGGTCTCACCGCAAGCTAACCAACCGCGAATCGTTGATCGGGGGTCGAGGTTCGAGCTTTTGTTGGTTCTACGGGCTGCCGAATCCGGTTCTTGCCTCTTCAGTTTCCCGCCAAAGGAGTTTCTCTGCTTGCTCGAATGGGGCAAGCAAGCGAAAAGGTTCTCCTGGACAACCGGTGCGATTTCAAAATAGCCTCTCTCTTCCCGAGCCGTGCGGCGGGAGGGACAACGGGCGCACTTTGAGATCGCGTCGGTTCTGGCCCATGAAACCGCCGTGCTCTCATCATGCGACGAACTCGATTCCGCAACTCTGAAGCTTCGCGCTTACAGCCTAGGAGAGATTCAGTTTGCCGATCGCTGCGCCGACTGCTTTGAGATTGGCTAATTTCATTTCGGAGTATTTCCTCGAAATCAGGACGCCGTCGGCTCCGCCGCGAAAGGCGGCCAGCACGGCCTCTCGAGTTCCATCGGGCGTGCACTTGCTGTGGTTCTCGGCGGTCGGGATATCGACGTCGATGCCGGGCAAGAGGAGGGTCCGGGCGCCGCGCAGCCCGTCACGGGCGCGTTTGGTTTCGCGGTAAACGTAATCTGCGGAGAAACCCGTGAATGGGATTTCTGCCAGGCCTCGCTCCTGGTAATCGAGCACGCGATAGTGGAAGTCGAGGAGTTCCTGCTTCGGGATATCCGCGTAGATGGATGAGCTTACATTATCAATGTACGTGGCCATGCGCTCGCCGGCGCAGTTGTGATACATCACGATCTTCAGAAAATCGGAGTGGGGCGCGAGGGCCGCAAGGTCCTGTTCGGCGCGGTAAATGGGATTGAAGGAGTTGTTGTGCCAGATATGCCAGCCGACTTGGATGGAGGGTTTGACCGATTTGATCTTCTCGTAAATGGCGGCGTAGGTTTCACGCAAGCTGTCGGTCCAGAGCATCTCCCACGCAAGCAGTTCGGGATAACGCAGCATGAGGCGCCAGAGCGTGACGTAGTAGCCATCCACAGGACGCTGATTCTGATGGGCGGCGACCACAAACTTCCGCAATTCAAGAAAGCCTTGCCGGGCGCGGTCCGGGTCAATGCCGCGCACCCGGGCCTTGGCGACGCAATAAGGGCAGAAACAGGTCACATGCTCGCCCACGACGCGATCATGAGTGGCGGCAAGCATATTGGAAAAAGCTCCCTGGCGCTCCGATCCCCACATGATTCCGTCGACGTCATACGAGCGCGCCCAGTTCTCCGACATGCCCAGCAGCCAAGCGCGATAGTAGGGATTGTTGAAGCAAAGCGTAACGGCATTCTCTCCGGATAACTCTTTTTCTTCGAGCTCCTGGATATTAGGCAGGTCCTTGCGGAAAACATCTTCAAACCAACAGACGGTTCTGAGGCCGCGTTTTTTGGCCGACGGTAAAACGGCCTGGAGGACATCGTAGTCGCCAAAATCGGGCGCACGAAACTCTTTGAAAGGCGTATCGGCAAAGTACTTGAGATCGACGGCCGTGAAACAGCCGCCGTGAAAGGTGTCGGTATCGTAGGCCTGCTTGCCGTGATCCGGCAGGGGCTGCCCCGGCACCTGCCGGCCGGCAATGCCGCGGCCATAGGTGAAGGTGGCGATGAACAGAGTATTGATGGCGGCGTCGCTTTGGAATGTGTCGAGAGCGTTCTCCACGCCTTCGTCGACAAAGGAAACCGCTCCTACCTGCAGGCCAATGATCTTCGAGCGAATTGGATTAGGAACTGCTTGTGCAGCGGGAATGGAGGCTGATAGAGCTGCCGCCGAGGCGCCTTGAAGGAAGATCCTTCGATCCATGCCGGTGTCTCCCCATTTCGATCAACACGCAAGAATACATCAAACGATGTCCTTTAAGTGCCTGTTTACGATCTATGGTCCTGGTGTGGCGAGGGTATAGATGTTTCGACGTTTCTGAGCTTCCAATATGCAAATCATCTGCGTACGGTCCGTGGATTTGCCGATTCGACCATCGGCCACCATCGATATTCGGGGAAGCGTTTTCTGGATCACCTGTCGGCAAGGAAGATTTCCGTTGGTGCGATCCAACCGAAGAACGTCGAGACTTATGTCAAGCAGACGGGAAGGCGCCTCAGCCGAGCCAGCCTCCAGCACGAGATCGCTGCCGTGCGGGGCTTTCTACGCTTTCTCGCAACAGAAGGGAAAACCTGCCCTGGTCTGGATCGCCAGATCGACACGCCGCGGCTTTACAGGCTGGAACAGCTTCCCCGCGCAATCTCACCCCCGTTTGCTCCCCCAATCTCTCCTTCCGGAGCCACCGCACCAAAACGCCACATTCCGCACCAAGCCACAAACGATGCCGCAGCGTTAGAGACCGCGCGGATTCGGGCCATGATTCGATGGCGTCATGAAACCTCCACAATCGGAGCGTTCGAAACGGGCGAATCCGAACTGTGCCTAATGCTCGGGAAGAATCCTTCCCCCGCCGCCAGTGGCGGCGATTACCGCGGTTCCCCAATTTCGGAAGCTTGGTACTGAGGACTTAATTTGGGGGATGGAGGCGGTGGGGGTGAGAGACCGAAAGGCCGAGTTCCGGACTGCTTGGTCCACGAAAAAGTAGTTTCTCGTTGCCTAATTCGAACTCTTCGGGGCAGTCGAGCTAGCATCGGCGCACCTGCTGCACGCCGATGCTGCCCGAACTCATTGTTAGCGCCCACCATTGAGCTCCCCTGTGCGCCGGCCGATCCACCACGCCGACAGAGAGCACCACACGGAACAGCACACCAGTTCATGGATCATGGTGAATAGTCCGGCGGCAACCGCAACCATCATCGCGTGCATGCGCGCTGGATGCCAGTTTTCACCTATGACGATTCCGACGAGAAGCATGGTGAAGCTCCAGAAGAACATAACCATTGGATTGCCGAGGCGCACGTTGAGTTTTTCGTTCATATTCCACTCTTCTTTTTCTTAGTCCCTCTACATTGAAAATCTGCACAAAACAAGCAGAAAATCGTGGAGTTATGCAGCATAGCCACAGGCAAGCTGGGGGATGACGACGAGTTCGCGCAGCTTGAGTCCAGTGGTGATGACCTGCTTGCCGAACTGGGTCAGATAGTACTTGTA
>JASHOC010000070.1 GCA_030041305.1 Acidobacteriaceae bacterium
GAAACCCTTCGGGAAGCATGCGCCACTGGCAGCCGCTCTTGAGCAGATATAGCACGGCGTTGAAGACTTCATACAAATCCACCGTGCGCGGCTTGGTGCGCTTGCGCACCGATTCCAGCAGGGGACGAATCCGCTCAAACTGCTCCCGGCTGATGTCGCTGGGAGAGGATTTTCTTTGCTTCATCCTCCTTGATTACTGCCCGGCAGAACCAGCCGCATATAACTGCCTCGAGTCTTCCCGCACCGCAAGTCCAAAAATCGTAAACAGGCTCTTAGAGGGATCCGGAGTCGGTGAGTTGCGGAGAAATCTGCAGGTGAGGCGCAAGGGTGCCTGCCGGCGAAGTAGACGTTGCAAGGGAAAACAGTGGATGGCGATGAGAGATCAATCTTTGTTCCGGTGGCTTGAGCAGCAAGGCGAGGCCTTTGGAGGCCCCGGTATGGAGCCACGATGGACTTCGAGCGTGAAGGATGCGGTATGCACGGCATATGGGGCTTCGAGCCGCGTGTGGTTCACCTGCTCGCACAAGATTTTGAACGAGATTTATCACCTGACGATTGACCTTGCTCAAGTGCGCGACGTGGAGTTTCTCGTTAGCGATGGCGAGACCTTTGCGCACGAAGAGAAGCGCGACATGCAATCGGTCTTTGAGTACCTGCATCCTGAGGCGCTTGGAGTGCGCTATGTAAACCGCGATCCCGGGGGCAGGTATGCCCTCACCAAAGAGATCATCTGCGATCCGCACCACAGCGTGGTGGTGATGCACGTGCGGTTGGAGGGGCGCGAGGATCTGCTGCCTCGCTTGAGGGTCTATGCCTTGTTGGCGCCGCACTTGGATTGCGGCGGCGCGGGAAAAACAGCGCAGGCAGTGGATTTTGCAGAGCGCAAGGCAGTGCTGGCGTGGAAGAACCAATGGTCGCTGGCAATGTGTTCGAGCTGCGGTTTCAGCCGCCTGAGTTGCGGGTTTGTGGGTGCGAGCGACGGCTGGCAGGACCTGATGCAAAACTTCGAAATGGATTGGGAGTTTGGGTCCGCCACGAATGGCAACGTGGCGGCGATGGGCGAAATCGGCTGCGCAGAGTACGAAGCCGGAGCCGCGCGCGAGTTCACGGTGGCGATCGGCGTCGGCCAAGGAAGCCACACTGCGGTGCAGAAGACGATGGGTTCGCTGGCGACGCCGTACGCGGAGTTGCGCAAGCGGTTTATCGAACAGTGGCAACGCGCGGCGAATCCGGAGTGGCTGGCGGCAAAGGCGCGGGACGGTGGCAAACTGATGCGCGCCAGCCACAACGTGCTGCTGGCGCACGAAGACAAGACTTTTCGGGAGCCTTTGTCGCGTCGCCATCGATTCCATGGGGCCAAACCAAAGGCAACGACGATCTGGGCGGATATCACCTGGTTTGGACGCGCGACATGGTGCAGACTGCAACGGCGCTGCTGGCATGCGGGCGCGCGGAGACCGCGCGGCGTGCGCTGGTTTACCTGGCCAGCACGCAACTGCCCGACGGCGGATTTGCGCAAAACTTCTGGATTGACGGAACGCCGTACTGGGGCGGCAGGCAACTGGATGAAGTCGCGTTTCCGATTATCCTGGCGTGGCGTTTGTGGAAGGCGAATGGGCTGGGCGAACTGGAGATTTTTCCATTTATGGAACAGGCGGTGGGATTCCTGGTGCGGAATGCACCGATTACGCAACAGGAGCGGTGGGAGGAGGATGCCGGCTATTCGCCATCGACGCTGGCAGCAGTCATCGGCGCGCTAATTTGTACTGTAGAGGCGGCCCGCGCAAAGGACTCGGCGGAGCTCGCGGACTATCTCGAAGAGTGTGCCGATTGGATCGAAGGACATCTCGAAGACTGGAAGGTGACCGACGATGGCGTGCTCCATCCCGAGATAAAGCGGCATTATATGCGGATCCGTCCGCCAGAGTGCGGCGCGGCGTATGCGCATGACAGGTGCGGCAAGGAAGTGATCCGGCAGTCGAACCGGCTGCCGGGAACGCAATATGAGTTTGAAGCGCGCGAGATCGTCGATTGCGGATTTCTCGAGCTGGTGCGCTACGGCGTGCGGCGTGCCGACGACCCCCTGATTGTGGACACGTTGAAGGTAGCGGATGGAGTGCTGAAGCGCGACTTGCCGCAGGGACCGGGATGGTTGCGCTACAACTGGGACGGGTATGATCAGCGCGCCGACGGCCTTGGGTATGAAAGATGGGGCCAGGGACGCGTATGGCCACTGTTGACAGGCGAACGCGCCCATTACGAGTTGGCAGCACGCAATGGCGTGATTCCGCTGATCGAAACTTTCGAGAAATTTGCTACGGGCGGACAGCTGCTTCCGGAACAAGTATGGGACGAAGCGGACATCCCTGAACGCAGTATGCAGGGCGGGCAGCCAGCGGGGTCCGCGGTTCCGCTGGTGTGAGCGCATGCGGAATATCTAAAGCTGTTACGTTCGGCGTTGGACGGCAAAGTCTTTGATTTGATCGATCCCGTATACCAGCGGTACTGCGGTATTGAAGGGCGAAAGAAGTGGCGATGCGGCGTGGAAATATACAGCCTGCAACGGCCAATCGAAAGCATCGGCGTGGGAAAGATCTTGCGAATCTTGGATGAAGAGCGCTTTGAACTGACGCGGACCGACGATAGTTGGCAGACGCTGCACACAGCGAACAGCCGTGCGGTGGGAGGCGCGGGGCACAGCGCGGATATCGGGCCCGGCGCAAGAAGCAGCGAAGTGGAATGGACGCTGCGCTGGCCGGAAAAGGACACCTGGCTTGGTTACAACGTGAAAATAAAGGTTGATGCGGCATAAGGAGCTTCTGAAGGCGTGATGTTTCTTGAAATCGACAGTCACTCACCAGCGAACGCCGTCATCATTTTGTGGCAATTGAGGCAGAACTGAAGTCGCGGCCTTACAAAACATCGATATTGCAAGCGGCATTTGCTCAGAGGTAACGAGCCGGGCATTCGCGGCAGTAAATCACGGCGCGATTCACACTTAAGCGACAGGAAGATTCGAGGTAATCCGATGACTACCAGTATGGCTTCAGTTTCGATCGATCAGCTTTCAATTGACACGTTGCGGATACTCGCCGTGGATAGCGTGGAAAAGGCCAAGAGCGGACACCCCGGTGCGCCGCTGGGCTGCGCACCGATCGCGTACCTGCTGTTTCATAAGTAGCTGGCTTCACACTACACCTCTTTCGATTACATCCGAAGGTTTTGATTCTTTCCCTGTTTTGAAGATCGCTGCTCGATCGGAGAGCCGGTCCCATCGACTGTGATGTTTGGTCGGTAAGTTCGACTTCGGCAACTCATAGAGGTACGCGTGCGCATTGTGGGCGTGCCTCGTGATCATGCCATACTCCGCCC
>JASHOC010000071.1 GCA_030041305.1 Acidobacteriaceae bacterium
CGGTAGTGGAAGAACTGGGCGAGGAATTGATGTTGCCGCCGCCAGTCAGACCAGTGCAGAAGATGCTCCAGGCTCCGCCAACCGCCGCGCAGCGCGAAAGCGAGCAAATGCCGGATTTCCGGTGCGCTGAGGGGAACCTTTCGCGGAGAAGGTTTTTTTCTCCCCGGCGCGCAGTACGGTCAGCGCCGCCAAACCCAGCATCGACAGGGTAATGTGCCTGTACCAGCCCTGCCAGCGCCGGACTTCGTAGTGATCCAATCCGCACTCGCTTTTGGCCATCTGAAAGGCGCTCTCCACCGCCCAGCGCTGTCCCGCCACGGCCACCAGCGTCTTCAGGGTGCTTTTTGCGCGCATAGGTGAAATAGAAAGCGTACTCCGGCTCGGCCTCCAGGCTGCGCCGCACCAGCAGAGCCTGTTCCCAGCCCTCTTGCTCTGCCCAGGGCAGCAAAGCCCAGGCGTAGAGCCTCTCTCCCTTGGCGCCGTGCCCGGCCGAAATACGCTTCCACGACCGCTTGGGCAAGTGACTGGCGATCTCGTCAACCCGGCGCTGGCGCATATCCGATCGCCACAGCCGTTGAGCTGCGCCTACAGCCAGTACGTAGGGCCGCCGATACTCTTCCAGCCAGCGGCGCAGTTTGCCGTCATGGCCATACACTTCATCGCCCGCCACCCAGCCGCAAGGCATCCCCGCCTGAAAGGCCCTCTCCAGCATTCCCTTGCCCAACATCGGCTTGGTCTGAAAAGTAACTGCTTCCGGGATGCCCGCCGCCCGGCAGCGCGATCGATCTTCTATCCACTGCTGGGGCAGATACAGCTCCCGATCCAGCAGCACATAGCCCCGCTCGCTGGCGTAACAGAGAAATACTCCTACCTGGCTGTTCTCGATCCGGCCCCCAGTGCCACTGTACTGGCGCTCGACCCCGGCAGAATGGATGCCCTTCTTCAGAAATCCGGTCTCATCCAGAACCAGAACTGCATCCCGGCTGCCCAACTCTTCCTGCACATACTCGCTCAGCCGCGTCTGCACTACACCGGCGTCCCAGCGGGCCCGATCCAGCAGATACTGCATCCCATAAGGGCGATGCTTCCCCGGCCCACTCCGCCACCTGCCAGCCGTTCTTCCGATCGCAGCCGCTCAGCAGACCTTCCAGATACGCCAGACTCCGCTCCCGCACCTCCGAGCGCGCAAACACATCCCCCATCCGCTGATGCAACCGCTCCAGCTCGCCTTTCCAACCTTCTCTCGATGGCTTCATCGCTCCCGCGGAGAGTCGGCCCTGAGCAGCTTTAGCTTATCACTTATAGTTACAACTGTAGTATTAAGGAGCGGCATTCAATCGCGAGCTGGACCGCGCGGGTGTTCTGTACGATTGAAAACGGCTTGGTCTTTGCGACGGCCATGGACATGAGCGGCGGGCACTCGTTGTGGCGACTTTTTGGCCGCTCCCGTCCGATCTCAATCCGTTGCCTCTAGCTGCATCCCGATATTCTTCTCCCCCGCCGCCTTCCGCTCGTTGTAGGCCTTCACCCAGTCTTCCCAGTGCTTTCCCGCGGCTCGATCTTTGCCCGTAAACTCCAGGCGCGCGATCTGGTCGTAAGCCAGCTTGCGCTTCTCCGCAACGTTGGGCGCGAAGTACTGCACCCAGGAGTCAGCCAGCGTGGCGCCGGTGTGGCGATTGAAAATGAAGGCCTCGATCTTCTCGCCGGACTTTGTGGTAATGGCCACGTCGCCGCGGTAATCGAAGGCCTTTTCGAGAGCGTCGCGAAGTTCGTCTTCGCTGGCCAGCGCGGGGATCCACCCCTCGAGTTCCTCGTGTCGCGCGCCCGGCGCGAGTTCAAGCGTTTCGATCTGTTCGAGCGAGTAGCGCTGCACTTCGGCGGTCATACGCGCGTCTCCTCGAACTCCCGCGCCGGCCGCTGTTTCGATCTCCTCTCCATCGAGCCTTGCTCAATATTGACCAGCGCCGCCGGGCCGCGCGGCACGGGCTCGCTGAGTAGCCTCAGGGCCTGCTCATCACGATAAAGCGAGAAACTACCCCGCACCATGGCCCAAAAGCCTTTCAGCGATCCAAAGCCGTCCATCACTGCGCTCGGCTCATAGCCGCAGCTCACCATGCAGTTGGCGCACTTGGGATTGCCGCTAGCCACGCCGTAGTCGTCCCATTTCGTCGTTTCGAGCAATTCCTTGAAAGTCGCCGCGTACCCGTCCTGGAGCAGGTAGCAAGGCCGCTGCCAGCCGAAGATGTTGTAAGCCGGCGAGCCCCACGGCGTGCATTCGTATTTCCGGTCGCCCGTCAGGAATTCCAGAAACAGCGGCGACATGTTAAATTTCCACGATCGCTTCCGGTTCGACAGAATTGCGCGGAACAGCCGTCGCACCCGCGCCCGCCCCAAAAACCGGTTCTGGTCCGGCGCTTTCTCGTAACTGTAGCCCGGCGAAAGCACAATGCCTTCGACGCCCATCTCCATCACTTCATCAAAGAAAGTGCGAACCGAGTTCGGATCTGTCCCGTCGAAGAACGTCGCGTTCGTCGTCACCCGGAAGCCGCGCTTCACCGCTTCCCTGATGCCTTCCACGGCCAAATCGTATCCGCCCTCGCGGCAAACCGAAAAATCGTGATGCTCACGCTGCCCGTCGAGGTGAACTGAAAACGTCAGGTACTTCGAAGGCGTGAACTCCGGCAACCGCCGCTTTAACTCCAGCGCATTCGTGCACAGGTAGATGTACTTCTTGCGCGCGATCAGGCCGTTGACGATCTCCACGATCTGCGGATGCAGCAGGGGTTCACCGCCAGGAATCGAAACCATGGGTGCGCCGCATTCTTCCACCGCGGCGAAGCATTCGTCCGGCGTCAGCATCCGTTTCAAAACGTGCGGCGGATACTGCACCTTGCCGCATCCGGCGCAAGCCAGGTTGCAGCGGAAGAGCGGCTCCAGCATCAGCACGAGCGGATAGCGTTCCTCGTCCGCAAGCCGCTTTTTCAAAACATACGCTGCAACCGTCCACATCTGGGAGATCGGAACTGCCATCAGCTTGTTCCCTCATGGGCTGAAGCCCGGGTGATCCTTAGCTCATAGCGGGTAGTTTGGGACTTACTCACTTCCATGCTTACAGCAACAGCCCAGCAACTCAAGTCTGGCGGCTCCCCGCTACAAGCTGTTGTTGCGTTCCATAGCCCGCTTGTAGGTCGTCAAAGCCAGCAGGGGAAAATATTGTCGATACATCGTGTAAGCCAGGTAAAAAACGCGCGGAAAACCTGTGCCTGTGTACAATGCCTGACGGGCTGCACCCGCTCCCGTACTCTCGTCCCAGCTTCCGTCTGGCCGTTGCCGGTGCAGCAGCCAGCGCGTGCCTTTGGCGATGGAATCCGAACGGTCGTCTCCGGCCGCCAGCAGCCCTAGTAAGGCCCAGGCCGTTTGGGACGGGGTACTCGGCCCTACGCCGCGCGTGTTCGGGTCGTCGTAGCTCCCGCAGGTCTCGCCCCAGCCCCCGTCCGGGTTCTGGATCATGCGAATCCACTCCGCCGCCTGCTGGATTTGCGGCTCATGGTGGTCCACGCCAATGGCGTCCAGCCCGCGTAGCACCAGGAACGTCCCGTAAATGTAGTTCACGCCCCAGCGGCCAAACCAGCTCCCATCCGCTTCCTGTTCTGACAAAACGAATTGAATCGCCTTGTGCACCCGCTTGTCGCCTCGAGTATAGCCGTAGGTGGCCAGCATCTCGAGCAGTCTTCCCGTAATGTCCACGGTCGGCGGATCGAGCATGGCGTTGTGGTCCGCGAAGGGAATGTACTGAAAGATCATCTTCGAGTTGTCTTTGTCGAAGCTGCCCCAGCCGCCGCTGCGGCATTGCATGGCCAGCACCCATTCGATAGCTCGTTGCGCTACCTGGTGCTGATAACGTTCCCGCGGGTTATCCACCCGGCTCAGCGCCAAAAGCACCTGTCCTGTGTCGTCGGTGTCGGGATAAAATTCATTGTTGAACTCAAAGTACCATCCGCCCGGTTCGGCGTTGCGTGCCTTTACCGCCCAGTCGCCTTTGTGCCGAACCTCCTTCGACAAAATCCAGTCGGCCGCCTTGATCATCTGCGGATGGTTGCGCGGCACGCCGGCTTCGCCTAACGCAAAAACCGCCTGCGCCGTGTCCCATACGGGCGAAACGCATGGCTGCATCCGGAAAGTCGGTTCCGGCACACCATCCGTGGGCGGCTGCTCGATCCCCAGTTTCTCGAATTCATCTCGTGCGCGAATCACCTGAGGATCGTCCTCCGAATAGCCTAGGCAACGCAAAGCGATGATCGCATTCAGCATCGCCGGGTAAATCGCGCCCAGACCGTCGGTCATCTCAAATCGTTCGAGCATCCACTTTTCCGCCCGGCGCAGAGCCAGCCGGCGTAAGGGGCGGATATGCACCGCCTCCGCCCAGTGCGTGATCCGGTCCAGCACCAGAAAAAAGTTCCGCCACGAAACCAGGCTTTTCCGGTCGATCCGCAACCGCAGATCGGAATTGGCGCGCCCGCCCACAAACAGCTCGTCGATGCCATGCTCGGCGGGAATCTTCTTAAAGGGCTTTTTCGCGTAGATGATAGCCAGCGGAACGATAATCGATCGCGACCACGACGAAATCTCATAAATATTGAAGTAAAACCAATTGGGAAACAGCACGATCTCCGGCGGAATGGCCGGCACGGCGTCGTAGTCGTACTGGCCCAGCGCGCAGAGATACATCTTGGTGAAGACGTTGCACGCCACCACCCCGCCATGCGTCAGGATCCACTCGCGGCAAATCTGCAGGCGCGGCTCATCCGAGCCCATCCCCATCAGTTTGGCGGCAAAGTAGCACTTCACTGAGAGCGAAATGTTGCCCGGCCCTCCGGGATAAATGCTCCAGCTCCCATCCGCGTTCTGGTAGCGCATCATTTCCGCTACGGCGCGCTTCAGCCGCTCCGGATCGCCCGATTCAAGTAGGGTGTGCAGGAAAATATAGTCGGCTTCCAGCATCGAATCGGCTTCAAGTTCCCCGCCCCAATACCCCTCGGGATGTTGAAGCGAAAGAACGTAGTCCGACGATCGACGGATCGCCGACTCAACCTCGCTCGGATCCGCATCGATACGGCCAAACCGTGGGTGGCCCAAACCGGAGGGGCTCAATTCCACCGTTGTCTCTGGAGCCTTGCGATGCTGTGGGTTCATGCAGTCTGAAACGCCTCCGAGACGCTCCCTACTTGAATCAGATGCCCTACCGCGCCCGACTGCGCGGCGCACGCATCCACAAGCCGAAGCCGCCCTCGTGTGAGCGGCGGGCCCGGCAAATCAACGAACTTGCACAGATTGCGCACCGCTTGCGCTGCCGATGGCCTGCACAATCTCTGGCGGCAGACCGAAACGCACGTTCTCCGGCATCACTTCCACTTCTTCAACGTTCGCAAAGCCGTTCTGCCGCAGGTAATTAACTACGTCTTCCACCAGCACTTCGGGGGCCGAAGCTCCGGCTGTCACCGCGACGTTTTGCACCCCTTCAAGCCACGATGGCGCAATGGCCCGCGAATTATCGATCAGATAACCCATCGTCCCCAAATTGCGCGACACCTCCACCAGCCGGTTTGAATTGGAGCTGTTCGTCGAACCCACCACCAGCACCAGGTCCGCCTTATGCGCTACGTTTCGCACCGCCACCTGGCGATTTTCCGTAGCGTAACAGATGTCCTGGGAGTGAGGTCCAACGATATTGGGAAATCTCATTTTCAGTGCATGAATAATATCCCTCGCCTCGTCCAGCGACAAGGTGGTCTGGGTTAGATAAGCGACCCGGTTGGGGTCGGGAACTTCGAGCGCCTCAACTTCCGCCACGTTTGAAACCACTTGCGTCGCGTCCGGAGCTTCGCCCAACGTTCCTTCGATCTCATCGTGATCCCGGTGTCCGATGAGCACCAGCGAGTATCCTTCTTTGGCGAACTTCATCGCCTCAATGTGAACCTTGGTCACCAGCGGACACGTTGCGTCAATCACCTTCAGGCGCCGGGCCTTGCTCATCTCCCGTACCGCCGGTGAAACGCCATGCGCCGAGTAAATCACCCGCTGGCCCTCCGGCACTTCCTCGATTTCATGCACGAAAATCGCGCCCTTTTCCGCCAGCTCGCTCACTACGTACCGGTTATGCACAATTTCCCGCCGCACGTAGATAGGCGCGCCAAAGGTGTCTAATGCGATTTTGACAATATCAATAGCGCGCACAACTCCCGCGCAAAAACCGCGCGGCTTGAGCAGAAGTACACCCTTGTGGCCGGGGGAAGCAATCGCGCGCTGAGAGTCTGCCAAGGGCTCGACGGCGGTAGTACTCACAAGTCTAAGTATACCAATGGCGAGCTCAACCGCTAACTAGGAAAATTCCCCAGAGGCAAAGATCGCAACGTCCATCAATGCAAACCTGCAATTCCCATTTGCCGTTGGCTCGCACATATTCAGAGCGCGCCTCAGCAACAGCGATCTGTCACGGTGCGCCATTCCCTGTTCCCTGATCCTTTGCCCCTGTTCCCGACCCCTGTTTCCTGCTTCCCGTTCCTTGCTTTTCCGGCCGCAGCCATACCGCTTCTCCGGCCGGTCTTCCCAAAATCGAGTTCCCGGTGGGTAGTTCGATCGAGACAGTTTGATCGTAATTCTGAGTCCTTACCAGCAGGCTCTGCCCAGGACCGATGCCGGTGGTGCGCAAAAAACGCAACAGCTTCGGGTCGCGCTCGTCCAGGCTGACCACCGTGTACCGCCGCCCTTCCACGGCCTCCGAGAGCGGGGTTTCGCCGCGCCGCTTCCGCTCGGCGGGGCTTTCGGGCAGAACCTTGTTTCCGTGCGGGCACGCGCCGCCCTCGCCCAGCTTCTCCTTGAGCTTGGCCTCGAATGCAGGAGAAACCGCGTGCTCCAGCCGCTCGGCTTCCTCGTGAATCTCGTGCCACTCCATCCCGAAAATCTCGGTCAGCATGCGCTCCACCAGGTGATGGCGCAGAGCGGTGCGATAGGCGGTTTCGCGCCCGGCGCTGGTTAAATGGACAATGCCATCGGCGGAGACTTGCACTAGGCCGTCTCGCTTCAGGCGTTTGAGCGCCATGGTCACCGCCGGCGCCGAGACCTCCAGCCAGTGCGCCAGCAACGCCGGAATCACTTGCCGGCCTTCGGCCTCAGCCTCGAGAATCGCCTTCAGGTAATTCTCCTTTGAAACGTAGATCGAGTCTTTCATGGCTTGGAGCCTAGTCTAAATCGCGCCGGGGAGCGCAGCGGCTTTGCGCTTCCATTGGCTCGCACGGCGCCCGCACCACCGTCGGCTGTGGGCTCGGAGCCCCGACTGGCAACCCGCGCGCAAAACAGGCATCGTCGCTTCCGCTGAGTTCCTCCGCCAACTCGCTAACTCGCGAAATCCGCGAAGCGAGGCCAACTTGCTAGAAGACGAAAGACCTAAGATTTTCCGCCAGGACAAGGGCCGAATCTGTGGCCAATTCCCTGTTTCGCCGCTATCTTATTTATCTGCCTTGTTCCCTTATTCGCTGTGGCTCTCCTGATCCCGGCTCCTAAACCACTGAAGTGTGAGGATTTGGGAACAATTAAGGAGACCGCCAGTGAAGATTCCCAAATCGGTCGGAAGTTTGCGCGAAATCGTTGCAAACCTTTTGGCATTTCATGCATCCTAGTAAATAACAAGCAGAGGCTTCCCCGAATATGTCCCTTCCTAGAAAGGTAACTATTCCTTTTCGAGGGTCCGTTGCGGACCTCTTCCCAAAAGCCCCCCTGGATTCCCTTCCTTAACTGCCTCTCAAGCGGGCCTGCCGGAAGGCAGGCCCATCGCTTTTCAGGGCGTTCTGCACAAAACCGGCAATTCGGTTCGAACGTGCGACTGGTCGCCTCTCGGCCGTTCGAGTTCGTGCTGTCTCATTGCCGCCATCTGCATATCAAGCCACATTCCGGGCGCTCTCCTTCCCAACTTGCTTGTTTTCAATTAAATTCCGAATAGCTCCCAACTGCGTGGAATTGTTCCCGGTTTGCTACTCTGACTTGGGGAAGGGAAGCTGCACTCGTCATTGCAGGGTTGTTAATCAGAAATTGCAGTTCCGGCGCGCAAACGCGCGCCGATCCATCGAGAATCAGGCGATTTCCAAACCCGGAATGCGCTTATTTTGGTGCAAAATTCCCATTAAGTCATTTGTTTTCTGATTTCTGTGAACAAAGGCATGTCTTTTCAGAGCTATACGCTGCATTGCATCGCGCAAGTTCCTCAAAGCAGCGGTGTTATTAACGAGCGAGGATGGCAAGGCAGAGTTGGGTCGATTAGCTATTTTAGCTAAATTAGCTGCTTGGAGCCTAGAATAACTGCTGGGAGGTTGGACCATGATTACCAAAACCTCAGCCGAAGCCCAGAACCAATTTGGACAGTTGCTTGACACCGTGCAGCGCGAACCCGTGATCATCACTCGTCATGGCCGCCCTGTGGCCTTCATCTTCTCTCCACGGGACATGGAAGAACTGGTGAGCATCAAGGAACGACGCAGTAAAGCTTCCAAGGACTATGACGCACGGCGGAAAAAGGCAAAAGAGAGCAAGACTCCGGCGACAGCCGGATTCAGCGAAGAAGACGCGAGCCGAAAGGTCCATGAGGAGCGCGCGAAGATTGAAAAGAAGACGCGCGGTTCGCGATAAACCGGTAAGACCGTAACGCGATTTTTCCAGTTGAGGGTTCATCCGATGAGCACGTCTCCTGCACAAGCGCCCGCCACGGAACCATGGCTGAGCGGAAGCTACGCCGAAGTCCCCGCCGCCGGCCGCGCGGTTCTTCACGCGCTCGACTTGGCCTTCGAGGACATCCGCAAGTGGGTGGCCGGCTTAACTGACGCCGAGATTCACTCTCAGCCGCTGGGTCTCACTGCCGTCGCCTTTCATCTCCGCCACATCGCGCGATCGGCCGACCGTATCCTCACCTACGCTGAAGGCGGTGAACTCACCGCCGGGCAGCTTGTCGCGTTCAAGTCCGAACACACCGGGGCCGAGCCGCTGGCCGCGCTTCTGGACGAGGTTCGATCCGCTTTCGCCGCAGCCGCCGGCCGCATCCGTGCGCTGGCCGCCGCAAACCTTGAGGCGCCGCGCGCCGTGGGCCGAAAGCGGCTGCCCACCTCGCTTGGGGGAGCCCTGATCCATGTTGCCGATCACACCCAGCGGCACGTCGGCCAGGTGGTCACCACTGCCAAACTCCTCAAATCTCTGCGCGACGGAGACTACTTGGCTTAACGGGTTTATCACAAAGAGGGGCGGTTCCACGGCTTGTCTGCATCGAGCTGCATCTCGGCGGAGAAAGATCGAGGCAAGTCCCGCGGGAAAACGAAAATCGGGTGGCCCAGGAGTTATCCTTTATCTTCGTTCAGAACAAGGAAAAATCTTAACCATGCTGCGAGTTCTCTCCACCCATCTCTTTCTCAACCATCGCCTGCATCCGGGACTGTTGGAGTTTGCCGCGCGTTCCGGTGTGCAAGGGATAGAGATTTTCGCCGCCCGTCAGCATTTCGACTACACCAGCCGCGAGCACGTGTTGGAATTGGGCGAGTGGTTCCAATCCAATCCGCTCCAGGCCTTCTCTCTGCACTCTCCGCTGTTTCCCGATCGGGAAATGGGCCGCGCCGGCGCGCCCGGCGTCAACGTTCTGCATCCGGAAAAATCCCGCCGCATCGACGCCATGGACGAAATCAAGCGCGCCCTCGAAACGGCCGAGCACATTCCCTTCCAAAACCTGGTTGTCCATCTCGGCGAGAAATCCGACGATTGGTCGCCGCGCAGCATCGAATATGCGCTCACCGCTCTCGAACACCTGGGCGCGTTTGCGCGCCCCTTGGGCGTGCGCGTTCTGGTGGAAAACCTGCTCAGCGAGGCCACGACTCCGGAGCACCTGACCATCATCCTCGACATGGGCCATCTCAATGGCGTCGGCGTCTGCCTCGATCTCGGCCACGCCCACATCACCGTGGGCGTGCGCGACGCCATCCACACCCTGACTAATCGCATCGTCTCAGTGCACACGCACGATAATCACGGGGTGAAAGACGAGCACCTGTGGCCGGGCGACGGCTCAATCGACTGGGCGGCCACGGCCGCCGCCCTCAAAGAGCTCTCGACGACACCCGCCATTGTGCTCGAAATCGGCAACACGTTCGGCGAAACGTCGCCCGCCACCACGTCTCGGATCAATGACGCCTTCGCGCGCTTCGATTGAATTGACGCTTCAGCAGCGGGCACGCGCTCTCTGCGCAGACCCGGGCGCGGCCCACGCAAGGGCCCCCGGTCGCAGTCGGTGCAGGATCGATCCCGCAAACGTCGAGATATTTGTCGGCGACCAGTTTAGTGCTGAGCAACCAGCATGAAGGGATCGGGCACGATGCGGCAGGTTGCGCCGTCCGCGAGGCTCCACGTTGAACCATCGGTATAGACCACCGATTTCAGATCAATCGCCTCAACCGCGGTGAAGCCGGGCGCCCAAACCTCGGCCGTCGCAATGCCGTCGGCTCCCATCGAGAAGGGAACCGTGAGGGTCTGAACCGCATCCGACGATGGGCCTTGCCCCGGCGCGGTCCGCCACACATGGCCTTTGGAATTCACGCTGAGCCCGTACACCGTGATCGTGGCCCGCACAATCTGCCGCGTGGCCGCACTGCCCAAGGCCAATTGAAGCCTTTGACCCGGTCCCTTGGGCGCCGCCTTTCCGGTGGTCTTCACCATTTCTGTTGCGGCCAGATGCTGCGCGCGCAGATCGACCGGGCATGCGGACGGACGATTTACCCGGGAAAGCTGGGCCGGCGAGGATTGTATGGAGGCGATGCCGAAGCTCGCCCCGGATTGGCTTTGGGCAACGAGCGGGAACGAAGCGACCAGAGCAATCGCGGTTATCCATGGCAGTTTCATGGCCATCTCCTCTCCCGGCGCAGTCCAGAGGCCTGTCGCTTCGACGGCGGCCGGCACTGATCGTTTCGGAGCGGGTCCGTCTCTTACCCCGGATGGTCCCTTACGCCGGGGTGTGCAAAGTGACCCACCAACAAAATACACCCGATTTGCGGCGCTTAAAAGGGGGTGGTGGGCCTTTCGCAGACGGCGCGGCGGCTTGCGGTCCGACGGCCCGCTCTTCCAGCCCGATACTTCGCCACCGCTTCCCAAAATACGCGTGCATTCATTGTCCCTACGCGGCCCCCAATTCTCTTCTGTTCTCCGTCCGCCTTGCCCACGCCGAGGCGCGGGCTAACGAACGCTGCGTCTGCGGCGCGCGTGGAGTGACCGGGGTCGGCTGGTGTTTTCCGGGTTCCGGAAGCGAGACCCCGGCGCCAGGCGGCGTTCTTGAGACTTGGCTTCGACAAGTTGTACCGCATTGCGGTAGGTCCCCCACCCCCACTGCAGTCAAATTGTTTACGTAAGTATGGATTCTAAAGGGCTTATACTTTTACCCTCCGTAAGTGTTTGATTCCATTGGGCCGATTTCGCAACTGTGGGAAATAAACGAGTTAAATGCCATCCCCTCCGGAAGCGTTGTTTGGTTTAAGTATGGGGCAAGACCGGGAAATTTTCGGCAATGTGGGGCAGGGAATCGCTTGTGGTTTTTCAATGAGATAGGCGGTTTGCCGGGGTGGGAGGGGTTGACAAAGGATGGCTCGCGCGCCTGACTGGGCCACTCGACTCCGCTCCCGGTTTTCCCCCAGAACCCGGGACGGCCGCATTCGCGCTTTGGAGATCGTGAGACGTTGGGCTACCCGCGAGTTTCAGGCGCTGCGCTTTTGGGCTTCGACATAGGCGCGGAGGACGGCGTTCATACGGGTGAGATGGCCTTTGCCGCGCGACCTGAACCATTCAACCACGTCGCTGTCGAGGCGCAGGTGTACAGAGGTCTTGCCGGGCGGCAGGACGACACGGGCGGATTTCCAGAAGTCTTCGCCGAGCGATTCGGCCGGCGGGGCGTCGGCGCGGGTTTTGTCGAGGCCGCGGGCGCGCATGGCCTCGATCTCGCTAAGGGAATGTCGCACGATAGTAGATTTCTTCTTCATGACGGCTCGCCTTTTGGGCGTTGATGATGCGGGCGAGGTTTTCGCCACGCCTTGTGTAGACGACACGGTACACCTCCGTTTGCACCCGGCCGAGCGCGATCCATCGCGCCTCGCCGTAATCTTCTCGGTCGTCGATTCGTTCCAGTCTCTCGTTGAGGAAGATGGCCGCCGCGGTTAGGAATGAGACACCATGCTTTTTCAGATTTTCTTCGGCTTTGGCAGCATCCCACTCGAACTGGAACTCATTCCCGGCCACAGCACGGAACTATGTCAGCACAAACGTATACACATGTCAATGGGTGCGGGCACCGTCCCTACGGGGCTCCCCATTCTAAATGCGCCCATACCCCACGCTGAAGCGCGGGGCGAACGCTGCGCCTGATGGCGCGGGGTTTGGACGGGGCGCGCCATCATCGCGCTGCGGGAGGCATGTTGAGGCGTTTTTCGATTTCCGTGAGGCGCGATTCGACGACGCCGAGGCGTTCGCGGAGCCCGTGGGTGACGGTTTCGTTGTCCTTCATCCGGAGGTCGGCCGATTGAGCGTAGTTGTAGAAGGCCTTGAGCATCTCGGTCTGGATGTCGCGCATGGTTTCGGTGAGGCGATCTTCGAGGTGTTGCATACTCTCTGTAAGTTCGCCTTTGAGCTGCTGGAGGTCGCCTTTGGTTGCCGGTGCGTTGAGGTCTTCCATGGTTGCCTCGT
>JASHOC010000072.1 GCA_030041305.1 Acidobacteriaceae bacterium
CCGGGGAAGATTCCCAGAGGGAAACTTGCCTCAAGAGCGAATTCCGTTCCATTAATATATGGCGGCAGGTGTCCTGCATTGGCAAAAGTCGCTCTCCCATCAGATGTGACTTGCAGCGCAATGCATGTCACAAATCCACCTTTTTGGGCAGAATTGATTTGTTGATTGAGGCGCGTAAACAGCTCCGCTGGCTTCAACCCCTCCCCGGCGAGAGTGCGAAGCGACCCGATAGCGAGAGCGCCTGTCATCGCCGCTTTCAACCCTTTGCCACTTACATCGCCGACAACGATCAGTGTGCCGCCATCGGACTGTTGTAGAACCTGATAGAAATCTCCACCAACCTCATGAGCCGGTAGAAAAGCAGTCTCAATCCGAAGGCCTCGGGTGGGGGGTAGAACGGCGGGGACAAGTTGTCGCTGAACTTCGCGAGCAGCTTCCAACTCTGCCTCGGCGCGCGCCTGCTCGCGACTGACGCGCGTAATGCGAAAGAACAGGACGACCAGGATTGAGATAAGGAAGAGGAGATTGGCCAAATCCGTGATTTGAAGCTCGAGCAAACCGACGGCAATCGGGGAATCGAGAAAGTCGAATCTCTGCCAGCCAAGCACAATTGAGGTGGTACCTAAATCGAAAAGGCCACCAGCCAGGAGGGGCAACAAACTTGGGAGGATCAGCCAGCCCGCCTCGCGGTTGCCGCGGCGATACCACACGAGGAGCAGCGTCATCAGCATGATTGCGACGGGAATAGTGATCGCCGCCTCGATCAATGCGTAGGTATCAACGGGAAGGTGATTAGTCCAGCATAGGCCGGCGAAAATCCAGCACAAGAGGAGCGCGGCTTGGTAGATTCTAAGCGCGTGGCTCGGGTGTTTGCCAACAAAGCTGAAGGTGAACTCGATCTGAAGTATCGAATAGACATAAATCAGCGGGTCAGCGACAAGCACGTTGCACGAAGTCGGTGCGACACCCGCCTGTTGAAGGTTCCACAAGCCATTGGCCAGGCCGAGAGCAAAAAGATAGAGTCCGAGGTACAGATAGTCGCGGTGACTGTGCTGACCGAGAAAGAGACAGAGCACACCGATGGCCGCAAGACAAAGCAAAATGTTGATGGCAATCGAAGGCCAAACACCATTGAGCCTTTCGGCCTGAACCGCCGCACGCTGGTACTCGATCTCGGCTGGCATTCCGATGGTCGCGGAAAGGAACAGAGGGAGCTTGTAGTCGACGTAGTTCGCTGGCGCGTGAGTTCGAAGAGCAATTGTGTAGTCGCTGTTTCCTACGCGTAGAGCAAAGGCACGCTCTGTGGGCCGTGAAACGTTGAAAGCCGAATGTATGCTAGCGCCCGGCAGACGACTCCCGTTAACGAAAATCTCGTAAGTTCCGTCGGCCCCTTCGAGCAGTAACGAAGCATCGGCGAAACTGGGCTGAAACTGGATCCTTTTGCGATACCAGCGCCAGCCACTTTTCGCTGGACCCATATCATCTAGATCGACCGGCGACCATGTACCGGTGTCTATATCTGAGGTGCCCCAGGCCGGATTATCCCCTTCGTGTGTGACCCAGCCGTGACTCAGATCGATCGATCCCGATCGAGATTGCGAAATCGTTGGAGTCTGCGCATAAAGGCAAGTCGCACTCAATGCAAACAAAAGCAGGCCGACCGTTCTACTCATGAGAGCTCCAGCAAACCCGGCCGTAGACATCAGAACTGTCAAGGCCGAGTAGTTATGGCGTCTAAGATACTCATATGAAAAAGTAGCCGGCTCGGACCGGCGCAGTCTCTGCGTGAGGCACCTAAGACGTTTAGTCACATTTAGGCAATCTTTCTCCTTGCCCAGAGCCCCGCAAGCCAGGTGTCTGCCGCGACGAAACCTGGCCCAAGAATCAAGATGAGGAGCGCGGCAAACCAGTAGGTGTAGGGCGTGGCGCCATAAAAGTCACTGGGATTCGAAAAGATGTGCGAGAAATTGACGCGATCGTCGGGGACGCTGAGGTAGGCTACCGTCATGTTGACGAAGAGGATCAGCGAGACGAGACGCGAGGCGATGCCGCAAGCGAACAGAATGCCGCCGACAAGTTCGACCAGCGCGACGAAGAGCGCAGTGGTTCCAGGCATGGGGAGACTCAATGATGCGAAGAAGCTCGTTACGCGGCTGAGATGAGTGAGTTTCCCCCAGCCATCCTGCATGAATTGCCAGCCCCAGTAGAGGCGAATGGCGAGCAGGAGCAGCGTTTGGAGAGAAGCCAGAGTGCGGGCGTATCGGGAATACACATTTCCAACCAAACTGGTCAATTTGCGCATTCAAACTCCTTGCAAGCTCGGTGTGAGCCGCTAATTCTTGTCAATCGTCACGAAAATTGAAAACTGCAACAGGCCCGTCTGGCATGACAACAAGGCTCAGGACTTGATCAGCGATTCCAGTTCCGGCGCGCAGATCCAGCCGAGTTCGGCCCAGGTCGCGAACCACTCTTGAATTCTCTGAGCCTGCCGTTTCGAGGGGACTGTCGAATCGATAAATCCAGCTTCGATGGACTGAGCAAGTGTCATGCCGTGGTGGATTCCCGAGAGCACTCTGAACTCTTCGCGCCCGAGTCGGCGATAGTAAACACTGAGGTCTACGCGATGCGCGGCGACCCAGGTTGCGCGGCTCCGCAGGCGGGGCAGCTCGATGGGCTTCTCATGCTGTTCTTCGATTTCGATACCAGCCTCGGTCGCCTGGCGTTTTTGCCGTTTGTGCAATTCCAGCACCAGGTCATCGACCGGAAAGCTCAGAGCTAAGAGCTGCATATGCGGCTGAAGCGCCAGCCGCGAATCCCCATCGAGGACCGCGATTTGGCCGAGAGTCAGCGGTTCTCGTTCCGCCGAGTCGAAGGCTTCGACGAAAGCCCATTCGATGTGCGCCACATCGACGACCAACTTATGCCGCCGGCCTGTCTGCTCGGGATGTGCGGCCAGCCATTTCGGGAAGCGCGAGCCCAGATTACGCAGCGTAAATGAGCGACTAGGATGTTCGGTCAAGTACGCGACTGAGATCAGCTTGAACCGTTCTGAACCTACCACGGCGCGAACGGCAGGGAAATCCTCGGCGAGTGCGCCCAGCACACGAAACCAGTACTGGCGGTTGTAGATTTCGAGGCGCTCAAATGCAGTCAGCCGGCTGTTGGGCGCGATAAAGGAATTGGCGACGGCGGTCATGGAACGGCCATCAGGAGTCCGGGCGCGCATTCCTTCGTCGCGTGTGAGCGGTTGCGTGACAGCCGCGGACATTACGCGCTGCAGGGTGAGTAGATCCATCGGAGGCTGTGTCACTGGCGTATAGCTCATTGCGCGGCCTCGGTCAGCTGTGGGGCTCGACGGTTCAGGTACCGTTCCGCTTTCTTTGCTTCGGCATGGACCTCGTCAAATGTGGGGATGCGGTCGTCCCACTCGAGCAAGGTCGGAGTGGGCCCACAGCGCTCAATGGCCCGCGCGTAGAGACCCCACACCGGCTCGATCACGGGATGGTCGTGGGTATCGAGGATGTACTTCTCGTATTTCGAGTGGCCGGCGATGTGAATCTGCGCCACGCGATGCGCAGGAACTGCATTCACGTAATCGAGCGGGTTGAACTCGTGGTTCATGGCCGAGACGTAGATATTGTTTACGTCGAGGAGAATGCCGCAGTCGGCGCGTTCGACAACTTCGGTCAGGAACTCCCACTCCGTCATCTCGGAATCGGTAAACTCCGCGTAAGAACTGACATTCTCGACGGCGACAGGGATCTCGAGATAGTC
>JASHOC010000008.1 GCA_030041305.1 Acidobacteriaceae bacterium
AAAATGCCGAAATCCCGCATGAATACTGACCGAAACGTACATCGCCAGAAATATTCTGCGCAAAATGTGCAGGATTCAAATGGATAGGTACTAAAGATCTGATGATGGACCTGACTTCAACTCCACGGCTTGCGCCCGGCTGCCGCCTGCACCCGACCCAGGATGTGCTGCTGGTGCCGGAGGGTACGCTGAATCTGACTGGCCCAACGCGCGATATTCTAGCTCGACTGGATGGTCAGCAGAGCGTGACGGCGATCATCGCAGATCTGCTCAGGGAATACACGGATGCGGACGCCAATGAAGTGCAAGGCGATGTGCTGAGACTGTTGGAGCGTATGGAAGAACGCGGCATAGTGAGGGTTTGAAGATGACACTGAGCGGCGAAACTTCGGTCCCCCTCGCGTCTCCGCTCTCGCTGATCGCCGAGGTGACGCACCGCTGCCCATTGCACTGCCTCTATTGCTCGAATCCGATCGGGATGCAACGCGCCGAATCCGAACTCTCGACCGAAGAGTGGACACGCGTCTTCCACCAGGCCGCTCAGATGGGTGTCTTGCATCTCCACCTCACGGGTGGCGAGCCTCTTGCTCGTAAAGATCTTGGTCAGCTCATCGCGGCCGGCCGGGAAGCCGGCCTCTATGTCAACATGATCACGTCAGGGGTTGGGCTTACGGAAGAACGCCTGGCTACGCTGGTCCATGCAGGACTGGAGCATTTGCAACTCAGCTTTCAGGATATCGATGAGGTCTCAGCCAATCACATCGCGGGAACGCGAGCACACGCGATCAAAATGGCGCTGGCGCCGATGATCAAGAAGTTCGACCTGGCCTTCACCATCAACCTGGTCGTTCATCGCATGAACCTTGACCGGCTCGAAGCATTCATCGCCATGGCTGAGGCCCTCGCCCCCAATCGACTCGAGATTGCACACGTACAGTACTATGGATGGGCTTTGAAGAATCGCTCTCTCCTCATGCCCACCGAAGAGCAAGTGCATCGCTCTCTGGCCCTCGTTGAGGCCGCGAAGCAAAGATTGAAAGGCAAGATCCACCTTGAAGCCGTTGTTCCAGACTACTTCGGCAGCTTTCCCAAAGCCTGCGTGGGTGGGTGGGGACGACAGATGATGCTGATAGACCCGGGTGGACAGGCATTGCCTTGCCACTCTGCCGCGGTCATTCCCAACCTGACGTTCGACAATGTGCGCCAACATGACCTCGCCTGGATTTGGAAGTCTTCTCCAGCGTTCCAACGGTTCCGCGGAGAGAATTGGATGTCCGACACCTGCCGCGCCTGCCCCAGAAAGGAAGGTGACTTCGGCGGCTGCCGCTGCCAGGCATTTATGATTACAGGCAATGCCGAAGCCATCGATCCGGTCTGTCGCTACAGCCCCCATCATGATCAGTTGCTGGAACTCCGAAAATCTGTTCCCGAGACGCTCCCGATCTGGCGGCGTTAGCACACACATCGAAATCTGGATCGGGAACCGGTAAGCGCTCGGCATTGCAGGCAAGCTGGAGATTTCCCCAATAGGCTGTAAGAAACGGGCGCGGGACGCCTCGACGCGGGCCCCAACCCCTCCCGCCGGCCGGTTCCCTCCCCTACCCGGCAGCCGCCGGCCCCTGTTTGGCTCTCGCCGACCCGCTGACCCGCACCGAAAAATATTTTTTCCGAATTTACCGGTAATTTCGCGCTTTTCGCCATACTGGAAATATCCAGGCGGAAAAAGCAGATGCGCATCACCGGCGGTACGGAGATTTCCGCGCCCATCGGGGCCGTTTCGTCTCCGAATTCGCAACGGGAATCGCCTTCCGGCGACGTCAAAATCTGCTTTGAACCCTGGCGACGAACCGAAAAACCGCTCGTAAACCCTTTGTTTTCCTAAATCTGTCAATAATTGACCTGTTTTCTTATATTTGCGTCGGCTTCGTCGGCGTATCCACCTGAAAACAGGCCGCTTATTGACAGAATGGGGGGAGGGGTAGGAAAGGATCCTGCAAATGCACCCAGAATGTCGTCACGTCATGCCCAGTGGCAACAAGTGCCATGGTATGGCCATGCGCAACGCGCCCTATTGCTACTTCCATAACCGTCTCCACCGTTTCGCCCTCCAAAAGCACACCAAAAAAGACGATTGGCCCCTTGAGCTGCCCTTCCCTGAAGACCAGTTCGCCATTCAACTGTCGCTCGGCATGGTCTTCAAAGCCCTGGGCGCAAAGAAACTCGATCCCAAGTACGCCGGACTCTTCCTCTACGGCCTCCAGATCGCCTCGCAAAACGTTCCCCGCGGCGAACCCTTCATCGGCAAACTCACCGTCCCTTCCGTGACCCTCACCAAAGATGGCCAGGAGCTGGGCCCGGAAACACTCGGCTGCGACTTCCCCGACGATTGCAAGGAGTGTGACTACCGCAAACACTGCCTCCACCGTCGCACCTTTGTCGGGCTCCATGGCGGCGTTGATCCTCTCGAAGAGTCAGCCGAAGACAGCGACGCGGAAAACGAGGACGACGCGGACGACTCCTAAACGCTTAGGCCCTCGCCGGGCCGTCCTGCAACCGCCTCGCATACAATCAACCCATGTGCGGCATTGTGGGCTACGTGGGTCCGAGGAAGGTTGTGCCCGTCATCATTGACGGGCTGCGCCGGCTTGAATATCGCGGCTACGACTCGGCAGGCATCGCCATCGGCAGCCTTTCGCGCTCCACGCTCCAGGTCTTTCGCGCTCCCGGCAAGCTGCAAAACCTCGAAGAAGCCCTGCGCGACCGCCCCCTCGATGGCAGCTTCGGCATCGGCCATACCCGCTGGGCCACCCATGGCCGGCCCACCGAAGAAAACGCCCATCCCCACCGCGACTGCACCGGCCGCATCGTCGTGGTGCACAACGGCATCGTCGAAAATTACCTCGAACTGAAGCACGAACTTGCCGCCAAGGGCCACAAGTTCGTCACTGAAACCGACACCGAGATCATCGCCCACCTCATCGAACAGGTGCAGAACCAAGCCGCCGCAGCCGGTTCTGCCGTTTCGCTCGAAGCCGCCGTCCGCTGCGCTCTCCAGCGCCTCACCGGCGCCTTCGCCCTCGGCATCCTCTCCGCCGCCGAGCCCGACAAGATCGTCGCCGCCCGCCTCGGTCCGCCGGTCGTCATCGGCGTCGGCGAAGGCGAGTCCTTCGTCGCCTCTGACGTCCCCGGCATCCTCCACCACACCCGCGATATCTACTTCCTCTCCGACGGCGACATGGCCATCCTCACCCCGGCCGGCGTCACCCTCACCGATTTCGATAGCCACCCCGTCCACCGTCCCCTCACCCGCATTCAATGGGACCCCATCCAGGCCGAAAAAGGCGGTTACAAGCATTTCATGCTCAAAGAAATTTGGGAGCAGCCCCAGGCCATCCGCGACACCACGCTGGGCCGCGTCTCCCTGGATTCGGGCTCCGTCTTTCTCGGCGAAATGGAGATCCCCGACGAAGAATTGGCCCGCGCCTCCAGCATCAGCATCGCCGCCTGCGGCACCAGTTGGCACGCCGCCCTCTGCGGCAAGTACATGATCGAGCGCCTCGCCCGCCTCCCCGTCGACGTCGATTACGCCAGCGAATACCGCTACCGCAACCCCATCGCCGGCCCCGGCGCGCTCGGCCTGCTCATCACCCAGTCCGGCGAAACCGCCGACACCCTCGCCGCCCAGCGCGAGATGATCGCCCTTGGCTCCAAGACTGTCGCCATCTGCAACGTCGTCGGCGCCATGGTCGCCCGCGAAGCCCACGGCGCCATCTATACCCATGCCGGCCCTGAAATCGGCGTCGCCTCCACCAAGGCCTTCACCTCGCAACTCACCGCCCTGTTTTTACTTGCCCTGAAGCTGGGCCAGTTGCGCGGCCGTCTCGACGCCTCACGTTCGGTCGAGCTCATCGAGCAGTTGAGCCGCATCCCTGTCAAACTTGAGGAGACCCTGCGCGCCTCCTCCACGCAGTGCGAGCAGCTCGCCAAGGAATTCTCCACCGCGCACGACTTCCTCTACCTTGGCCGCGGCATTCATTTCCCTATTGCCCTCGAGGGCGCCTTGAAGCTCAAGGAAATCTCCTATATCCATGCCGAAGGTTACCCCGCGGGCGAAATGAAGCACGGCCCCAACGCCCTGATCGACGAAACTCTACCCGTCGTGGTCCTCGCCACGCGCGACCCCTCCGACCCAGCCTCCAAGCTGCGCTACGAGAAAACCCTCTCGAACATCCAGGAAGTCACTGCCCGCTCCGGCCGCGTCATCGCCGTCGCCAGCGAAGGCGATTCCCTCATTGGCGGACTCGTCGAGCACGTCGTCCCTATCCCGTCGGCCCCCGAATTGCTCGCCCCGCTCATCGAAATCGTCCCCCTGCAACTGCTCGCCTATTACATTGCCGTGCGCCGCGGCTGCGATGTGGACCAGCCTCGTAACCTGGCCAAATCGGTCACCGTCGAGTAATCCTTCGCCCCTCGTAGAACCGCCGTGGGATGGTTGAAGAAAGCCGCACCTGAGGTGGGTATAAGATTTCTCCAACATGCTCATTCCCGTCTTGCACAGAACGTGCAAGACCAACGTTGGGGAGTAATTACTCGAAATAAATGAAGTGGGGTAGCTCCCTTAGTACAGTAACCACTACTGGTTGTGCTTTCCGGTGGGCGCGTTTGCTCGCGATGGCCGGTAGCGGGATGGTTTTGTGACCAGGGCGTTCTCCAGCAGCCGGTAGAACAGCATTCCCCGGCGGCGCGACTTTCTACGATTGAAGCGGAACGCGAACTCATCGAGATACGCGTCCAGATGG
>JASHOC010000009.1 GCA_030041305.1 Acidobacteriaceae bacterium
AAACTGCATTGGGTGCTGGATGTAGCCTTCAACGAGGACCACAGCCGCAAACGCGTCGGCCATGCGGCGCAAAACTTCTCCCTGCTCAACCGCATCGCCCTCAACTTGCTCAAGCAAGATCGAACCTGCAAACTCGGCATCCATGGCAAGCGCCTACAGGCCGCCTGGGACCACAGCTACCTGCTCCACCTCCTCGGAGTGGAGAATTAAGATGCGTTTGCCCTGCACCATGTTCCTCTGGCCTGGACCATCTGTCGCTTCCCACTATAGAATCGGTTCAAACTGTCCTGCCATCGCTTCCACTTGGCTGATCGAATACCGATTTCTCCCCTGCCTTTTAGAGCGGTATAATGCCTCATCGGCTCGCCGCAATAACTGTTCAGCTGTCTCCCCATCGTTTGGGTAGAACGCAATCCCGATTGAAATCGTCAGGTTGCTGCACTTCTGCGTCTGTCCAGTCGACGGCAGAATTGCCACTGCCTGAAGAATTTGCTCAGCTCGTTCGCGGGCGGCTTTCACTGTCACATCTGTTAGCAGGATCGCGAATTCCTCACCGCCGTACCTATAGGCCATGTCTTGCCTGCGAATATTCGCATGAAAAACGTTAGCGATCTCCCTTAATGCAGCATCCCCCGCGGAATGACCGTATGTATCGTTAAATTGCTTGAAGTGATCTACATCGAGCATGAACACCGCTAGGATCTGCTTGCTGCGCGCGGCGTGCGACAGTTCTCGTTCGAGCGTGATTTCCAGGAAATGCCGGTTGAATAGACCGGTTAATGAATCGCGGATCGACTGATGTTCGAGTTTCGTTCGCAGACTCAACGTGGCAATTGCCATCCCAGTTATCTGCACGAGATGATGTACGCTTTCGATCCGCTGCTTCACTAATTGCATAAGGACGTCGCTCTCGCACTGAACGTAAAGTACTCCTAGCGTATTTCCATGAGCGATAATGGGCCGACACAGATAACGCTCCGGAGCATCGTCGGCAAAATGTTCACAGTGGATTTCCGACTTACCAGGTTCTCGCCATCGCGGTTGACCAGCTCGGAGTCCGCAGCAGCACTCCGGCGGACTGAAATCTTGCATTGCCGTGATGCCCCACGAGGAAACTACTTCCACGATCTGCCGTGAGTTGCCGATCATACTTAGGCAGCCGGAAGTTCCGGGCAGCAAACGCCAAAAACCGTTGGCTGCGGCGTCATAGACTTGACGAACATCAGTGCAGAGTTGTACTTCGTCTATTGCAGCGGTCAACAGGGCGGCTTCTTGCGCACAGTTTTCGAGGGCCTTTACGGTCTGGGCCAAATTCTCATTGGCCAGTATCAACTGTTTACCGGTCTTCCCGCGGGGCACTGCGTTATGCAGCAGGAATCCGAATAGCACTGTCAACGTTACAAGTAACAATCCGACAAAGGCAATCTCAGTGGCAATTGTCGCGAAGGACTTGTACTGCGATTTGAGGGTTCGTTGCGTCAGGAGAGTCTGCTCGATATTGGACATTAAGCTGATCGTCTTCTGACACGCCTCCACTTCCTTCTCGGGCGCGTGCGACTGGGCGTTGAAGCTGCCGAGAGCCTGATTCAACTGCTCCACTTGAACCGCGAGATTCTGGTCGTTGGATGTCTGAGCCGGGTTATCCGCAACCAGCGTTCCAATTTGCGCAGTCAACGACCGAAGCGAGTTCGCGCTCATGCGGGCGCGATTGAGCTGGTCGTCTCCCGTAAGCAAATAAAGCTGAGTCCTGTATTCCACTCGTTCTACAAGCAATGACGCGCGTTGGAGAGAACCGAGTACTTGCTGTGTATGTTGCACCCAGTTTGTCTCGGAGATAAGGCTTTGGATGGTGTAGATGACGAAATCCGCCGCTATAGTGAACAGCGCAATAGCACACGTGACCACAAGGAGCATTGCACCCGTGGACTTCAGGCCGGGAAATCTATGCTTGAAAGTACGCATCAGCTCCTGGGAGGCGCGAGCCGGATCGCTTCTCTGCACTGAAATGCGCTCGATCGACGCCCAAATGGCATTTTCCTTCGACGTACAATGCTAAACTTGCAGATTCCTTTTCGAGGGGGGAGCAAACATAGACCCAGGCGTGGGGCGAGTCTGAAAAGATGTTCGTTCTGAAACGAGGAGTAACTGTCGCCGAGGCGATGCGAAAAGCCCTCAGAAGCCCCGCGATTTCCAAGCCGGAATGCCTGAAGCCCCCTCTCTCGTATCGCATCTATTTCGCGCTGAAACTCTGCAAATCTTGATGCGAGGAGCGGTTTTTCTATTGCGCTCAGTTGGTGCGGATTATCTCTTGTCAGCAGTTGCAGCTCCTCGATGGCCGTTTGCAAACGCTCAAGACCAGACGAATATGGCTGAAGATGAGATTCATCTCCTGTGATGATGACGCCATCTTCGCCAGATTCCGAATTTAGGGGGGTCAATGCGGATTGCGGCAGCGTTTCCAAAGCCCGATGCGTGTGTGCAACCCATTGCTCTTCCTCATCTTCACGAACCGCTCTTCGGTAGGACAGAAAGCCGCCAGCGAATAATGCGAGAAGAGCGACGCAAAGCTCCGAAACCAGAGTAAATCGAAATCTCAAAAGCCCCATCTCCTTTCGATCCAATCTGACGCAGGCTTCTCCGGCATTCCAGAATCTCCGATAACCATTCCTTGTAGGGGTCCGCGCGACGGATAAGGACAGGGCGCTATCCCGCTTCGCGGTCGGTTCCCATTCAAAATGCAAGAAGGATCTTGTCGAGAAGCGACCAGCTAAGACGGATTTGGTTCGCCGAGGGGAATTGGACTCGAAGCCCATTCCGTTGAATCGTGTAAGTTTTGGTGCGATTCTCTGGCCATGGCTGCCGAGGGTCTTGGATCTTACCGTCCATGTGGGTCCTTTTTTAACCACATGAACTCGCCGCCATCTTTTAGTACCTATCCATTTGAATCCTGCACATTTTGCGCAGAATATTTCTGGCGATGTACGTTTCGGTCAGTATTCATGCGGGATTTCGGCATTTTTTCAAAGGCTCCAACTTTCGGGAAAATGCCAGGTTTTGGTTCCGGCTACGCCGGGTTAGGCCAACGGGAATGAAGAAAGATGGTGAATGAAACGGATTCCTTCGGGGTCATGAGCCGAATACCAGGGCCAGGATCGCAGTCTGCGGCAGGGCCCGCTACCGGACTGCGCAAAATCGGGGAATATGCTCTATCAGTGCCCGAAGGCCACTCCAAGAGAGGGCGGCCCTCCGCGAGACTTGTCAGAATCTAGAGGCAAGGAAAAGATACGACCAAGTTCGCACCGGAGTCAAGTGAAAAATCACCTGCCAACTCTGGCGGCGGTGCTCGCATTCTGTTTACTCGTTTCTCGCCTTCGCGCCTGGGTGTCGCGTCTGGCCGTCCTTTGCCGAAACTCCAGCGGGGCTTAGGATGCTGGACGGCCAAGTGACGGTGACCTGGAGCGCCCCCGTTTCCGGGGCAGGGCCACATGCGGCGCATTAGCGGGCCACTACCGCGCTTCTCCATCCCCGTTAGTGGCTTTCGTACTTTTGACTCTAGAGCCGATCCGAAGAACAATTTCTCCGCCCCTCTAACCGGCAAGAAACGTCTGAAACCGGGATGTGGGCGCTCCACAGGTGCATAGCACGACCGGGAATCTGTTCCCGACCGCCGGTTAACTGGGTGGCAGAGCTTTAAAAATCATAGGATTTAGCAGAGGTTGAGAACACCGCCCGGAACGGCTTTGCGGGGTCGAGCATCGCATTCTGGACGCATCGCGCCAGAAATTCTCTCAACTCGCCACGGTGTGTGCTCGCCAACTCCGTGAGGATTTCCCGCACCCAAAATGCGTCCGTCATCCGTTCGTCCAACTCCCAGACATACTTTACCGGCTCGGAGCCTTCCTGAGGCTTAGTGGAGACCGTCAATCGCTCTTCGAGGTCACCATTCGCTGCGTGTTTTCGCTCGAACCCACTATGGCTGCGATTTTCCTTCGACTCCGATCCGCCGTAATACAGAAATAAATGGGAGCTTTCCCCACCCGTTTGGCGGATGGGAATGAAGATGGTGAAAGAAATAGGTTCCTTCGAGCGCATGAGCAAAGCACCAAGGGGCCGGACTCGCAGTCTGCGGCTTGGCCCGTTGCCGGACTGCGCAAAATCGGGGGTCAAGTTGAATCAGGTTTGGAAGGCCACCACTAAAGAATGGCCTTCCGGATGGCAGGGTCCAGGGATAAGGAAAAAATACGCCCGCTTCACGTCGGCGTCAAATGGAATCTGAGTAATGGGCCATAGCGCGGATACGGCGGCCCGTGACGACGCTGTCATTCGCCTTTCCGCTCAAGCTCGAATGCCTTGACGTAATACTTCAGCGCCAGTTCGGACGTCCGCATTCTCGTCTCAACGCGCCTGCGTTCGTCCGCTGTAAGGTTGGGCCGCGTGAGTTCGTCGCGCAAAAGTTGGAGCCTTTGCTCAAGGTTCAGGAGGTGATCGCGTAAGGGCCGCAGCATGGCGCGAAAACTAGAGAACAAGATTGTTATAATCCGGTCCGATGAGATACTTCAATAGGAAAATTTCACACATCATTACAACGAAACTAACATTGCGGGGAAAACCAAAGAGGGAGTACAGTCGGCTTATCCATAGCTCGATCCGAAAGCATCAAGTCTGCGGGCTGACTCGGGGGAGGTAGCCCGCGTTTTTGTCCCCACGTGGAAATCGAACTGAGCTATTGGCCTCCCGACAGCATTGGCGGGGGCTCCCACCTTATCTTTTCGTTTCTCGTCTCTGCGCCAGGCGTCAAGTCTCACCATCTTTTTATCGAAGCGACCGGCGGGGTTTTGGATGCTAAAGGGCAAAGTGACGGTGCGCCGGAACGCCCCATTCGCACGAAGGTCATGCGCGGCGCACCGGCGGGCCGCTTCGCCATAGCCTTCATCCGGTGAGGGGGAATCTTGCCACAAAGTGCAGCAGGGCTTTGGCAGTCGTTCTGGTGCGACTCTTGAGCGCAAATTCGAGCGAAAAACTGTGGGACTTTTGCAGGGGCCTTCGATGCGAAATGGGCAATCGACGATAATTCGTGCTCGCACTCCTCCTCGCGGTAGCAACGGCGAAGCGTCGGTGAGCGGAGATTATATCTGGGCCGCCCATTAGTGGATGTCGATCTCGTGGTCCGTTGCGCCGGACTTCACGCTCTATGGATGCGTCATTGACTGGCCGCCGCCCCGCGCATGCCAATTGTTGGCTCGCGTCAACAAAGCCTCCAGGTCCCGTGGGCTGATCTGCGAGTGCGAGTTGGGGATCGGGAGTTGCACCAGCCCCGCCATCTCTCCGGCTGCTGTATAGCATCGCCAGACGAAGTTCGAGCAGAAGAAGCTTGAGTGCGAGTGCCCCTCCTCGCCGAACTGCTGCGTATTCTGATTCGAACCTTGCTGCCCCCGCGAGCGGCTCTGGAACGGGCAAATCATCGCCTTGCGTTTGTTGTACGAACCGTAGCCGTGCGTGAAATCCCTCTGCACAAAGTGGCTTTCGGCGACCTGCACCGCAAAATCGCGGATTTCGTCCTCAAGCTGCCCGCGATAGCAATAGATCCGGTATGTACCGGGTTTGAGCGGACGCTGCTTCAGTCCGCTCCCGACCGACTCGAACACTTCATCTCCATTGCCTGTAGCCAGCGCCACATGCACCGAGTTCGCGTGGCCCGGGCCATAGGCCGATCCAAGCTTCTGAGCGCCGGTAATGACCTTGTGCATCACGCCATGGGTGTCCGCAGTAAAGATCACATCGCCGCGCCGTATATGAGAAATAGGCATAGTTCTCCCCCGAGATGGTTGTTCGTCAAAAAAGGCGCAGGCGGCTCAGAAAGGAAAGAACCCCAAAGTCTGAGACACCACCGCAACCATAGTTTCCGTTCGACGTCCTGTCAAGTAACCTTCGTAACATGGCGGTCAACCTCTTATTCCCTATAATTTCAGCCAATTAACCAGCAAGCTCTCCCGTAGATTGTGTTGCTTTAGTAATGCAATCCGCTCCATCGTTGCTATCGTTCGTAGACTGGAGGTGCGCATGGCCAAATCAGCCACGTAGACAACGATTCGCAAATACGTCAGGCAGCGATTCGGATTCGTTCCGGAGGATGGTTGGATTGCCCACGTAAAGGAATTGAACCGACTACGTCCGAAGCGGGCAACTAATTGGATCGGATTCGATAACGGCAGTATGACGCCGCTTGGAAGGAGTAGGTGAAGCTGTACCGAGAGACCTTGAACATCGCGCAGACCACGATGGTTTACGTGCCTCTGTCCGCCGCGCCGAAGTCTCTACGGTACCGGCAATAGCGGCGCTCGGGCCCGGCGCACGAACCCGCATCATGACTCAGATGTCGCAACGCGAACAGCATTCACTCGCCGTGCTTACGGTAGGGCACTCCACGCGCAGCATCGAGGAATTCCTTGCCCTTCTCCGGGCCCATAAGGTGCAGCAGGTCGTGGACGTCCGGACGATCCCGCGCTCGCGGCACAATCCGCAGTTCAACGGAGAGGCACTGGAAAAGTCACTCAAGAGAGCAGGCGTCGGGTACCTCCACATCGGAGGTCTGGGCGGCCTGCGGCATGCCCGCCCCGATTCCCAAAATACTGGGTGGCGCAATGCGAGCTTCCGTGGCTACGCTGACTACATGCAGACCGCAGAATTCGAGACGGCGCTTGAGGAACTCATGCGCGTGGCGCGGAACGAGCGCACCGCTATCATGTGCGCCGAAGCCGTACCGTGGCGCTGTCACCGGTCACTGATCGCCGATGCGCTCGTCGCCAGAGGGGTGGGGGTGGAGGAGATCGTCGGGACGGCGAGCAGCAGAACCCATGCCCTAGCGTCTTGGGCGCACGTCGAAGGAAGTCGCGTTACTTATCCCGGAAAAAATCCGGAGCGACTATAGCAAGCGCCTCACGGAACTTTATCCCGACGTCCTCCTCCCGGAACCCCTCATTTCACGAAACACCGATTGCACAAGACCGGCCTTCCGTATTTCGGGCAAATGGCACGGTGATTTCGATGCCGCACCGGGAGCAATTCGCCCACCACGCCGACCAGCAACACCGACCGATCCGGGCGAAGCGCTCATTGAAAGGATTCTGAGTGGTGTTCCCTTACAGGTCGGACAGCGAATTTCGACCAGGGCTGCGATAACCGATCATCGGCCCGGAATCACCGTGGGCGGCGCAAGCCCCGCCGTCTTGATGGCGTGAATCTTGTCCGCCGCCAGCTTTTCCGCTGTCGTCAGCGCATCGTCTGCCGGGACCTTCACATCCGGTTCGACGCCGGTTCCTTCCCAACTAGTTTTCGTGATTGGGTTGATCGCGTTCCCGAAAGGCACGCCGACCATAAAATAATCCGCCACCAGATGGCCGCTGACCGGATGCGCGCCACCGCCGGTGGTCTCGCCCACGATCGTCGCCCGCTTCTGCGTCTTCAAGTCGTAGGTGAACTCCTCGCCGCCTGAAAACGTGCGGTGAGAGGTGAGCACGAAGACGGGCTGGGTCGGCATCCGCTCGCCCGGAACCCAGGAGAGCGTCCAGTATTGCGTCGTGGAGTTCTCGTGCCGGTCGAACAAGTCGTTCAGTTGGGTCGGCTTGTCGAAGAGATAGCTGGCAATCAGGCTCACCATGGCCGGTTGGCCCCCACCGTTCTGGCGCAGGTCGAAGATCAGAGCGTCAGTGTGCGCCACGAAGCCCATGGCTGCGGCCACGGTAGCTCCGCAGAAGTCCGCGTCCATGAACGCGTCGAATTTCACGTAGCCGATGTTGCCGGGCAGGATCTCCACCTTGTCGAAGGCGCAATTGCCTCCCAGCATCTGCTCGCGCGTGCGCGCCCGGTCCTCGGCGGTCGGCTCATGCGGAGCAGGCATCTTGAACGGGTTGAAATCCACGCGCAGATGCCCGTCATGGCTGATCGCGCGCAGATCGATCATCAGCTTCTGAGCGAAGGCGTTCCCATCCGTGATGCTGTTGTAGTCTCCGGCCGTGGCGTGTGCGTCGAGCGCCGCATTCATCTTCGCCGCGACGGCGGGATCGACGTAATATTCCGTCAGGTCGGACTCGACACCGTCGATTACCCGCTTGCGAAGATCCGCGTCCAGCACGACATTCACCGGCGTTGCGCCGGGTGGTACCGCATCCAGCGCAAACCCCACGACGGTGGGTGGGTTTCCGTCCTTCACCAGCAGTTCGCCGATCGCTGTTTTGTTACTGTTCTTCTCCTTCACGCGAAAGCGGATTTGCAGCGGTTCGCTGGAGTCGACGGAGAGCAGATCAAATCCTCCCGTATTGCCTCGAAAATTGATCCAGGTATCCGCATTCTGCGAAGGGGCGATGGTTTTCACATAGTTCTCGATCTTTGCACGGTCGCCGCTGTTGAAGGCGTCGAGCCATGCCTGGAGGGTGCGGCCCGCAGGAGTGTCGGGAATCGCAGGCTGCTGGGCTGCGGCGGGCAGCGCTGCGCAAACCGCAAGGCAGGCAAGGAAGTACGATCGGATGATGCGCATGGGAGTTCCCCCAGGTGATCCAGCATACAGGCTCCGGGCCGCGCTGCGCGTTCGGCTATCGACAGGTCGGAAATTCCCGCTCCCGGAAAACGTTCCAGCGCGGAAACTTCAACCGACAAGAATGATGCCCAACTTGACGACGCCGGTCATCGCCAGGCCCATCTCTTTCGCATCTCCGTGTCACTCATACCGAAGCGCGACCGCCGGATCAACCTGCATCGCCCGCGAGGCTGGGATAAAGCAGGCCGCCAGCCCTACCCCGACCAGCAGCAACAGAACCGCAACGAACGTCACCGGATCGAGAGGCTTGACGCCATAGAGCATGCTCGCCAGTAGCCGCGTCACAAGCGCTGCTGATCCGAGACCCGCCACCGATCCCAGCAACAGCGCAACCAGCCCTCGCCGGAGGAACAGCCCCAACACATTCTTCCGCTGCGCTCCCAGCGCTGTGCGCACGCCGATCTCGCGCGTCCGGGATGCCACTTCGTACGACAGCAAGCCGTATAACCCGATGCACGCCAGCCCGAGTCCCAGTCCGGCAAAGCCGCCGAGAAGCCACTCCATGAGCCGCTGAACGAACAGCAGCCGGTCGATTGTTTCCGATTGCGTCTGCACCCGCATCACAGGAACATTTTGGTCCAGATCGTGCATAGTCTTCCGCATTGTCGGAATCAACGCTGCCGGAGACATCGCCGTCCGTAACTCGAAGGCCGCTCCACCCTCTGTAAGCGGAACGTAGGCCGTCGGCTTATCCTCATCCGTTAGCGAGTCGTACTTGGCGTTCCGCACTACGCCGACAATCATCCATTTTTTGTCATCGGATCGAAAATGCATCCCGATCGGGTCCCGGCCCTTCAGGAACTGTTGCACGAAGGCTTGATTCACAACCGCCACCGGCGGCCCGCCCCGGACGTCCGCAATATTCACGGAGCGGCCCCGCATCACTGGCAGCCGCATTGTCTCGAAATACCTTGGACCCACCCTCAGCATTTGCGACTCCACCGGTTCGCTGCTGCTCTGACCCTCGACTTTGAGGCCGCTTGTCCAAAGGTCGCCGTCCAGCATCGCATCCGATGAGTAGCTGGCCGACACCACGCCAGGCAATGCCGCTAGCTTCTGTTGCATGGTGTCATAGAGATTCTGCACCCGCGCATTGTCGTACCCGGCCAGTGTGGGATCGATCCACAGCAGCAGAATGTTCCGTGTGTCGAACCCGGCATCGACGCTCCGCAGCTTTTCCAGCGTGCGCAACATGAGCCCTGCGCCCGTCAGCATCACAATCGAGAGCGCCACCTGAACCACCACCAGAATGTTTCCTAGTCCCGGCCAGCGTCGCCTGCCTACATGGGTTGGTGTCGGCACACATCCCATCGTGCCTCTGTTGATTTCCATCGCCGCTCGTGTACGGGCTCCCTTCACCGCCGGACCCAGACCGAATGCAATCCCCGTCAACAGCGCCATGCCGATCGTGAAGAGCAGGACCGTCGCATCCGGCTGCACGTCAAGTTGTAAGAACTGGTACAGGTTCTCCGACGTGAACGCCGCCAGGGTGTGGGCCCCCGCATACGCCAGCACGATTCCCAGCGACGCTCCTGCCAGCGAGAGCAGCAGGCTTTCCGTCAGCACTTGTTGCATGACGCGCGACCGGCTCGCGCCCAAGGCCAGGCGCACGGCCATCTCCCGTTCCCGCGACCTGGAACGCACCAACATCAGACCGGCTACATTGGCGCATGCAACCAGCAGCACTATGCACATCGCCGCCATGAGCAACTGCAACGGCTCGCTGAGCAACCGGCGAAATCCGGCCAGCCCATTTTGCGCAGGCTCTAGTTCAACCCGGGGATCGTCGCTGGCTTTCCACGCCGGTTTCGCTCCGCGCATCGTCGCATTGAGGAACATCAGGTTGACAGCCGCCTCCGCCTGCGTCCTCTTCATCTTCGGCTTCAATCTTCCCAAGGCCGTCAGCCACCACCGTTCGCCATCGTAGTCGCTGCCGCCCCAGCCCAGCCCCAAGGCCTTCATCTGAGCCAGGGGTACATACAGATTCACTGATTTGCCCGGCGTGAGCCGGGTAAAGGTCCGGTCCGTCACTCCCACAATGGTGAAGGCGACGTCATTCAGTCGTATCGCCCTGCCGACGATAGCCGGGTTTCCGCCGAATGCGCTCTGCCAATAGCCGTAATCGAGAACAGCAACGGGACTCGCCCCCTTCTTCTCATCCCCATCGATAAGCACGCGGCCCACGGCGGGCGAAACCCCCAGCGTTTCGAAATAGCTCCCGGAGACCAATTCCCCTTTCGCGATACTCGCCTGGCCGTTGCCTGCCAAGTCCAGGTTGGCCGGGCCTGCGAAGGCAGTCGCGCTCGTGAACAGGTCCGGTCGATGCGTGACTTCCCGGAACAGCGAAAAAGGCAGGGAGCAGCCGGTGGCAAACCCAGTTTTGCCCTCCATCAAGCAATCGCCAAAGCTAGACATCCCCGAGGGATGGGGCCAGTTGTGCGCCGACCACCGTAGCACCACCAGTAGCTCCGGATGCTCCACCGGAATCGACTGCAACAACGCCGCATTCACCAAACTGAAGATGGCTGTGTTCGCGCCGATCCCCAACGCCAGCGTCGCTATCACAACGCCCGTAAAACCCGGTGATTTTCGCAGCACCCTGAGAGCGTACCGCACATCCTGCCAAAACGTCTCGATTCCTGCGCCCGCCCTCCTGTCCCGCACCGCCTGCTTCACCTGCTCTGCGCCGCCGACTTCGGCGAGCGCTTTCCGCCGCGCCTCCACCGGTCCCACGCCTGCTGCAATCCGCTCCTCAGTGATCGCATCCACATACGAGTGAATCTCCGCATCCAGGTCCGCATCCACTTGTTGCTTGTGGAGCAGGTTTCGAAGTGCAGCCTTCATTCGTGAAAGCAGTCGCATCACCGCATCCTCAAGCCTTCAGAGCGCTGGCCATCGCCTCGGCGATCGTCGCCCACTGCTTCGTCTCAAGGACCACTTGCCGCTCGCCCGCCTTCGTGCGCCGGTAATACTTCGCCCGCCGGTTGTTTTCCGAGTCGCCCCAGAAGGGGGTCAGCCATCCCGCTTCCTCCATCCGGTGGAGCGCCGGGAACAAAGACCCCGGCTTCACCTGGAAGGTCCCCCGCGTGATCTGTTCAATTCGCCGCGAGACGCCCAGCCCGTGCAACTCTCCATCGCCCACTGCTTTCAGGATCAGCAGGTCAAGCGTTCCCTGCAACAATTTGGTTTGATTTTGGCTCATGCGCACTTCTTCCTATCGACTGCCTTTAGGGAGCAGTATTCTCTCCCTCCTACAGAATGTCAATAGGGCGTGTAAAAAAACTTTGCGCACCGCGCATGAACGGCGGCGACAGGCGGAATTCGCCTTAGGTTGCAGTGCAGGTCGGCCTGGAAGGTAAGGTCGGCAAGCTAAACTCATCCGAGTCGCGCTCTTTCTAGAACCGACCGGCGCATTCGCTCATGTGAATCCCGCTGCAAAGCTGTGCAGCATTGCTCGTGAGAATGGGTATCGCCGCCTCAAACCGTGCGATCACGTGCCGCGAGCCCCCTGGTCTAATCTGCCAGCGAGGCATCGATTCGGAGCGGATGGCGTCCGGACGAGCAATTTCCCAACCGTCCCACTCTGTTTCGGTGTAACCGATGCATCGGGTTACTCCGTCCTATTTGCGCATTCCCTTGTGATCCTGGCCGCCCTGGTGCAGAATGACGTAGCTCACCTGCCCTTTGTCATCGCTGAAGAACTCGACCTCCGCATCCACCACCTTTAGGAAAAACTTCGTTTGCGATTCCGGAAACACCGGAAACTTGGGCTGATTCGTGGCCTGTGTCATCAACTGGTCGCCATCAAGTGTGAATGTGAGGCTGAAGTTCGGGTCAAGCTGGTACGTCCCCACATACCGCGCCAGTGTCGCAGGGTCTACTTTCACCTCTGTTCGGACCGGGGGCTGCCAATCTGGCCAGTCGTATGCGACCGCGATCGCCCTCATCACTTCCTCGGCGAGACGGCCTCCACCTTGCGCGTTCGTCATTACCGCCGCGCCATCGCCTTCATGCTCGAAGCCAACGAATAGGCTTTCAAAGCCCGCATTGACCCCGCCGTGGGAGAACCAAGGGTCGGTAGCCGAGCCGCCAATTCGGAGACCAAGGCCCCAATTTCCAATTCCAGGGGTCAGCATCTGTTGGGTCATCGATTCCGAGAGAATGTGATTTGCCTTTCCCACCAAGGACTGCTGCACCTCGATAATGTATCGAGACAGGTCCGAAGGCGTGGTCCATAGACCGGCGGCGGTCATTTCTGGGTACGTATGCGGGCCTCCTTGCACGGGGGTTCCATCTGCGTTGTAAGGCATCGCCACATTGCTCAAGAGGGTTGCGGGAAGTGGCTGTTGATAGGTGCTGCGGTTCATCCCAATGGGAGCGAGCACCGTATCGTGCATAAACTGCGGAAACGGTTCCTTTATCGTATCGAGCATCAGTTGCAGCATGATGGTGTAACCGCCTCCCGAATACCTCCACGCCTTTCCCGGCGGACTGTCCAGCCGGATTGGAGGCGTATTGGCCGGAGGCTCTCCATTCAACACCTGAACAAGGGTTGGCACTGAAGCTCCCGCTGCATACCCGGGAAAACCATGCACGGTGATCCCCGCCGTGTGAGTGAGTAATTCCCGCAAGGTCACAACTGCTCCCGGCGCAGCGGCACTGGGAGGAAGCTTCCAACTTGTGAGATTCGAATTGATATCCGCATCGAGCGAGAGCCTTCCCTTCTGGACCAGATGAAGCGCACCCATGGCCGCGAGCGGCTTGCTGATCGAACCTGCCTGAAAGCGAGTGTCGGCATCGACGGGATCTCCACCGATTTGCCGCACGCCGTATCCCTTAGCCCACTCCATGACGCCGTTGTGAACCACAGCCACGCTGATCCCGGGCACATGCAACTCTGCCATTCGTTGGGAAAGGCTTGCGCAGGATTTGGGTTCATCTTTGACGATGACGGGCGGCGGTAGACATGATTCAGCGGCTTCAATGCGTTGATGTACTTCCTTCGATTTTGCAGCCTGTGTCGTCGCGGTCTGGCCATAAACAAGTGGTAGAGAGAACCCGGAAATGAATGTCAATGCGATGAAGAGCCTCGTCCTCAAGCTGACCTCCGCACGCGAGCAGTATACGCGTGTCGATCGATGGTCCAACTGGCGGTGGGACGTTTGTGGGCTATATCAGAACGGTTGCAAAGGCGAAGCGGCTGCCCTGAAGAGCAGCGTAGGCGAGGCTTAGAATGGTTCGCAGGGTTTGGGGGCTGCACCCGTCCGTATATAAATCGGATGGTGTCGGTGTGGACGGGCTCTGTATTTGAATCCGATGTAACAACCCGTCAACGGAGACCAGCCCCATTTCAATCCCACACACAACCGAACTAGAATCAGGGTTCCTGCCGCTTAGCTAATTCCAAAGTCACGATCCATCATGAGGGCAACTTTTGAGCGTAACCCTGCGCTTTATTCATCAGGCGTTTACCGCGTGGAGGGATGGTCCAGACAGCGATGCATGCCGTATACCGCGCCGAAGGTGTTGGGGGCCAATTTGAGCGAGTATTGAAATGCTGCGCAGGCCTCCTCTCCTCTTCCCATTTGCAGAAACATGTCCCCGAGCATCTGAGATGCGGGCCGAGGCAGCACATCCGCATAGTAAATCGGATGGTTCTTCTCAAACGCGGATGCATCGTTTAGCTCACGCACAGCGTCGTTTTTTTGTCCCTCATCGTAGAGGGTCCAAGCCTCTGCTTCTGCCAGAGCAAGGTGTAGGACATCGTCCCGGCCGTGTCCGGCAATCCATTCCGCCGACGACTTGCGAAACTGTTCCAGTGACATCCGAGCCGCTGGTCTGCCCAATTGGGCCTCGGCGATGGTGTGGATCCAATACACGTCAAAATTCTCATCAAAGGGCGAGTTGGGCGGTGGCTCAAGCGTTAGCGCATCTCGCCAGTCACGTGTTTCGATATCGAAGTAAATGCGAGCGTCAACGGGCCACCAAGGATCCCCACCCGGCATTTTGGCGAATGCATCAATCTGGTCGACGACGCCCCGAGCCTCTTTCGTCTCTCCCAGTTGCAGGTATGCGTACTCCAGATTGTTAAGTGCGTGCTGCTCGTCGAACATTCCGCCACGGCCCTCTTTAATCCAATCCGCTGCAACCCGGGCGGAGGCCAGATTTGATCGAATCGAGTCTGGCCAGTCGCCAAGTCGATTGAAGATGTGGGAAGGCATGTGCAGGGCGTGTGGTGAGTCGGGAGCGATCGCAGCAAATTTTTGGGCGGCTGGAAGCGCAATCACTGCAAGTTCAGGGGTATCGGCGGCGTGAATGATGTAATGGGCTGCTCCAGGATTGTCTGGATGCTGCTTGAAAATCGGCAGAAGAATATCGAGGGCCTTTCGGCGTTGCGCCAGCCCCTCCTCTCCCGAACCTGCTGTCCAGACCAGCCCCAGAGCGTAAAACAGGCTCGCATTCAGGTCGCCCGGGTACTTCTTCTGAATCGCGTCCATCGCAGCAAGGTAACGATCCCAGCGAACGGCTCCAGACTTGTTTTGATAGCCTTCGTACATTGCTCTGACGGCGTCGAAGTACATCCGCTCACGTTCCGATCCGCCAGAGCGAGTGAGCCAAGGCTGAAGCTGGTTCCATCCGCTCTCCAGGGATTTGTGGGGAGCATCTGCGCCAGAGCGCTCGGTTTCGCTAAGAGCCAAGCCCCAGGCAGCAATGACACAACGCGGATCGGCCGATTCGACCTGTCTGAAGTCGTTCTCGGCCTGCTGAAACTCCATTGAGTGCAGAAGCAGAATCCCCTCTTCGAATTTCGGTTGAGCAGCAGAGTTGCATGAGTTCGCAAAATCCGCACGACCGAGTCGCTCCGTGCTCCCAAATCCAGCGATACATCCGAAGTTCGCAAGGACAGCAACTGAGACAAGGTAGAATTGGAGAAATCGCATCAACTCAAGTCCTTCAGATGGCGCTTGCGTTCGCGTCAAGCTGCGTCTTAGTTATATCAGGGAGCATATTCACCGGTCGGGGAAACAGAACAGATTGGCTTTGGTCACGAGGGGTTACAGCTTATTGGGATCGATATGTACGGAGAGTCGCCTGCAAATATCAAGCCGTTCATTCGGGAGCGCCCAAAATTTCAGCGTAAAGCAAACGCCATTGAGTCCGCCACTACTGTGATCCTGCTGCTCGCCATTATGGTTCGGCAGGAATTGGCGCACCTCATTAGGTGAGCATGTGAAGGCCGTTCAGAGGTTCACCTCAGCCCGAAAGAAAAGAGGCTTTCCGCAACGCGGGCGGCCTTCCGAACACCATCAATCACCGACGCTGCTAGCATCCGGGTAAAGTGCTTTGCCGCCACTCGTTATCCGGCTTGCTGCGGCCGAGTACGGTTACCGGTGCGTTTAGGTCTTGGCCGCCAAGCAGTTGAAGCCGAATTTCCACGACGTGCAATAATCAGCATGATTCCTAAACTCCAGTTTGAGGTCTCTTCGCGGATGAATCCAGGAATGCTCTTCACAGCCTGGCTTTTTCTCCTATGCTTCGCCACTCTCCCGGCGCAGAGCGTGGAGCCGCAACCGGTGCCCGGAGCGCCAAATTTATTTCGGCTGGAGGGGGTCGACGCCGGATCGGGCATTCATTATGTTCGGCTGATGCTCTCAAGCCTGCTGCCTGCCAGCGCAATCCAGCAGCCGCCTCCGCGCTTCACGATGGAATGCCGGGACAAAAAGAGAAAACACGATCTTCTTTGGTATGTAAGCTTCGGCGGCGTTCCGGATCCCGGGTTCGAGCCGCCCTTTCACCCTACGCAGACCGACCTATTTCCGCCGCACTATCCCAACGTGAAGCTGAAGATGGGCTTTGAAGGCTATACCAAATGGAAGCCTTTTATCAGGGCGTGGGTGGCGTTGCCATCAGGCGAGTTTCGGTACTGTAACGCTGGAATGGATTGCCCCAATATGGAAACCGCTCGTCACTTTATGCAATATCTCGATGTTCTTCCCGGCCTACGTATTAGCTTTGCGAATCGGGCGAGCGCCGCCCCGCCAGAGGCCTTCTTTGAAACCGGACCGTTACTCGAAGAGATGAAAAGGAACTCCATCTGCGAACCCTAACCCGGCGTAGCCGGAACCCAAAAGGGCATAACATCAAAAGTTTGAACCCTGCCGACAATGCCATCAAAGGCCCATGAACATTGACGATCATGCATAGGTCGAAACATTTTCTGCGCAAAGTGTGCAGAATTCAAATGGATAGGTTCTAAGACTAACGATGCCTCCGAAGGAGATGAGGCGGATTATTACGGCCAGAGGACACGAGCGGGCCATTAGGCTTTTGCTGGAGCGGCAGCCTTGTCGAATTCGTCCTCTCGTGGCTTATTGCGTGCTATTCCGTGGTGGTCGTGCCCCAAGCAGTAGGCGGAGGAGCGGTCCCGCGAATCTGCTGAATGAACAGCGGGACTTCGCGGTTGATGAGGTCGGCGCGTTCCAACTGGATATAGTGGCCAGCGTTGGCGGCGATGATCTGACGGCTGTGCCTGGAGAGTTTTTTGAGGTTGGCCTGCATTCGATCCCAAGCGGCCCTCAGGTTGGATGGTTCGTGGAACTTCGCGGCCGTTGCCGGGTCGGAGGTGAAAATAAGTATCGGTAGGTCGCCGAACGGACCGGTGTGAATGGCCTCTTCGCCGGAACGATCGAAATTCGCTGACTCGCCCACGGGCGAGGAAACAACGAGGTGGCACCGTTCATCGGCCTGGAGTTTTGCGCGTGCGGGGCCGAAGCCGGGAAAAGGCTGCGAGCAGCCACCCGTCCAGCGCGGAATGCCAAGGACGAACATGGCCTGCGTGACCAACCTGACCGGCAAGGGCGGTCCGCCGAGGCGCATTTCCCGGCGGAAGGCAGGGTCGCGGTTCTGGAAAGGCGTGGAGGCATCAATGAACACGAGGCCGATGACCTGACCAGGGTAGTGGCTGGCGTAATCGCGTGTGTATATTCCGGCGATAGAGTGACCCATAAGGACGATGGGCCCGCTGACGCCTGCGGCCTGGAGCAGACCGTGAAGCTGCTCAGCAATGTGGTCGGCGTCGCGAGGCGTCGAAACGGGATCGCTCCAGCCCATGCCTGCGCGGTCATAGGAGCAGACGCGCGTGGTAGCGGAGAGCGTGGGCTGAACGGCGCTGAAGATGAGCCCGTCGTTGCCGAGGCCCGCGTCGAGCACCAGAGTGGGCGAACCGCTGCCGGTGCAGTCGAGCCGCATGCGATGGCCATCGACGAGATAGAGCTTGCCCGGCATCTGTGCGCGGTAGTGGTGCAGGATGACCGCGTTTATGGCGCTGTTTAGGCCAAGAGCAAGCGCGACCATGGCGACGATCGAGAGGGAGGTGCCTTCAACGATTTTGCGGATGGTGGAAAAGGATTGTTCCCGGAGCGAAAGAACGCGGCGCAGGGAAAGGCCCGCGAGGAGAATTCCCACGACAACGAGCAGAGCAGGAACGATGCCATAGAGGAGATCCATGGGGGTCATCTTACCGCTGAAGGCTGATGGCGACCGTCTACTGCTTGCGACTCTTGTCACTCTCCGCTAGCGGAAATAAATCGAGCCTTGATCGCCCGCCGTTATCAAGCAGGTCGAGTTCGGCTCCATGAATACGGAACTGCCGGTCGCCCGGTGAGAGTCGCGACCAGACTGCGCGGCATGCGCTCCGTTAACCCAATGAATTGTATGCCTTCCTTTTTCGCAACGATGGCGCGTCGCAAGACGCCCCATTTGATTGGCCCTGGGAAACCTCCGTGTGGCATCCGGAGCGGTGGTATCCTGGCTTTCCCGACAACCTCCCTTGCCCCGAAGGAAGCTGCCATGCCCACGCCCGTTCAATCGCCGCACCGTCGACCTCAGCCGGTATCCTGATCTCGTCGTGGTCGACCTCGGGATGCGCGTCAATCGTATCACCGGAATGAAGACGCTCATCGGCTTCGGCCCCAGAATCTCCAAGTCGGTCGACAAGCAGCCGGACGGCCTGCTCCGCCACGAAAACTTCATCCTCTCGCTCTTTCCCATGCACGCTGGCATGCGCCAGTATTGGCGGGACATGGACTCGCTGCTTCGCTGGACGCGCTCTGATTCACACCGCCAATGGTGGAAGAACTTCCTCCGCGACTCCGGCGGCACTGGCTTCTGGCATGAGACATACACAATGCGCGGCGGCATGGAAGCCATTTATGACGATGTCGCTCCGAGAATTGGCTTCATGTCCTTTGCTCCCGTCGTTTCCGCTCGCGGATCGATGTTCATGGCCGCCCACCGCGCCAGCCGCAGCGAGAATCTTGAGGCCGTCATTTCGGAACAGGATCTCTACGAAAAGTGACCAAGAATTAGCAATCTCCCTATTGCGGTGACACGCCCGGAAAGCGGGAACCTGCCCCCCTTTTTGTGGAATGGCAGAGCAAAATGCACGGATTTGCTCCGCTACGAACGATCGCCAGTGTCAACGCGCAGACTATGGGCGCGTATCATGGGATTCCTGACAGCACTTGGAAACTGGAGGACAACAGAAATCGAATCCCCGCACGCCATCTACACGCAACATCTGCAACACATACGCCGTCATCTGGCGATTCACCGTCAATGGGACAGATTTTTCGGAATTGCAAAGCTCGCGATCGGCGCTTTCACCATTTTCGCAATGGTTCAGTTCTTGTGAAGCAGGTAGGCCAGACCGGTGGCGCGCTGATTTCTGATTGCGGCCTACCCTTCTCCGGGGCCGCAGACGTTGTGCAAGGAGAGCCACGCCGGATTTCTTGATCTGGAGGGGCAACGCGCGCCTGGCGCTGGGCGAAGATGCTTATATCGGCAAGCGACCGCGCATTCTGCACGGTCCGCATCGCTCCTTCGTTGCGTATGCGGGGGGCTGCGACGGCGGGTGCGCAACGGCCGCCCAAGGCGCACATCAAGACCGGCGGACTCACAAAGCCTTCGATGGTCACAGCAGCATGAAGCGCCTATCAAACCACCGATAGGGTGCCGATCAATTCAGCGCGAGGCGTAGCACCTGAAATGGGCTTTGGATTCCTCCAAGGCCTGTGCCAGCCGGTGCAAGTGTTTTTGACGCTCAGAAGATTCGAACTGAGGTAGGGTGACGTTCGAGGATTTGGGGGAGGAGGCTGGCAATTGCCCCTAGTGTACACCCGCCGCCCACCCTTTACGCCTTTCGCCGAACGATATCTGGGCAAAGCGCTTGACAATCATCTCTCAGTGGAGAGATGATCGTTAATCGATATAGCGTTGATCGTTATATCGATGGTCGCTCACTATGCCAAAGCAAAAGCTCAGCCCTTTGCCCTCCGCTGCGTTCCAGATTCTACTCGCGCTTGCCGATTCCGATCTGCACGGCTACGCCATTATGCGCCGGGTGGAAGAGCAAACCGAGGGCCGTATAAGGCTCGGCCCCGGAACCCTCTACGGCTCTGTTCAGGCGCTATTGGAAGAGGGCCTCATTGAAGAGGTGAGCCACCCTGGTGAGCCGCAGTCCGGCCATGAGCGCAGACGCTACTACAGACTGACCACGGGCGGGCGGAAGGTGGCGCGGGCCGAAGCCGAAAGGCTCGCCGGAATCTTGCGGGTTGCACGCGCCAGGAAGATCCTGAGGGGGGATTATGTTTGAGCGCATATTCGTAGCTCTCTTGCGGCTCTATCCTTCGCACTTCCGGAAAGTCTTCCAGGAAGAAGCCCGGCAGCTTATCCGCGAGCGGTTCCGCGACGAAACAGGGCTTTTCCGAAGGTTCCGGCTTTGCCTCGACCTGATCGTCGATCTCGCCATCGGCCTCCCGGCAGTCTGGCACACCACCGCTCCGGAAGCTACCACAGCCCCGGTTTTTCTCGGGGCTGAAAATGTCCCTTACTTTCGTGTTCTCGACGAGGAGAGGACGAGCCCGGTTCCATTTCTGGTCGGCAGCGCTGTCACCCTGGCTGCGCTTGGGTTGTTCTCGTTCGTCATGAGCCACCCTCCCCGCTACATTCCTCCTCCCGGCGCGAAGAACCGGCTCTCGCCCATCGAGGTGGTTATGGAACGCCTGAATCAACCCTCATTGACAGGCGCCGTCGATAATCGGCAGCACGAAGCCGCCACGCCGGAATCGAAAACTGATGTACCTGAGATGCAGCCGTCCAGGCCCGCTATGGCGGTTGCGCCACTCCCGAGACGAGTGCCGGTTGCGCCGATCGCGGTTGCGCCGCCCACTGGACCCGCGAGTCATCCTCAATCCGCTGGGCCGGGCGCGTTCGCAGGCGTAGCGATTCGGAGCTTCGCCAATCAGAACTTTCAGCCCGAGATGCAACAGGAAGCCATTGTCGGCACGTGGCAGGGCTTACTCCCGGACCTGCGATCCGTCGTGAGAGTCTCCGTGACCAGCGCGGGCAAAGTGACGGTTATTTTGTATCCGATGAATCAGGGCGGTGAGACTTTCCTTGCCACTTTTGCCGACTTCCGCGACGGCAAGCTCAAGTTCTACATTCGATCCATTGATGGCACCTACGAAGGCAAGATGGCTCAAGACGGCTTGTCAATTGCCGGGACTTGGAAGGAGGTAGGAAGTTCACGCTTCTTGCCGCTACATCGTACGGCGCGCTGAGTGATGGCGAGGAAGGGATCGGGACGGGAGCCGCTTTGGCACCGCACGGAAGACAATGGACTGGAAAGTCCTGACGTGCCCCTGTTCAAGGAGTTCAAGCGCGAAGTGGACAACGCCTTGCTGAACCCTCATCGATCGACCAACGACACCGGCTTGAACAGTTGCCTGGATCAGGGTATAAGAAGCTGAGCGTTTGGAATTCGGATTCAACATCTCTTTGAGAGGTCGCTATATGAGAATCCTGCCCCTATTGTTCGCGCTGTGCTCGATTTCGTCGACTTTTGCTCAATCCAAGTCTGAGGTCCTGTACTGGCCCTCTGGCACCATCAAGAGCTATTCGTCCACATTGAAGAATCGTCAAGCGGCGAATAAGACGACGAGTGCATCGGAATACCTCTCCGATCTCGGCAACTATAAGTTGGAGATCCTGCGCAGAGATGGCAGTGGCGGAGGTGAAGCTCATCAGAACTGGACGGACGTCTTCTTGGTGCAGGACGGCGAGGCCACGATTCTGTACGGCGGCACGCTCGAAAACCCCACGGATGCAGGCAACGGAGAGATTCGCGGCACCAGGCACATTGGCGGAAAGTCACAGAAAGTCTCTGCGGGGGATGTTCTTGTAATACCTCCTGGCGTGCCGCACCAAACCATTGTCGAGCCGGGTAAACACTTCTTCACATTGATCGTGAAGGTCGAACGTAAACAAGCCTCTCAGTAAGGTTAAATCTCGTTGTTATCCTGGCTGTCGGTCCTCGGCTGGGCCTTTATATTGTCAGCAACCCGAAAACTTCAGCCCCGTTCCAAGGCGACGGGCGACCGCTGGACGGCTGTTTCCGAATGGCCGGTCAGAACCGACATGAACTCGATTTCCGGCTTGGTGAGTGACGCAGCAATTTCGCGTCAATAGACCGGATCGTACCGCCTCACTCCTCGTGCTATTCCGCTTTCGGCGCAAGTCAACGAGGGGGACGACTGGACTTCGAACGGCTAAGCCTGGTCGCGCTCAGGCAGCAATAAGGCCCAACACGAGCGAGACTATAGCCAGCGTGAGCCATGTGAGCGGAAAAGGCAGATTTGCGTACCAGCGAGCGCGCAAAACCGTGACCATGGCTCCGACAAAGTACACCGCCAGCCCGGCTGCGGCAGCAATTCCAATCTGCGGAATTGCGATGCCGACGAGTAGCCCAAGCGCACCGAGCAGTTTCAGCCCTCCCAGCATCGGAAGCCAATGCTCCGGGATTCTCAGCCGCTCGATGTTGGCGAGAAGCCATTTTGGGCGTGTGAAATCGGATATGGCGGCATAGAAGTTCGCTGCGGCGGCCAAGACGATGACAATCAAATAAGCGGAATGCATGTTGGGATGTCTCCTCCTTGTCACGAAGACCGGCTTTCGCGTGTCACCACAGTGACAGTTGGCAAGAGGAGAATGTGACAGATGAACGGCAACAATTGGTTGGCCGAGAAATTCGAAGCGAGCCGCGCGCATTTGAGGGCAGTGGCGTATCGCATGCTCGGCTCCACAGGCGAGGCCGACGAGGCTGTCCAGGAATGCTGGGTGCGCGTGAGTCGCTCGGATACCGGAGCAGTAGAGAATCCGGAGGGATGGCTGACAACCGTCCTGGCGCGAATCTGTCTGAATATCCTGCGCTCTCGGAAGATGCGGCGCGAGGAACCGCTGGTAGAGAGCGCCGCGCATTCTCCCGTAATGGACAGTGGGCCTCGCGATCCTCAGGATGAGGCCGATCTGGCTGAATCGGTCGGGTTGGCGCTGCTCGTTGTGCTCGAAAGGCTTACCCCTGCCGAACGCGTCGCGTTCGTGCTGCACGACGTCTTCGGGGTGTCCTTCGACGAGATTGCGTCGATCGTGGAACGCACGCCCGTAGCCGCTCGGCAGCTTGCGAGCCGCGCCCGCCGTCGCGTGCGTGGGACGGGCGCGCCGCATGACGCGAATCTTTCCCGAGAGCGACAGATCGTTGAAGCGTTTCTCAGAGCCTTACGCGCAGGCGATATTGAGGCAGTCCTTAACGTCTTAGATCCAGACGTGACGCGTCGGGCGGACAGCGTTGCCGCGCCACCTGGAGCAGCGAGGGAGTTGCACGGCGCGGCGGCCGTAGCCAAGGAAGCATTAAAGTACACTCGCGCTGCTCGTGTCGCGCGGTCCGTAGTCGTGGATCAATCGGTTGGATTCGTTATCGCCCCACGTGGGCGGCTGCGGATTGCCATCCGGTGCACGATCAAGAAAGGAAAAATCGTTTCGATGGATGTAATTGCCGATCCCGCTCGTCTGCGCAAGCTGAAATTGGCGGTTCTACCCAAGTAAGGGACGGCATTTGTCGGTGAGATGGAGCACGGTAATCCGATTAATCGCACGCCAGAGAACTCACGAGCAGGCGCAACGGTTGTTCTAACTTTGACGCCAATCCAAGGTCGGCGCGGCGCACCTCTTCGAGCAGGGCGTCCGTGGTGACCTGAAACGCGCGTGTGAGTTCACCGGGTTCCAAGGACCGAGCGAGACATTCCGCAGCTAGAACCCTTTGCTCGTCGGGAAGGTCGTCCAGCACTCTGCCCTGCATTGGAGCCACTCCATGACGCTTGCACATCAGCGACAGCACGTTATCGCGCATTCCGCTCAACATATGTTCTGCCTGCAACAGGCGAGATCGTACAAGACTTGAACGCACGTGCAGCGCGTACAGCCACGCCATTCCGATCAGGTCGTCCGCATGAGGAACCGGGGCCGGTATCGGCTCTCCGGCAGCGCCGAAGATCAGCCTGAACGTTGGTCCGATCGCACGAAATTGCGTAAAGGGCCAGAAGGAGAGATCAACCTGCAAACTGTTGTCGAGCAGGAAAACGCGGTACAGAATGTCACCGCGCCGGACATCGTGGTGCGCCACGGCGGCATGATCGCGATACAAACGTGTCGTCCAGTCCAGCAATACCTGGTCGAAATCGACACCTGGGTTCAGGCCTAGGGCAAGGTCAATATCGGACCAGCGGTCCGTTAAGCCAACCGCCGCCGAGCCTAAATGGGCAGCGCCGCCAACTCGTGCGTCTGCCTTTGCGGCGGCAACCAGTTCGTCGCGAAACTGTTCACGTTGCTGAGAGTAGAAAACTGCAACGTCATCCATGCGCTCAATCCTGATTCAGGCGTCCTTTCCCGAAATATGGAGATTTCCAACGGCCATCCTCCGTTGAGGGACAAGTATATCCAGACGGCAGGAGAGATCGGGGCCTAGCGCTCATTGACAGCGTTTCAGTCGGATTTGTCGGTCATTCTTCACTTCAACAGATTTTCGCCAAGAGTCCTTGTAATCTTCGGTTTACCGGTCAAGTGCCATGAGCACGCAACACTGAGAGGAGGGTGCGCAATTGCTTAACTGATGAGAGTCGGCCCCTTGAAGTCGGCTTTTCGAGGTGAAAATTCGCGAAGGGTCCGTCAACGACGCGCTCAGGACCGGAAAATCGACCGACCGCCCAAACTGAGCACCTTCCAGGAGTGATTAACCCATAAAAAAATTCATGTGGATTGGGGAAAACCTCGGGTTTGTCGTGCATACCTTAATAGAGGAGAAATCTATAATCGTCTCCCAGTCGCGCCAGCCCGCAATCTTTATTTAATTGATCCGAAGGATATGAATAGAGGGGTATCGAAACTCAGATTTGAATCGCCCTCCGTGGCGGTAGAGGCCGTGTGCGCTCAAGAAATTGCTCCGGTTTCTCAGTTGTCCGATACGCCCATTCTTAAACAGTTGTTGCAGAGATTTAGGTCCGACGAAAACCTCGCGCAGGACCTGAATGAAGGAGAAGCTGACGCCCTCACCGAGCTTTATAGGAGGCATTGCAGATTGTTGTTCAACGTGGCTCGCCGCATACTTCACGGAGATGGAGAGGCTGAGGACGTAGTACAGCAGGTTTTCCTGGATGTGTTTCGCTCGATTCACCAATTTCGCCCTGAAAAAGGGTCATTTAAAACATGGTTGCTCATGTTCGCCTATCAACGTGCGGTGAACTACCGCCGATCGCTGAGTGCGACGCGGTCCTTCTGTTGCGATTCACTTGATGACCCGACGCCGGATCTCGTCATTCCTCGCACCAGAGAAATCTTTACGCCGTTAGAGGCTCGCATTCTCGTCCAGCAGTCATTGGCGTCTTTGCCCGAGCGCGAACGTCGCACGATTGAGTTCGTCTACTATGACGGCCTGACCGCTGCGGAAATATCGAGATGCACTGGCGAGACGGTGCGCGTCGTACGACATAACCTTTATCGGGGCTTGGAGAGGCTTCGTAGATCAATCGCCGAAAGAGACTCGGCGAGACAGTCCGCGATACTTAATCGGGGGCGATAAGCATGAGACGACACCGCAATTTTGAAATTCACTGTCTGCTCGCGGCTTGTGGCGAACTGACGGAGATGGAACTACATGACCTTCAAAATCACGCCAATGAATGCGGCGATTGCGCTGTCCGCATTCAGCAGATGTGCTTTGTGAATGGTCAGTTGCTCGCCGCACATAAGGTCGAGACGCTTCGGTACCGGATTCCAAGGGGCAGTATGGAGCGCTTTGCTTATAGGGCTCGCAGGGAGGGTGTTCCGATTAAATCAAAGGCTCCCCATTCGCGGCTTCGCACCGACATAAGGCTCTCAATCGCCTGCATCCTGGTTTTCCTTTTTGTGGGCGTAAGTTTTTCGGCGCTTATCCGCTCTTCCTTGAACCAATCGATGGTGGATAGGAAGCAATTTCATCACGATTTCGGGAACGAGGTTGTGAGCAATCCAAGCTCGTATTCATCGAATCCAACGTTTTCAGTCAAGGCCAGTTCGTCCGCGTCCCACAACGTTCGGATTCGTCCGAGACCGAATAAAGGCCTCATGGCCAATGGACGAAGATTCCAGCCAGCCATTCCCACATCGCGGTTGGGTCCAGTTGAAACTGCGGAAGCCAAGATCTCACACCTTTTCGATTATGAGCCGTCAGGAGCGTCCCGATTGGTTCTTAGGTTCTCGAATCCCACTGACTCCTTGCCTGAATTGCTCCGGGAAGATGGTGCGGTTTCCACGATACGACCAATCAGGTTCCGGCTGAACCTTGGCGGCAAATCAGCCTGTCCAGTGTCCGACGAGCGTAAGCCCAATAGTGATCAACACGGGCTTTGCTTCGATCCCGGAATTGCGTTCCTCACGGACTATAATTCGCCGCACATTCCGAGCTTTACCTGGGACAGCGCCATGCCCTAGTGTTCATCCCTATCGAGGAGAGTCGAAAATGGTCCGCTTGGGACGGTACGTGGGAATGGCTCAGCGTTTGCGTATCTTTTGGTTTGTGATTGTTGCGCTCCTGCCGACGTCGATTTTGTTAGCGCAAGTGCCTCTGGCGAAAATTGCGACAGTGAGCTTTACCGATGCTGTGATGCAGACGAATGAGGCGCAACGCGATTTTGGCGCACTGCAATCGAAATTCGCGCCCCGGCAGGCGCAGATTGAGACGCTGAATAAGGAGATCGAAGATCTCCGCAAGCTGTTGAGCAATCCTGGAGAGAATCTGAGCGACGCAGATCGAAGTTCGCGGATGCAGACGCTGTCTGCCAAGGAAAAGCAGCTTCAGCGAGAAGAAGAGGACTTCCGAAATGATTCGCAGTCAGAATCACAGGCTGCCTTTCAAGTCGTTGCCAAAAAGGTGTTCGACTTCCTCCAGGATTACGCGAAACAGCGAGGATACGCTGTTGTGATTGAGCGAGGGAACGATACTTCGCCGATAGTGTGGTACGCGGCGCAGGACATCGACATCACGAGCGGGCTCATCTCCGCCTACAATATTAAGTCCGGTGTCCCGGCTCCCGGGCCTTCAATCCACGGAAATCCTAGTCCGACACAGCCGCCTAATGCGCCAGTTCCGTCAAAACCACGCCCTTGAATTCGGTGCGTATCGAAAGCTGGGTTCAATCGGACTTCAGATGGGCCTGCGGAGCATAGGGCGGTCATGGTCGCGGGAGTCTCGAACCCGGTGCCTCTTGGCCGATTTCCGGCCAAGGCCGGTTTGCGCCCGCGTGATTTGTTCAATCCTTCGCGATGGCGACATCGGACCGGAGACGCTGGCAGTCGTGAACGCTGCGATGCTCGCAGCCTGCTCGCCGAATTTGCGCGCCTTGGGAACGGGTATTGCAGGGCGCTGGTTGAGTCGGATGCAGAGGACGAAGGCTTCCTTCACGGATGGGAAAATCGAGTTGCGGCGTGGACGACAGCTTCAGTGTGAGGTGGCTCAATATTCAGGCATAATAGGGATATGCGCTTCGAGATCAGGGAACCAGAAACCGATTATAAAGGCGTGATCGGGAAGCTTGCGCTCAGCCGTGGGAAGACACCTCTGGTAATTGACGAGAACCTAACTGCGCTCAAGCAACCGCTGGAGAAAAAGGGATTTAACGTGCTGATGCCACACCCAGGAAAGTCTGACGCTGAGATTATGGCCGAGGATCTTCCGGGTCGTATTTTTGTCACGAACAACCCAAAGGATTTTGCGTACTCGGCCTCCCTCCTGGATTTTTCGATTATTGACACAACACAAGTTAACAAGGACCCCGATCTCCTGGCGGAAATGATAGCCCGGGCCTGGGTTGACTACTCTTTGAAGGCCGAACATCCAGCCTTCTATTTGAGGCTCCGCCAAAATGGGCGGCACGAGATCAGCACCGATTTGTAAGTATTTAAGCGTTATGTCTCCACGAGCCCCGGTCGCGATGGCCGGGGCTCTCGTGCTTTTGGGGGGTGGGCCGGGTTACAGCCGCCGAGGCAGCCGGGCGAGCGAACCGGCGGCTCCTTCGTCGGGGTAGGGTTGCCCAAATAAAGGTTGTGGACGGACCAGGGCAGGACGCCAGCGGCGTCCTGCGTCAGCCACACCTTCGCGAGACGGTGATGCCCATGACGCTCCAGGTAATGGGCGGCGAAGTAATGCGTGGTGACTGCGCCGCCTTCGACGGCAGTGAACACCGTGGTGTGGTCCACCACCGCATAGGGCGGGAGCAGTTCGTGGCCGCAGTGGTTATCGAGGAACCAGCGTGTCGAATAGACGTCGAGTCCGCGCGCCCCGGCATCGGTCGCAAGCAGCGCCCAGTCGATCTTAAGCAGGTGGGTATGCGGCGAGGTGAGTCACCGGGCTCATTGAGCGGGTGAGCCCAAGACAAGGCACGGAACACACGGTCAGCAAGATGCCGCCCCTTGTAATCCACTTGCCGCACTGGAAGTTCTTCGGGGTGCATAGATCGTACTGCACCGCCGAACAGAGCGCCGAACGCGTCGTTCACCTTGCGCGAAGCTCAGGCGGCTGGGCATCCTCGGGTTCCCTGGCGCTCACGCGCTTTCTTTCGAGTATGCTTTATGGCGTTACGTCGACCGACCCTCTTACGGTCGCGGCGGTTTCTTTCCTGCTGATCCTGGTGGCGTTGCTGGCATGCTACCTTCCTGCGCGACGCGCGGTAAGGTTGGATCCGCTGATCGCTTTGCGCTGCGAATAGAGCGTGCTCGGCCAAGCTCTCGTTCGGCTTCACATACAAACGAATGGAAATTCGCCGCTTCGCCAGTCTATTCTTGGACGAAAAGGGGCTCCCTCCCGGCCCAATTCAGTCCCGACATTCAAGCGGTAGAGACGATGGGCGATTTTCGCAAGGATCTCAAGTACTGCCTGCACATGCTGATCGCAAATCCTGTCTTCACCTTAACGGCCATCGCAGCCATGGCGCTGGGCGTCGGAGCTACCACCGCTGTCTTCAGCGTCGTCGATACCGTGCTGCTGAAGCCGCTCACATATCCCGATCCCGGCCGCATCGTGCAATTCCTGACCGTCTGGCCGGACGGCTCTGGCCCCTCCGCGTCGCCGGTGGACTTTAACGCTTGGAGAGCGCAGATCAGCGTGTTCGAGGATGTCGCCGGATACGATTCGCAAGGGCCAGGTTTCAATTTGACCGGCCAAGTTCCGGAGCAGGTGCAAGGCATCCGTGTCTCCCGCGATTATTTTCGACTGTTCGGTGCGCACGTGCTGCTGGGCCGCACCTTCACGCCCGAGGAAGACAGTCCCAACGGCGGACATGTGGTGGTCATCAGCTACGGGTTCTGGCAACGCAAATTTGGCGGTGATCCCAAAATCGTGGGAACCGCCATATCGCTCAGCAACGAGTCTTATACGATCATCGGCGTTCTGGACAGGTCGTTTGCCACCGACCCGCCGGACGACCTCTGGGTGCCCTTTCAAATCGACCCGAATAGCACCTATATGGGACACAACTTCCTCGTTGCGGGCCGCCTCAGGCCTGGCGTAAATCTGGCCCAGGCCAACGCCGAACTCAAACTTGCCACCGACGCATACCGACGCCGTTACCCCGATGACTTGGGTCCACGCGAAGGATTCACAGTTCAGCCTCTGCGCGACTCGATCATGGCTGGAGCACGCGATTCGCTTCTTGTCCTGCTCGGTGCCGTCAGCTTTGTGCTGCTAATCGCCTGCGCCAATGTGGCCAATCTGCTGCTGGTGCGGGCTGCGGGGCGCAAGCGGGAGTTCGCGATTCGGGCCGCGATGGGCGCGAGTCGCCTGCGCATCGTGCGGCAGTTATTGACGGAGAGTTTAGCGCTGGCGCTCACGGGCGGCATTCTCGGGCTCGTGCTGGGTCTGGTCGGCGTACGCGCGCTGCTCGCCGTGAGCCCCGCCGATCTGCCCCGCATCGGCGAGCACGGTGCGGCTGTGGGGATTGATTGGCGAGTACTCGTGTTTACCCTCGGCGTCTGTCTGGTCACCGGAATCCTCTTTGGACTTTTTCCGGCCATAGCGGCCTCGCGGCCCGACTTGAACACCGCACTCAAGGAGGGCAGCAACCGGTCGGGTACGGGCTTCCGCCAGGGTAAGGCGCGTGCGTTGCTAGTGATCAGCGAAACTTCGCTAGCGCTGGTGCTGCTCATTGGCGCGGCGCTCCTGATCCGGACCTATCTAGCACTGCGCAACGTGAATCCTGGTTTCGACGCTCACAACGCCCCATGATGTTGAACGGAAGCCCATAGCCAGGGTAGAGAGGCAGGCCGGAGCTTAAGGCCGAAACCTCTACCCCGGGAATTGCATCCAGCCTTTCCGTGCCGTCGCGAGCGACCTGGGCAACGCCCGCAGTCTTCATGAAGCGATCGCCGGTTAAGGACATTTCCAGGGTCAGAACGTGCCACGGGGAAAAGTCCCTGGACAGGCGGCGCGGCATGGATGGACGCGTCGCCCGGCTATTTCTCGGTGTTTAAGATCCCGATTGTGCGCGGGCGCGATTTCACATTTGAGGACGACGGAACCGCCCCCGGCGTTGTCATCATCAATGAAGCCTTCGCCGAAAAGTACTGGCCGAAGCAGAACCCCATCGACCAGCAGATCCTAACCCGGCGTAGCCGGAACCAAAACCTGGCATTTTCCCGAAAGTTGGAGCCTTTGAAAAAATGCCGAAATCCCGCATGAATACTGACCGAAACGTACATCGCCAGAAATATTCTGCGCAAAATGTGCAGGATTCAAATGGATAGGTACTAATAGCCAAGGGCGTCGCGCCGCAGTGGGTTGAGGGTCCCAGAAGAATTGTCGGCGTCATCGCCGACGTTCATGATGGAGGGCTGAACCGCAATCCATTTCCGCTGATGATCGTTCCCGCCGCTCAGGTCACGGACGGAGTGACAGCGGTGCACGCAAGCCTCAGCCCTCTGGTATGGGTGGTGCGCACCCATGGCGATCCGCATCAATACATCCCAGCGATTACCGAGCAGCTTCGCCTAGCGAGCGGAGGCTTTCCCGTGACGCATGTACGCCCAATGACGGAGATCCTCATTGAGTCAACCTCACGCCAGGATTTCAACATGCTTCTACTCACGATCTTCGGCATTACCGGCCTCATTCTGGCCGCTATTAGCATCTACGGACTGATGGCGTACTCGGTGCAGCAACGAACTCAGGAAATGGGCATCCGCATGGCGCTGGGCGCGGATCGCAGCCGAATCCGTGGCCTGGTAGTTTGGCAGGGGATGCAACTGGCGATCGTGGACGTTGTCGTGGGCGTAGGCGCGGCCTTCGGCCTCACACGTTTTCTTGCGAGCTTTCTCTTCGGCGTCAAGCCCTGGGATCCACCCGTATTTGTCGCTGTGCCGGTCATCCTAAGCGCAGTGGCCCTGGTTGCGGTTTGGCTTCCCGCCACGCGCGCCTCGCGCCTCGATCCGCAGCAGGCACTTCGCATCGAGTAATCGAAGGCGAAGGAGGGAGCCTTTCCCAACCGGGCCCCGGGCCGTCCACGAAGAAGGTAACGGGATCAGCTTAGAAGGTGCAGGACCGCCACGCATCGGACCGATCTAGCCGCCGTGGAGAGCACGTGGGCCTTGCCGAACGGTCACTCCTCGGTCTGGAGCGTTGCGGCACCTTTGTGAAGGAGGTAGGGTTCGCCAACTTGCAATGAGGGATGGTGAAGAACGGCGTCGGTGGTGGTGGTGCTGTTGGTCGGCTTGGCACCTTCGCAAAGGGCCTCCGGAATCAGCTAAAATCCGAATGCCTCTGCCCCACTGGTAGAGAACCTCAAAAAGCGTCGAAATTTGATTTATACATCAAATTATACGGGTGAATCCGAATTTATTGATGTATACTGCAAAGGTGCAGACCCTACAGGAACTCGGTCAAGCTCTCGCCGAAAGGAGAAAGGAACTGGGCCTGAAACAAGGACTGGTAGCGAAGCAATCTGGACTGTCCCAAGCCCTTTTGTCCCGCCTGGAAAGAGGCCAATTGACCGAATTCGGTTCGCGCAAGCTGCTGGCTCTCCTCGCTGTTCTTGGGCTGCAACTCGCCTTCACCGAAGTCGGAACGGCGGGTACTCTCGATGACTTGCGGCGTGAACGGGGTGGAGCATGAAGCTGAATGTCCACGTCCTCAACAAACACGTCGGCGTGCTCGAACAGGTCGGCGACTTCCGTAGTGTGATGGCCTATACCCCGGATGCCGCGCCGGAAGACCTTGTCTCGCTGACGATGCCCGTTCGCACCGAGTCCTATCCTTGGGACGACGAGCTTCACCCCATCTTCCGCATGAACCTGCCTGAAGGCTACTTGCTTCAGGTATTGCAGGAGGAGTTCGGACCGCACATAGGAGCCAGTCCGGTCGCTCTGCTGTCGGTCATTGGCCGCAACATGGTCGGAAGGCTAAAGGTCGCTCCACCGGGTGCGGCACTGGACGAACCCGCAAAGCCGGTTGAGGTCGCTGAACTGCTGAAGGGAGACAACTCCGAAGAGGCATTCTCGCTGCTCGTCCGGGAGCACGCGAGAAGCGGCGTCTCTGGCATCCTCCCCAAGTTTCTCGACGTTGAGGAGCAGAAAAAGGCCGGACTCGGACGGCATCCTAAGGCGACCCTGCTGACCCACCGGCACATCGTCAAGGGCTCGTCGTCGCGACTTCCGTTTGCGACGGCCAACGAACATCTGTGTATGCAGGTCGCGATGAAGGTGCTCCCCACGGCGAAGTCGGAACTTTCCGAGGATGGCAATGTTCTTGTGGTCCATCGCTTCGATGTGGACGAGAGTGGCAAGCCCTTTCGCGCTCTGGAGGATTTTTGTGCGCTGCTGGGACTGCGTCCAGCCCAGAAGTACGAAACTAGGTGGGAGAGAATCGCGAAGGCGGTTCGGGCGCACGTGCCGGGGCAAAACCAGTACGAAACTTTTCAAAAGCTAACTGTGCTGCTGCTGTTGACGTACGCGCTGCGGAACGCTGACTGCCACGCCAAGAACATCGCACTGGTTTATACGTCCCGGAAGGACGCCAGCCTTGCCCCCGCTTACGACTTCTTCACCACATCGGTCTACGCCGGGTACCAGCACAATCCTCCTGGAATCAGCGTCATGGGCAAGAAGACGTGGCTCCCCGGCAAAACCCTCGCCCGGTTCATCACTGCGAACTTCGGCATCCCGGAGCGGGGCCAGAAAGAGATTGTCGAACGCGTCAGCGATGCCGTCGCCGACACCACCTCAGCAGTCCGCGAGAAGATAAACAGCTTGGCTGGCTTCAAGGACACGGGCAAGCGGATGCTGGCGGCGTGGAATGAAGGCGTCAACCACTTGCGGGATTCCCGCATGTACGACCTGAGCCCGTGGAAGTCCAACTCAGCCTTTGAAAGCATCTCCGACTCGCCGAAATTGGAGAGCACCAGAACGGTCGTGGGGAGGTCTGAACTCCTCGCCGGGCGAGGGCGACGGAAGGCGAAATGAAGCTGGAACCCGGAAAGCAAACCGCCCCCTTCGGGCTATTCGAATCGTATTCTGACACGCATCTTGCAGGCCCTTGAAAGGGGACTCGTATCGGCAAAAAGTTCGGTACAACTTCGGTTCACACAAAACGGAGAAAGAATTTGTCTGTCGCGACCCTAAGCGACACCATTTCAAGCATTTGGGATTATGATTTGATCAGGTTCGGGACCAGGGGGTCGGAGGTTCAAATCCTCTCTCCCCGACCATGTTTAGAATCAATCGGTTACAAAGAATCATTCGATGCCAGATAGTATGGCCCAAGGGGTCATTTTTGGCAAGGCTTTTCGCCTGATGCGGGGCCGAGAAGTTCTCGCATTAAACCCGCGTTTGGCTGTAGAACTGTGGCTGTTCAGCGCGCGAATCCAGCGTCAAATCTCGGAGGCACATTGAGAATAGAACCATCTTCCAGCGCACAACTATAGCGGTTCTCCAATTGGTGTAGAGCAGAACCTCGAACGTTGAGTGGCGTTTTTCCCAAGAAAACGCCACCCGGCACGCCCCTCAAAACTTCACGGGAATTGGAGAACCGCCGTAGTCCTCGCTTGAATGCGCGTTACGACGCGCGGTGTAGCATTCTGAGAGCAAAATCACGCCAGCTAATTTAGCGCCTAATTTCAATCGAGGCGAACAAGGAGGCTAACGCGAATGCCGCCCCTGAGCGCGCTCTCCGCTCGAATTCTGGAATTGCTTAAGGTCAAGCCGGGGCAAAAGGCATCAGAGCTTGCGCGAGAAGTCGGTGTTGACCGTCGCACCGTAAACAGCCTTCTCTTGGGCGAGCTTCGGGGCCGAGCCGTCCAAGACAAGAATTATTGCTGGTGGGTTGCGAATTCAAACGGACCTAATTCTCAACGTCAAAATCTGCCTGAGGTCGAAGAGCCGCAGACTGAGTGTGCTCGCCTGTGCCGTTATTACCTTGACTGCAACGGACCGGGCGCGGAGGAAGTAGAGTCAAGTAGTTATGAACAACCGCTCGTGCTTCCGCAGCTCATGCACCGGTAGCAGGAGCCGTTGCGGACCATAATGGCGCCGCAGGTGGGGCAGCTGGGCGCGTCGCCCATCTCGTACATGGTGCGCATGGCGTCGGCCGCGTGATACACGCCGCGGTCCCGCAGCGTGGGGCCATGGGTGGTCGTGGCGCTGGCTCCCGGCGATTTCCAAGACTGCGATTCGGGAGCGATGCCTCCGCCGCTGCCCAGTCCCGCTCTGCCGGCGCTCGCGGCGCCCGAGACCTTGCCCCCCAGGTTGGTCCCGCCGCTTGCCGCGCGATCGCCGGCGTTCACCTGGTTGAGGCGCTTGGCCACTTCCTCAGCCAAGCGCGCCAGTTGCCGCTGCGACGAAACGGGCTCTTCGTCACTCTCCGATTCCGCGAGCAGTGTGGGGGACGCGGGCAATTGCGGGACCTGCGGCGCAAGACCCGCAAAGAGCGTCAACTGCTCGCCCGAGAGAAAGCGCAAATTGAGCCAGCGGAAGATATAGTCCATCAGGCTCTTGGCGTAGCCGATCTGCTCATTGCCTGTCCAGCCCGACGGCTCAAAGCGGGTGTGTGCAAATTTCTCGCACAGCACTCTGAGTTGAACGCCATGCTGCAGGGCCAGCGAGACCGAGGTGGCGAAGGCGTCCATCAGTCCGGAGACGGTAGAACCTTCCTTGGCCATCTTGATGAAAAGTTCGCCGGGCTGGCCGCTGGGATAGAGGCCGACCGTGATGTATCCCTCGTGCCCCGCGATCGAAAACTTATGAGTGATCGAGGCGCGCTCCTCAGGCAAACGATGGCGCACCGCGCGCGGGGGGCCATTGAGGTCCTGCGGCTCTTCGGCGGGGATGGCCGGCGCAGGCGTGGCCGTGAGCACAGGAATGTCGGCGGCTTTGGCGATCTCCTCGAGCGCGTTCTGGAAGGCTTGCGCCGCAGCTACCATCTGCTTGGCCGGGACTTCAACTTTCTCGCCGCTTTTGGCTTCGAGAGCTTTCAGATCGGCATCCGCAGGCGCCTGCGCGGCGGCCAGATGCGCGAGCACACGAGCGCCCGCCTGATCGAGCGCCGAAGGTTCCTTCTTGCCGCCGGCCGTCGCGTTCAGGCTCGTGTTCAATGGCTGCGTGCCTTTGGAGCCGTCGCGATAAATGGCGATCGCCTTAATGCCCTGGCGCCAGCCTTCGGCGTAGGCTTCCGCAATCTCGTCAACGCTGGCCTCATGGGGCAGATTCACGGTTTTCGAGATGGCTCCGGAAAGGAACGGCTGCGCCGCGGCCATCATCTTGATGTGGCCCGTGTAATAAATCGAGCGCGTCCCCTTTGCCGGCTTAAAGCTGCAGTCGAAGACGGCCAGGTGCTCCGGCTTGACGCCCGGCGCGCCTTCGATGGTTCCCGTAGCGTCGATGTAGCTGACAATCGCGTTCACTTCATCGGAGGAGTAGCCCAATTTGAAAAGCGCGGCGGGAACGGTATTGTTGACGATCTTGATCATGCCGCCGCCCACCAGCTTCTTGTACTTCACCAGCGCCAAATCGGGCTCAATGCCGGTGGTGTCGCAATCCATCATAAAGCCGATGGTCCCCGTCGGCGCCAGCACCGTGGTCTGCGAGTTGCGATACCCGTGGCGCTCGCCGTAAAAGAGCGCCATATCCCACGAGTCGCGACTGGCTTCGATGAGTGCGTCCAGCTGTGACACCGTGAACGGCTCTCCGCTGTGGCGCGACTTGCCAATATTGTTCACCTCGGCCCGATGCATGCGGACCACATCGAGAAACGGTTCGCGATTGACGTAAAAGCCGGGGCAGGCGCCGCCCCGGCGCGCGGAGTCGCCTGCGGTCTGCGCGGTCAGCGGCGTGGCGGAGCCCAACGGTCGGCATTGCGCGGCGATGATTGCCGATTGGAGGTAGGCTTGCCCGGTCATGATCGCCGTCATCGCCGCGGCCAGGTCGCGGCCGGCCGCCGAGTCATAGGGCAAGCCGAACGACATCAGCAGCGCGCCCAGGTTCGCGTAGCCCAGACCCAGCGGCCGGTAGTCGTGCGAGTTGCGCGCAATCGACTCCGTCGGATAACCGGAGTTATCCACCAGGATCTCCATCGCCGTGATCATCACCGAAATGGCGTGGCGATAGGCGGGAATGTCGAATGTCCCCGCCGGCGTAACGAACTTGAGCAGGTTAAAGCTGGCCAGGTTGCACGCCGAATTATCCAGGAACATGTATTCCGAGCAGGGATTCGAGGCGTTGATCCGCGCCGTATTCTTGCTCGTGTGCCACCGGTTGATGGTCGTGTCGAACTGCATGCCGGGGTCGCCGCAAAGCCACGTCGCTTCGGCGATCTTGTGCATGATCTCGCGGGCCTTGTAAGTCTTGATCGGCTGATGGCCCCGCACTGTATGCGTAGTGAAGTCGCCGTCCGACTCATAGGCGCGCATGAACTCGTCCGAAACGCGGACGGAATTATTCGCATTCTGGAAAAAGATCGACGAGTAAGCCTCTGAATCCGGCCCCGAGCCATCGTAGCCGGCGCGGATCAGTGTGAAAGCCTTGGCTTCTTCCTTGGCCTTGCACTCGATGAACTCCACGATGTCGGGGTGGTCGACGTTGAGGATCACCATCTTCGCGGCGCGCCGCGTTTTGCCGCCGGACTTGATCACACCCGCAAACGCGTCAAAGCCGCGCATAAAGCTCAGCGGGCCGGAGGCCTGGCCGCCGCCTGACAAGTGCTCCATCGATCCGCGAATCGAGGAGAGATTGGTCCCCGTGCCCGACCCCCACTTAAACAGCATCCCCTCGGTTTTCGCCAGGGTGAGGATGGAATCGAGCGAGTCGTCCACGGCGTTGATGAAACACGCCGAGCACTGCGGATTGCGATAACCCGTGGCCGAGTATTTGACCCCGCCTGTGGCCGCGTCCCAGTGCCAATTCAAGCCATCGGCCTCCGGTTCCAGCCGGTCGCAGCCTACGTTGAACCACACTGGAGAATTGAAAGCGGCCCTTTGGGTGAGAAGCATCGCCGCCAGCTCGTCGTGGAAGATCTGGGCGTCGGTAATCGACGCAAAGTATCCGCCGGCGATGCCCCAATCCCGCACCGTCTCCGCCACCCGCCCTACCAGCTGCCGAACGCCGGTTTCGCGCTCCGGTGTGCCCAACCGGCCGTGGAGGTACTTCGAGGCCACAATATTGGTCGCGGTCATCGACCAGTCGGCGGGAACCTCGACGTTCTTCTGCTCGAAGATGGTGTTGCCCTTGGTGTCGGTGATGGCGGCAGTGCGCCGCTCCCACTGGAGCTCGTCGTAAGGAGAAACACCCTCCCTTGAGAAGCGGCGGGTAAAGATCAGCCCGCCGGGAGCATGCATCCCGTGAAATGCGGTGGTAGAAGCTTGAAAATGGGTCTCGCTCATGGAATCCTCTCGATCGGCAAATTCAATAAAATCGCCTTCCGCGCGGCGCGTGACGGCCGGGCAGTAGGGCGTGTCGCGTCGAACAACGTACGGGAACTGGGATCGTAAAATGCCGCGAATCGATGAACCTTCAGCGGCTCTTCGGCGTGTCCTCGCGCCGGTCATTCCTAACAGTCCGTAAAGCAGTTTCCAGGTCAATTGCCGTCTCCAACCACCCCCATTAGACCTCGCCCTCGGGGTAAAGCCCCTCCGGAAGCGGTTGTTGCAGGTCTCGCCCGTGTGAAACTGCTGTTAAAGCCGCAGATGAAAAAATACCGCTGTCTGTTGTAGATGTCAACACCCTACCCCCATATATTGTATTTTCATGCCGCTTCCAGCGCCTAATTCGGGAATTGCAGACTTTTTCCTGTGGAAAGCGGGGACGGGACGAGCAAGGGCGCGGGATGGCGAATGCCCGAGCGGTCGGAAAGCCCTCCAAGAACGGTCAAACGCAGCCACGCTGTAAGGCTATAGCGGTTCTCCAATTGGTGTAGAGCAGAACCTCGAACGTTGAGTGGCGTTTTTCCCAAGAAAACGCCACCCGGCACGCCCCTCAAAACTTCACGGGAATTGGAGAACCGCCGTAGACCGGCTTGCACGCGGGTTCAAGGCGCGGAACGGCTCGGATGTGTGGAGAAACGGTCAGGAATCCGTGCCGCAGTTCCGCGAACCTACTTACTCCGCGTCCAGAAAGGCGCGCACCGCCGGATTCAGCGTGGCGGCTTCGCAACCTGTGGCCACATGACCGCAATCCCCTTGGAGCACCAAGGTCCGCGCCCCCAACAGCCGCGCAAAGTCGAGCGCCGGTCCGGGATTCACCATCTGGTCTTGCGCAGAAGAGACGACGAGCACCTTCGCTCTCACGCGCCTTGCCGCGTCTTCTATGCTGCCTCCGTGCGCCACGTCGAGATGCACGACGGCCTCGAGCTGCGCCAGCCAGTCGTTGGCGTCGAAGGGCAGAATGCCCTGGGCGCGCCACTTCGCGTACTCTTCGCCGAATTCCGCCGGCGCATGGGTGCGCGCAAAGTTGGCCGGGGTGGATAGGTTCAATTGCCAGATCAGCTCGGCCACGGGCGCCGGCGGAGGCTGTGTGTAGCGGCCTTCTTTCCATCCCGGATCGGAGCGGACGGCATCCATATCGGCGCGGTAGAGCAGCAGGTCGCGGCTATTGGGCCGCGGCGAGCCCACGATCGGGATCGCCTCATCCATGATGCTCGGGTAATCCACCATCCATTCGAAGGTCTGGATGCCGCCCATCGAAATCCCCATCACGGCGTGGAGGTGGGTGAGATGGAAGGTCTCGGTGACCAGGTGATATTCGGAATTCACCATATCCTGGATGGTGAAGGCAGGGAAGTCGGGACCCTGCTGCGTGGTGGAGTTGGAAGGCGAAGACGAGACGCCATCGCCCAGCGCATCCACGGCGATCACGAAGTATTTTGAGGGATCGACCAGCCCGTTGGGGCCGATGGAGTCGGCCAGGTTGGCGCTTGTGCCGGAAAACCAGGTCGGAAAGAGCACTGCGTTCGAGCGCTGGGCGTTGAGTTTGCCCCATGTCCGATAGCCGAGTCGGCAATTTTCGATTTCCTGTCCGCTGACAAGCTTGCAGGCGCCCAACGCGGCGAACTGCTGGCGCCCATCGGGCAGCGGCTGCGGCGCCTGGCCGGCGCTTCGAGGTGCAGTCGCCGCAGCCCACATCACAAGGGTCGTAACTACGAACAAAAATCCTGGTCTTTTCATACGCATGAGAGTGTACACGCCGCATGCGCCGACGGACGGCGTCGAGCTCCTTTACGTTGCGGAGGATCTAGTCGCTCTAATCGGAAATTGAGATGGACCCGCAGGGCAATGGCATGAACAGGGCGTCGTCGTTTGGCGTTGCCCTCTTCGCGCTCTTCACGCGCGCCGGACACCCGCTGTCAACCCCTTACGAAAGTGTTCTCCATCGTTTCAAAGCACTTCTACCCCGAATTCGCTTACCGGCCATTCCACCGTTCTCCGCTACGCTGAAAGCGTCATAGGAGAAAACCATGGAATCCCGCTGCCGCTGCGCTCGCATCAATAGCGCGCGCGTCGCCTTGCCCGCCCTCAACGTCCGCGACCTCTGTTTCCGGCGCCAGCAGCGCAAGCGCCAAGCGCGGCTCAAGCCAGTCTCTCCCGAAGCCAGTCAACATCCGGCCTGTTTTCAAACACTTACGCACAAATGGGAAGATAAGCAACCTATTTTCAGACACTTACGCAAATCGTCCATATCGAGCCTTTTATTTTCAAACACTTGCATACCTCGCGCGCGGCTGCGCCCACTCCAATCCCGCATCTTTTACCAGCCCACGCCTCAAGCTCCCCGGCCGCCACGAACCGCCTGGCCGGATGACCCCTGGTCGCATCAAGCCGCTAACTCCGGGCGTCTAATATCAATAGCAATGTCGGACACGCTGTATCTGAGTCTCTGGTATCCCAACCTGCGTTTGGCGGCCCTCCCGGACAAGCTGACGGCGGTGCTGGGCGCCTTTGCCGCGCACGGCGGCGAGCGCTACGTCTATGCAGCTACGGTATGGCCGATGAGCTGGAGCGAGGCGCCGGTTTTCCAGCGGGTATGGGGACGTGCGACCACTGGACTTGAGCCACGCCAGGCCGTGGCAGAGGCTGTCGAGTTATTGCACGACGACTACGCTTACGAGTTTCAGATTGGCTGGAGCCTATGGGAACTCGAAGACGAGCCCGCGCTTTCTTCGACTCGCCAGCCCGGCGGCGGAGCTTCCCGGGACGAGAGCGACGCCGCACGGCTCGACCCGCGTTGGGTGCGCACCCCGCGATTCGTTCGGGTCACAGGCTTCGGCCCGCTCTTCGACGAGGGCGCCTACGAGCAGGAGGGACACGTCCGGATTGATTTCGGCGCCGACGCGCCATTTCTCGACGAAGAGGCCGAGCTTGACGCCACGGGCGCGCGCCATATCGAGGAAAACGTGCGCCAGCTTGTCGCGCTCGCCCAGGCCGTGGAGAAGGACTCGAGTGCAACGGCCCGCCTTTTGTGGAGCGAATTGGGCGAGAGCCTGGCTCAGCGGCTGGCTGCGCGTCTGGGAATGCGAAACTGACCATGCGCGTCACCATCGAGCGAATTCGCACCATGGTCTTTGCGGCGGGAATTTTGCTGGTGGCCGCTTTGGGCGTGTTTCTGGTCATCGACCGGTGGCGGACGCCCTTCAATCGCCACGACATTCCCAAGCGTCTGGGAGCGGATATCCAGGAAGAAGCCAACGGTGTGACCTATACACAGGCTCGCGCCGGTCATACGCTGTTCAAGATTCACGCTTCGCGGGTAATTCAGCTTCGCAACGACCAGGCGCGCCTGCACGACGTCCAGATCGAGCTTTATAGCGCCGACGGAACTAGCGTCGACCACATCGCTGGAAGCGAGTTCGACTATGACCAAAAGACAGGGACGGCCACCGCGTCGGGGCCTGTGGAGATCGCCATCATGCGTCCCCAAGAAGCGCCGGGGGCGACGCCGAAATCCGCCCGGGCGGTAAAACCGGCCGCTCCCGAAAATGTGGCGGGCGCGCAGGCGGCAAAACGCGAAATTCACGTTGAGACGAGCGGGGTGGTTTTCCAACAGAAAACCGGCGTGTTGACCACCGCCCAGCACGTGAATTTTTCCACCGCAGAGGCCTCGGGCAGCGCCGTCGGCGCCACCTACGACTCGCAAAATGGCTTCCTCGTGCTCGACCGCGCCGTCGAGCTGACCACGCGGCGGGGCAATAGTCTCGTGCAGATTCACGCCGCTCACGCCGAGTTCGAGCGCGATACGCAAATGTGCAGCCTGCGCGCCGCCACGGCCGATTACCGCGGCGGGCAAGCCAACGCCGCCCAGGCCACAATTCTCTTCCGCGACGATGGCTCCATGGCGAGCCTCGATGCGACAGGGGGTCTGACGATCGTAACGGCGACTGGCGGTCACTTGGCCGCGCCCACAGGCTCGATGCAATTCGACTTCAAAAACGAGCCGCAGCACGGAAATCTCGAAGGCGGAGTGATCTTGCAGTCGGTCGGCGAGGGACGCACCATGGAGGGAAGCGCCCCGTCGGCGGTTCTGGGGTTTAGTTCCCAGGGCGAACTGCGCCATGCGCATTTGGAGCGCGGAGTGGAGATGCAAAGCGAATCCGAGCCGTCATCTGGATCGAATGCCCAAGCCCCTCCTGCGCGCGTGGTGCGCACTTGGCGCTCGCTGGTGGCCGATGTCGATTTCCGCGATGCCGGCCAAGGTAAGGTTGAGCCGGCCAAGATTCACGGCTCGGGAGGAGTTGTGGTCACCAGCGAGATTACGCGTGATGGGGCGCCCCCCGCTCCCTCGCGCTTAGCCGCAGACGAAGTGACGGGCGAATTTGGCCCCGCGTCCGCAATGAAATCGCTTACTGGAACCGGTCACGCAAGCATTGAGGACACGACGCAAACCGGTGACCGGCAGACCGCGACCGGCGACCGCCTGCAGGCGTATTTTGCTGCACCTAACGTGGCAGCCGGCGCGGCTCCGCCCGCAGCCAACCCCCGCCCAGACTCTGCCGGGCAGGCAGAGCGCAGCGCAACCGCCCCGGCCAAGCCGGCAGAGGTCCAATCCGCCGTCCTCGAAGGCCACGTGGTCCTCGTGGACCGGCCAGCCACAAGGCCTGGCGCCGAGCCGCAACCGCCCCTCCGCGCCACTGCGGGCCGCGCCGTGTTTGAAAGCGCCGGACAGTGGGTGCGCCTCACCATAAATCCCCGCATCGACGACGGCGGTATAGGGTTGACTGCGGAACGAGTCGATGTTTCGCGCCAATCCGGACAAGGCTTCGCCTACGAGAACGTGAAAGCGACCTGGATGGGCGAAGCTCCCGGCACACCCAACGCTTCAACCGGAAATACCAGCGCGCCGGTGATCGCCTTGGGAAGCAAGGGCCCGGCCCACGTCATCGCTTCCGAGGCGCAATTGAATCAGAATTCCGGCGAGGCCACTTTCCGCGGGCACGCCCGCCTTTGGCAGCAGGTAAACTCCGTCTCCGCGCCGCTGCTTGTCATCGACCGTCAGAAGCAAACGCTCGTCGCCCGCAGTTCGAACCCCGCCGAGCCGGTCCGCGCCGTGCTCGTGTGCGCCTCCGGCCCGCAGGCGAAGAACCCGCCCAGCGAACAGGCTGCCGTTCGACCGGCCGCACCACCGGCCGGACCCTCCGTGATTCGCGTCCGCGGCGGCGACCTCTGGTATTCCGGCGTCGAGCGCAAAGCAGTCATGCATGCCGGTTCTCTGGGAACTGTGATCGCCGATTCCGCCGGGGTGCAGTCGGTCTCGAACCAGGTGGAACTGTTTCTCCAATCCGGCTCCCCCTCCCAGGCCGCCGGCAGCGCCGCCGCGCCCTCCCAGGTGGAGCGCATGACCGCTACCGGCCACGTGGTCCTCACTTCGCAAGGCCGGCGCGGGACCGGCGAAGAACTGGCCTACGCCAGCCGGACCGGCGAGTACGTGCTCACGGGCACACCTTCTGTCCCGCCCCGTATCACGGATCCCGAGCGGGGAACAGTGTCCGGCGCGGCTTTGATTTTCCATAGCCGCGATGATAGCGTCAGTATCGAAGGCCGCGGCCAGGAGACAACCACGGAGACTACTGCGCCAAACTAAGGCCCTAATTGCGGCAAGAAAGTTTACGACCTGAATGGAGACTTTGATTGCCGAGGGCATCGGCAAGAGCTACAAGGGACGCCAAGTTGTGCGCGGGGTCGACCTGAAAATCTCCCGCGGTGAAGTCGTCGGATTGCTGGGGCCGAACGGCGCCGGCAAAACCACCAGCTTTTACATCATCGTGGGCCTGGTTTCTCCTGAAACCGGCCGCGTTATGGTCGATTCGACCGATATTACCCATCTGCCCATGTACCTGCGGGCGCGCAACTACGGGATCAGCTATCTGCCCCAGGAGCCTTCAGTCTTTCGCAAACTCACCGTCGAGGAAAACATCCTCGCCGTACTTGAGGCTCAGCCCCTCGGCTTTCGCGAGCGGCGTGCGCGCACGGAGCGGCTCATCCATCAGCTCAACCTGGGCCACATCCGCACCACCCGCGGCTACGCGCTCTCTGGAGGGGAACGGCGTCGCGTGGAGATTGCCCGCGCCCTTTGCATCCAGCCCAACTTCATCCTTCTCGACGAGCCCTTTAGCGGCATTGATCCCATCGCCGTCCTGGAGCTGCAGCGGATCATTTTCGACCTCAAAGCGGGCGGCATCGGCGTACTGATCACCGATCACAATGTGCGCGAGACCCTTAGCGTCACCGATCGCGCCTATATCATCGCCGAGGGCCGGATCTTCCGCGCCGGAACGCCCCACGAACTTGGCAATGACGTGGAGGTGCGCCGTGTGTATCTGGGCGAAGGATTTTCACTGAATTGAGTTGATCGGCCTGTGGGAGAAGGTTTACCGTAACCGGTGTGGCAATCGGGCCCCGCGGGCCGCTCTGCGCCGAACGGCAGGCGTAGAAAAACCGGGAAGCAATCTTTCTCCTCTCCCCGTTCGACCCAGAAAGGTTGCAAATTCACAACACAATTCCCGGATTGGGCAGCCGCCCAAACCGGAACTTGTGGCTTGAAATGAGACAATTTTCTCATTTAGCCTTTTCTCACACGATTAGACTTCTGGTAACTCCAGGCGGGAACGAGTCCCATTTATGGCGCTGTTGCAACCCAAATTGAACTTGAAAGTGGCGCAACGCCAGGTCCTCACTCCGGGCCTGATGCAGATGGTGAGCGTTCTCGCCCTCAACAAGCTCGAACTGAAGGAGATGATCGATGCCGAGATGGTGGAAAACCCCGTCCTGGAAGAGATTGACGAATCGGTTCCGATGCTGGATCAACTGGCCGGCCGGGAGGCGCAGCTGGAGCGCAGCGCCGAAGAAGCGGCTGCCCCGCCCAAGGACGTCTTCAACGAGATTGATTTTGGATCGTACTTCCAGGAGTATCTGGACCCCGGCTATCGCACGCAGCCGGAATATGAAGAGAGCGAAAGGCCCTCGTTTGAGAACTTCCTCTCCCAGCCTACAACTTTGTCCGATCACTTGGCGTGGCAGTTGGGATCTCTGAACCTGGATCCGCAACTGCGTGTCGCGGCGGAATTTGTCATCGGGAACCTCGACGATGGCGGTTATCTGGCCGCAAGCGAGGAGGAGCTGGCCGCTGCTTTCCGGCAGATTTCGGGAGAGCCAAGTGAGAAAACGATCGGGGCGGCTTTGGGAAATGGCCACAAGGCGGAGCAGGCGGCATTTGTAGCGGACGCTCTGAACATGACCCCGGCGGCGACGGAGATGGATGCCGGGAATATTGAGCCGCCCAAGACAGAGCCACCGCATGCGAATGGCGCGATCGCCGCGGTGTTTCAAGCTCAGCCGCAAACGGCCGTGGACACGGTTGTCAAGTTGCTCCGTCGCGCCGTCGATCTAGTCCAGCATCTCGATCCCGCCGGCGTCGGCGCTCGCGATCTTCGAGAATGTTTGTTGATTCAAATCGCGGCTCAGCAGCAGGAGTTCGGCCATTTGTACGCCAACCGCCTGCCCGAACTCGAGGAGGACTCCCATCGGGGATTCCGTGCTGAAGCGGAGGCCAAAATTGAGGAGCGGCGGCGCGCCATGGGACTCGCGGCGCTCATTGTGGAGAAGCACTTGCCTCTGCTCCTCAAGCGGGATGTGAAGGACCTCGCCCGCGCGGCCCAAGTCACGCCCGAGGAAGCTCACTTGGGCATCGAGTTTATCCGCACCCTCGACCCTCACCCGGGCCGAATGTATAACCGCGACCAGACGCGCTCCATCGAGCCCGACGTGCTCTTCGTGAAGCGTGGCGACGAGTGGACCGTGAGCATGAACGAGGAGGACCTGCCCAGTCTTCGCCTCAGCCAGCGATACCGCCGAATGCTGGTGTCTGAATCGACGGATAAAGAGGTCAAGGATTACGTTAAAGAGCGCTTCCGCTCCGCGATGCAGCTGATGCGCAACATCGCCCAACGCAAGAGCACTATCCTGCGTACCTGTGACGTAATCGTTCGCCGCCAGCGCGATTTTCTGGAGCACGGCGTCGAAGCGTTACGGCCCATGATGATTAAAGAGGTCGCCGAAGAAATTGGGGTGCATCCCTCCACAATCAGCCGGGCCGTGGCTAATAAATACGCGCACACGCCGCAGGGCGTCCTCGAACTCCGCTTCTTCTTCTCCGAAGGCGCCAACGGCCCTGAAGGCGCGGACACGCCTTTGCTCGTCCTCAAGCGCAAGGTGCGCAAAATCATTGGAGAAGAAGATCCGCACCACCCTCTCACCGACGATCAGCTTGCAGCCCGGTTGCAGGCGCAAGGCATCCAACTCACCCGGCGCACGGTCGCCAAATACCGCGAAGACATGAATATTCCCTCTACTCATCAGCGCCGCCGGCGGGATTAATTTTGACCTTTTGGCGCGGCGCTCCGGTCGGGAAGAGCCGCGTTTTGGCGGTTCGTCAGCTCCTGGCTGCCGAGTCGCCCGCGCATCTGGTTCACGGCGACCACCCACGGAACTGCGACGGAGAAAGCGAACCGGGCGGCAATCGCGCGCGCGCCAAAGGGGCGCAAGAACCGCCAATCGCGGTGAAAGGCGAACCAAGCTTCCAGCGCCAGCACTACCAGCAACGGAACGAACGTCCATCGCAAACTGACCAGCGCCAGTACCTCTAACACGCAGCGGGCCGTATTGCGAAGGAGCCGCGTCCGGCGCACCCCGGCCTGGCCGTCGCTGATCGCATAGCGCGCCATCTGCCGGCAGGCGGAGCGGAAGCTGTTTTGCGGTCGGTAAATGGCCTTGGCGTTGGTCACGAACGTGGTCTTGGCCCGCCGCCGGGCCTCGGCATCGAAGAGCGTATCTTCGCCCACCAGAACCTGCTCGGGAAAGCCACCCATACACTCCCAAAGCGCCCTGGTAAAGGCCATCGACCGCGCGGTGCACGACTTGGTCGGCTCGTCAGGCGAAAGCTTGATGCTGAAGAAGGGCGCCGAGGCCACGTCCCACACCGTTTGTCCGCCAGGGCGTGTGTCAAGGCATGACCCTCCCAGCGCGTACTCGGACCCGCCGGCTATCAAAGGTGCGGTCAGATTCCTGAGCCAATCGGGCGCGTAGGTGCAGCCAGCGTCTGCACAGGCGATGATGGGGAACTTGGCGGCGGCGATGGCCACATTGCGGCCCCGGGAAACCGGGCCCGCTGAATGCTTCAGGCTGCAACTCTCATCACGGATCGCCACCAGATGCGGGTCGCGCGTCTGGGCTTCCACGAGCCATTCCCATGTGCCATCCGTCGAGCCGCCGTCGACGACGACCACTTCCGCCGCGGACGGCGACTGCGCCAACAGACTCGCCACCGCACGGCTGATCTCTTGCGCCTCATTGAGGACGGTCATGACGATACTGACAGACTGCATACAAAAAAAACAGCTCTTAGCTATCAGCATCAGCTTTTAGCTACCAGCCATTAGCTACTAGACTACGGGCTCAGAGTTTCAGCTAGGCGGTGAGGCGTTCGAGCTGGTCGGGTTTTACGATGGTCAGGCTGGCGCCCTTGATTGTGATCCACTGGTCGCGACGGAACTGATTCAGGAGGCGCGTTACCGTCTCCCGGGAGGTGCCGGCCATGTTGGCGATCTCCTCGTGGGTGAGCGCCATGGTAAAGCGGATCTCCGGCTTGCCGTTTGCAGCCGTCCGTCCCCAATCGAGCAGCAGCCGCGCCAGGCGCCCGGCCGCCGAACCCGAAAGCGCCAGCCGCTTGGCGTCGTGAAAGACCGTCAGATACTCACCGGAGAGCGCTTGCGCGGCGTGCATGGAGGCGATGCCGTGGCGGGCCAGGAATTCGACGAACTCCTGCTTGCGCACGGTTTTCACCTGGCAGGGCTCAATGGCTTCGGCCGTAACCTCGTGCGCAACATTGGCTAGGACCGCGCTCAAGCCCATCACGTCACCCGGACCGGCGATCTTCAAGATCATGGTTTTGCCGTCGCGCGAGGTCGAGGAGATCTTCACCTGACCATAACAGATGACAAAGACATTGCGGGCCGGGTCGCCCTCGGCAAACAGCTTGGCCCCGCGCGCGTGGCTCATCATGATCCCAATTTTGTCGTAATCGGCAAGCGCCTCGGGCGTCAGATTGCAGAACATGCGCAAATGCCGGTGTTCGCAGTTCAAGCAATCTTCCGGAGGGTGATGCGAATGGAATGAGACCATACCGATTCCGTGGGCGATTATCTGCAGTATATCTCATTTTGGCAGGAGAACCAGGAATTTTCAGAACATCGATCATTGCGCCTGCGATTTGCCCAGTGAACCTGTGATTTCCCAGTAAGTTGGCGGGGCACTCGCCGCTCCTTCGGGGGAACGATTCGCTGCCTTCGCCGGCGGCTTGCTATCGCCTCTAAGGGCCCTCGCGGGAGCCTGCACGCCGCCGCACGGGAATTGCACGAGTCATGCAGCAGACGCTGTAAGCGCGGGAAACCTCGCGCGCCAGCTCTTCCAAGAGCCGCATACGGAGCGGCGGATAGGTGTCGAAGGCATGCCGGAGGGGATCAATGGGAAGCAGCAGGACGGTCCCGGGGGTAACCGCGTTCAACGTATAGGTGTGCCGGCTGGCGCCAAGCGCCGCGGCCAGTTCAACCAGATCGCCGGAGCGCACGGGTCCCAACCTAAGCCGCGTTTTCAGTCGTTCCGCCTTCCGCTCAAAGCGCCCGGTAACCACCAGGTACAGCCCCTTACAATCTGCGTTTTGGCGAAAGACCGATTCACCGGCGGCAATATTGACACACTGGGCGGCCCCGGTGAGCAGATCTCCCGTCTCCGGCGGGCATTCCAGAAGTTCCGTCAGCGGGCGTGCGGCGACAGCCTGTTTTGACGCGGTTCTTGCCTCGATGCTCACATGTTCCTCGACTTTGACCCGGCTGCCAACCCCGACGCACCCCTAAGCCTGCTTAGTCTGCGGTGCAATGATGCCTCCCGCGCGGTCCTTGAATTGAAGCCCTGCGCACGCCGAAAACGAAATGAGAGAATTTGAACGGCTTCGGCCCTGTTTCCTCTTTCGCGCCTGCCGGCGGTTTCACTCCTGCGCCCCGGCTCTCACACCTTGGCCAAGACTCCGTTCTCCTGCGCGAGAGGCATATGTTTCGTTTCCGGCGGCACGCACAAAACCGGCACGCGCGAGCGCGCCAGCAGCGTAAAGGCCGTCCCATGCGGTCCAGGGGCGCCGCTTGTCCGCTTGACGCCCACGACCAGAATTGCCGGATGGTGCATTTCGATCGCGCTCATGATCGCATCCACCGTGGCGCCATCTTTGACAATGCATTCCACCGGGACATGCCCCGAAGGCCGCAGCCCAAACTCCTCTAACCGGGTTTCGCAGGGGTTCAGAAACGCTGAGGCCTCGGCCGCTGTCCGCACATGCAGAACCAAGAGCGGGCGCTTGAACGTTTCGGCGAGCGAATAGGCCGAAGCGGCCGCGGCCGGGGCCGCTTCGTTCCGCTCCATGGCTAGCAACACCGGCCCTCCCGGATGGGGACGGTGGGGACCGGCATTCCAATCCGCGGCCACGGCCAGCACCGGGCAGGGCGCCATCCGCACGAGTTGCTCGGCAACGGCCCCGACCACCACTGGCCCTGCGCCTTCGCTGCCTTTGGCGCCCATGACGATCAGCCCGGCGTTGTGCCGCCGCGCCACGTCCACCAGCATCTGCGCCACTGTGGTCTGGCGAATCTCGGAATGGCTGTGAATTCCTTCGCGAAGCAGTTCACCGGCCATCTTATCCAGCGCCGCCCGGGTATTGTCGGTCAGGCCATCGAGGACCTGATCCGGCACCGCATCGACGGCGGCAAAGTGCACGGGATCCACACTGTACGCCAGAACCATGCGCGCGTCATAGGCGCGGGCGAGCTTGCGCGCATACTCAAGAGCGCCTTCCTCTTGCCCGTCCAGCTCGGTCGCCAGCACGATGGTCTTCAACCCTTCCCGAAAACTCACGGTCGCCTCGCTTTCTCCAGCATCGTGCGCTGATTGACCTTTGGATTCCGAGTCTGCGCTTCCGACCCAGGGCCAGGCAGTGACTCCATTCACCCGCAGCGGTGACACGAGTCACAAGCCCTCTTCTCCTGCTGAGTCAACGAGAAAGCGCGCGGCAAGCATCGACTGGAGGGCTCGGTCGCGCGGGGTTGCCGCCCCTTCCACGCCAGCAAGCAGAAGTTGCTCGCTGGGGACCCCGGTTCCTTGAGGTCGCGCCGGCTCGGGTTCTCCAGTTTCTCCGTTCAGCACTTCCTGAGCCGGTATAGCAAAAGTGGGGTAGCTCCCTTAGTACAGTAACCACTACTGGTTGTGCTTTCCGGTGGGCGCGTTTGCTCGCGATGGCCGGTAGCGGGATGGTTTTGTGACCAGGGCGTTCTCCAGCAGCCGGTAGAACAGCATTCCCCGGCGGCGCGACTTTCTACGATTGAAGCGGAACGCGAACTCATCGAGATACGCGTCCAGATGG
>JASHOC010000073.1 GCA_030041305.1 Acidobacteriaceae bacterium
GGGGGATTAGTCTTGAAGCGCGGCCAGCCGTGCTTTCTGTGCGGCTTTCCAGCGGTTGGGTAGCCAGGCGGGTAGGTCGCTGACGCGCACAGCCGGCAAGTTGATCAATAACTGAGTGAGATAGAGCTACTGGTCCATATCATGGCGGCGACAGGTCGAGGTGAGGCTGGCCAGGATGGCCGCGGTACGACCGCGGCGTGCATTGCCCACGAAGAGGCTGTTTTTCCGAGTGAGCACCACGCGTTTCATTTCTCTTTCGGATACATTATTGTCGATCGGGACGGCGCCGTCAGCGAGGAACACCTTGAGCTCCTCCCAATGGCCAAAGGCGTATTTGATCGCCTCGGCCATGGGATGCTTGGGCAGCAACTGTTCCTTCCAGTCGAAAAACTCCTCGCGCAACTCGGCCATCGCCGCGCCGATTGCTCCTGGGCAGCCTCAGACGCTCTTCAGCCGAGGTGTTCCAGCCCTGCTTTTCGACGGCATAAAGCCCGCGCACCAAGGCGATGGCTTTCTGTGCGATCTCGGTGAGCGCTATGCAAAGTACAGGCGCTACGCAGGCAGGCGCGCTGCCTGAAGGTGTTTCCATTTGTCCGGGAGCCAGTTGGGGAGTTCGCTTTTGCGCACCTGCGATAAGTTCGTGAGCAACTGGGTGAGATGCAGCTGCGGGTCTACATCGTGCCTGCGGCAAGTGCTGGTCAGGCTGGCCAAGATCGCGGCCGTTCTGCCGCCGCGCGGATTGGCAACGAAGAGCGAGTTCTTGCGATTGAGAACGACGCGCTTCATCTCCCGCTCCGAGACGTTGTTGTCGATGGGAACCGCACCATCAGACGAGAACACGTTCAGTTCCGTCCACTGGCTCAGCGCGTAGTTCACCGCTTCGGCCATGGGATGCTTGGGCAACAACTGTTCCTTCCAGGTAAGAAGCCTTTCGCGTAATTGGGCCGGCAGTGGCGCCGACTGCTGCTGACGCAGCTTCAGACGCTGCTCCACGGAAGCCTCTTTGCTCTGCCTCTCGATTGCATAAAGAGCGCGCACCCGCTCTACAGCTTCCCGCGCTATCTCGGGAGCGGCCTTTTCCGCGTCGATTACCTTTCTCTTCATGTGCGCCCAACATCCGGCACGCGTGATCTCGTTGCCCGCAAGGACGCCGTTGTAGCCGCCGTAAGCGTCTGCAAGCAGAACCTGACGATAATCTTTTAGAAAATACTTCGGTCCATCGCGGCCACGGTTGAGCGTGAAGTCGAAGATGTTGCACGGATGGTCATCGTCGCCGACATACACCCACATGCGCGCATTGGCGCATTTCTCGCGATTCAGCATGGGCATGATCGTGTCGTCGGTAGCCACCACATGCGAGGCGCGCACTCGCTCCGCCATCAACTCCCACAGCGGTTCGGCCAGATCGGCCATATCGCCGCACCACACCGATTGCGTGGCCCGCGAGATCTCGAACCCTTGCCGCGCGAAAATGTCTTCCAAGCGGTATAACGGGAGGTAATCTGAAAATTTGCTCGTCGCGATATAAGCCAGCAATCCTGGCCCGGCCATGCCTTTGTCGATCGCCGTATCCGGCTTGGCTGCCGTTTCCATCTGCGGGTTATCGCCGTTGTTCTCGCAGCCCGCGCAGGCATACTTTTTGCGCACATGATGGATGCGTTCGAAGTGGCCGGGAAAATATTCCACCTGCCAGCTTTCCTCCGCGCCAATCTCCTTGCGCTCGCTGCCGCAACAGGGGCAGGCACGCTCGGCCGCGCTCAACTCCTAGACCTGGGTGGTTACAGGCAGATTCTCGAAGTAAGCAAGATTCCGCCGCCCTTTGCCCCGCTTCACGCGTCGAACTTCTTCCGGCGCTTCGGCGCGGGATGGAGCATCGTCCGGATTAACCGGCTTCAGATCCATCTCCCCGGCGAAGTTCAGAAGCAACTGCGCCAGATCGGCGGAGGATTGCAGGCGATCGGCGCGCGGACCATAGCACCACTTGCGATATCGATCCAACTCCAGCTGCAGACGAAGATTTTCAACCTGAAGATCGTTGGCGCGCCTGGCCTGTTCTTCGGCAAGCTGCTTATGCTCTTCGGCCCTCCGCCTCGCACCGTCGCATTCACGAAGCAACGAGCTGCGCTCCACGAGCAGCGACCGCACCGCTGCCTTCAGTGCTTCACTGTCATCGGGTAACTCGACTAAGCCGTCTGTGAGAGGCACATAGTATAGACGAGTAAGTTGCGATTAGAGCTACTTATACCGCAACCTTTTCCTCATTATCTTGCTTGGTTCCTGCTACCCGTTCGTAACGCGGCACACGCTTCAACTTCGACATGTCGATCCCATCCAGGATCATCGCCAGCTCGCTGGCCCGCAGCTCCACCGAGCGGGCGCCTTCTTTCACCCTCGGTGGCTTAAAAACTCCAGCCTCGAGCCGCTTGTACCAAACAATGAATCCGTCGCGGTCCCACGTCAGGATCTTTAATCGGTCGCCTCTCCGCGAGCGGAAGATGAATAGGCCATCGCAAA
>JASHOC010000010.1 GCA_030041305.1 Acidobacteriaceae bacterium
ATGCGGTTTCGGGCCGAACAAGGCGTGCGTTGAACTGCCAAATAGCTCGGGTGAATAAAACGGTGAGATATACGGTCCATAGGTGTAATGGCTGTTTTGGAAGGCTGCCCAGTTCGCGTAGACCAGAAACGCGCTGAGGCCCAGAAAGATCGCGGTCGGTGAGAGCCACCAGGCGTCGCGCCGCGAGGTTTGCGTAAATTTGCCGTTTTTCCAGATGATGTCGGGAGCTGACATCGAGCCTCCATGGGAATTGGAGATCCGCGGAATCGTTCCTTGTTTCCGTTGGCATCGGATTGTATAGCACCGACCCCTGGGCATGCAGCCCCGCGCCCCTTCGTGATCCGGAGCTGTTGCGCGATCTGATTCTCTGCCTGCAACCGCTCGACGAAGCTCTTGACTCACGCTCGCGCTTCGTATCGCTGCTAAGCTGAAGGGCGAGGATTGCCGCATGCGTCCAGCCTTCGCAAGCGTTTCTCTTGTCGCCGCTTTTCTAAGCGCTCCCGCATTCCCTCAGACCAACACTCCTCCTGACCCGCCGCATCGCGTCTGGCATGCATCCTGGGTCACGCATCCCTCGGCGCCCCTGCGCGAGCCCCTCGTCCTGCACTTCCGTCGTATTCTCACGCTTGCTGCCGCGCCCTCCAGTTACATCGTTCGCGTCAGCGCCGACAACCGCTTCATCCTCTACGTCAACGGCCAGCGCGTCGGCGACGGCCCCGCCCGCGGCGACCTCACCCATTGGCGCTATGAGTGCTTCGACCTCGCATCTTATCTTCGCCCCGGCCAGAACCTCATCACCGCCACGGTCTGGAATTGGGGCGTCTATGCGCCCATCGCTCAGATGAGCGCCCGCACCGCGTTCCTTCTCGAGAGCGAAGCCACCGGAGCCGACGCCATCAGCACTCCCGATGGCTGGCAAGTCGAAATCGAGCCCGGCCATCGCGCCCTCGACCGCAGTTCCGTCACCCAGCGCGCCTACATGGCCGCCGGCCCTGGCGAAGAAATCGACGCCGCCCTCTACGACTGGAACTGGAACACCCCCTCCGCCACCAGTTCCAACTGGGTCGCCGTCGCATCCCCCATGCGCGACAGTATCTATCCCGGCGTCAACCTCGCCCACTCCGCCGACTCCACCGGCGACAATCCCTGGGGCCTCGTGCCCGACCAATTGCCCCACATGGCCTACACGCCCACCAGCGTGGGGAAAATCGTCCGCGTCGTCATGCCTGGAGGTTCAAATCAACTGCTCATTCCCACCCTCGAGCATCCTTCGCCGATTCCGCCCAACACGCATTTCAACATCCTCCTCGACCGCCAAACTCTCACCACCGCCTACCCCCTCCTCACCGTCTCTGGCGGCAAAGGCGCGCAAATCTGGCTGACTTATTCTGAAGCTCTCTACGACAATCACGACCACAAAGGCGACCGCAACGCCCTCGACTACACCGATGCGCAAGGCGTCAAGCATCCCCGCCGCGCCCTCGGTCTCCGTGACGAATTCCTCCCCGACGGCGGCGCCAATCGCGTCTTCGAGCCCCTTTGGTGGCGCACCTGGCGCTATCTCGACATCGACATTACCACCGCTGACCAGCTCCTCACCCTCGACTCCCTCACCGCCGCCTTCACCGCGTATCCCTTCGAGGAGCGCGCCAAATTCAACGGCGTCAGCCCAACCTCCGATCCGTCCTTAGCGTCCGATCTCGCCAAGATCTGGGAGATCTCCTGGCGCACCGCGAGTCTCGATGCCCATGAAACTTACATGGACACGCCCTACTACGAGCAGCTCCAGTACATCGGCGACACCCGCATTCAGGCCCTCATTTCCTACGCCGTCACCGGCGACGACCGTCTCGCCCGCCAGGCCCTCGACGCGTTCAACGATTCGCGCATCCCTGAAGGCATCACCCGCAGCCGCTACCCCAGTTCCCTGCCCCAGAACATCCCCACTTTTTCCCTGCTGTACATCGGAATGTTGCACGACTTCTGGATGTACAGGCCGGATCTTGACGGCTTCATCGCAAACAAGCTTGACGGAGTGCGTAGCATCCTCGACTGGTACGCTCAATTTCGCGAGCCTGCGGGACTCGTCCATGAAACTCCCTGGTGGTCTTTCATTGACTGGGTGCAGGATAAGCAGGTGATCCCGATCTATTCGGCCAATGGCGAATCCTGCGTCACAACTTTGGACTACCTCGGCGCCCTAGATGACGCCGCCGACCTCGAAAAGGCCGTTGGCGATCCAGTGCATGCTACGCGGGATCGCGAGAAAGCCGGAAGCGTCCGAACAGAGCTGTATCGACGGTGCTGGGTCCCCGCTGGCGGCCTTCTCGCCGACAACCCCGACAAAACCGTCTTCAGCCAGCAAGCCAACATCTTGGGCGTCCTCTACGACGTCATCCCCCGAGACCAACAAAAAGACGTCCTCCACAAAGTGCTGGCCATCGAACCCGGAACCACGCCCAATGGCGTCCTCAGCGCGTCCTACTATTTCCGTTTCTATCTCGCCCGCGCCCTCGACCACGCCGGCATGGCCGACGACTATCTCGCCTCCATCCAGCCTTGGCGCCAGTTGCTCGCTCTTCACTTCAGCACCTGGCCCGAAATTCCTGGCGACACCCGTTCCGACTCCCACGCCTGGAGCGCTCATCCCATCTACGATCTGCTCACGCTCGTCGCTGGCATTGAGCCGGCCAGTCCCGGCTTCCAAAGCGTCCGCATCGCTCCCCATTTAGGCCCGCTGCCCTCGCTCACCGCGACTTACCCGCACCCCAACGGCATGATCCAGGTCGACTACCACCGCCAAGGCAAAGCTCTCGACGCCGCCATTACGCTCCCCGCCCACCTCAGCGGCGCCTTCGTCTACTCCGGCAAAACCTGGCCGCTCCATCCTGGCGCAAATCACATCCACGCACCGTAACAAAGCGAGAGTCCCGCGGGGCAAAGTGAAAGCCCTTCATTGGCCTTCGCTGAGCCGGTCCGCAAGAAACTCGGGAAGCCCGGCGGCGCGAATGCGTTTCTGCGCCTCAACCACCCGATACGGAACCCGATGCCAAACCAGGAGTGACCGGGCGCTATCGTAGAATGCGAACGCCGGCCGCCAGTCGCCATCGCGCGGCTGACCAACCGAGCCCGGGTTCAGAAGATAGCGAGCCCCGGCGCGAAGCGGCAATTCCGCTTCTTCGGCTTCATCGCCGCCGCCCAGGTCCGGCGTCAGGTGAAAGAACTCTTCGCCATTGCTGGCGAACCCTCCCTGCACGTGCGTATGCCCGAAAAACGTAATCCGCGCCGCGGCCTCGCGCAACGACGGCCTGGCGTCGTTGAAGGTGAAGACATATTCGTCCTCATCAAGCGGCGAGCCATGCACGCAGCTCGTTCCCGGAACATCTTCGGGGGTGACCGGACCGGCGGCCAGCGCCCGCAGCCACTCCCGCCGCTCCTTGTTCAAAACCCTCTGCGTCCATCGCACGGCCCGCGCCGCGTTTTCGCTGAAATCTTCAATCCCCATCAAGCCGGCGCAGGCGCGGTCATGGTTCCCACGCACAATCAGGTTGCCCAGCCCGCGCACACGATCGATCGCCTCATTGGGGTTGGCTCCGTACCCCACCACGTCCCCAAGATTCCACGCCACGTCGTGCGCTGGCGCCGCGGCCAGAACCGCCTCGAGCGCCTGCAAATTGGCGTGAATGTCAGAGATCACCAGCACGCGCATTCCCGAAGCCAACTCCTGCTGTCAATCTACCGTGAAGGCCCCGTAAACCCCTGCCCCATTGCATCGGGTCCGCACGGTGCCGTCCCAAGGCCTGCGACATCCCTTGGTATACTGGCCCAGTTTCTCGGAGCAAACGCGCCCATGCCACGGCCCGCCATCTTTCTTTCCGCGTTGCTGGGTTTAGCCTCCTGCCTCGGTTACGGGCAGCGCATCGAAATCACCGTTCCCTCCACAACCCCGCTCCACGGCCACCTCGTGCTGGTCTTCGCCAAGCGCGATCAACCCGAGCCGCGCATGCAGCTCAGGGAAGACTATCTCTCCGCGCAGGGCTTCGGGGTCGACGTCGATGGTCTGGCGCCAGGAACTCCCATCGTGGTCGACGCCAATACCTTCGGCTATCCCCGCCGGTCGCTCAAAGACCTGGATGCCGGCGATTACTATGTTCAGGCGGTCTTCAATCTCTACGAGTTTTTCCATCTGGCCTCGGGAAAAAGCCTCTGGCTGCCGCCGGACCGGGGTGAAGGCCAGCACTGGAACCTGAAGCCCGGCAACCCCTATAACGCACCCCTCGAGCTGCACTTCGATCCCAACTCGCAGTCCACCATCAAGCTCACGCTGGATCGGGTCATTCCTCCGATTGCCGGCACGGACGAAGATCCGGAAGTGATTGCCCGCCGCCAGCCGGCCGCAAAATGGCTCAAGTACATGCGCTTCCGCAGCGATGTGCTCAGCAAGTTCTGGGGTCAGGATGTCTACCTCGGCGCCTGGATTCTGCTGCCTGATGGCTTCGACGAACACCCCGATGCCCACTACCCCTTAATTGTTTATCAGGATCACTACTACGCTGGTTTTCGGCCCGTGCCGTTTATCACCTTGCCTCCTGACCCGAAATCGCCCGGCTACGGCCGTGACCAGTATGGCTATCGTTTTTTCCAGGATTGGACCTCCGGCCGTCTGCCGCGCGTGATTCTGATGTACGTGCAAAACGCCAACCCCTACTACGACGATTCGTACGATGTCGATTCAGACAACGTCGGCCCGTATGGAACGGCTATCAACAATGAACTGATTCCCGCCATCGAGAAAAAGTATCGCGGCATCGGTCAGGGTTGGGCGCGCGCCACTTTTGGCGGATCGACGGGCGGATGGGAGGCCTTCGCCACTCAGGTCTTTTATCCTGATATGTACAACGGCGCGTATGTCGCCTGCCCTGATCCGGTGGACTTTCACGCCTACCAGAATGTCGACCTCTACAACGACGCCAACGCCTTTTCCCGCAGCGGCGATTTTGCCACCATCCCCATCGCCGCCGACCGCAAACCCGACGGAACCATCATCGCGCTCACCGGCGCTGAATACGCGTATGAGTATGTGCTCGGCACGCAAGGCCGTTCCACCGAGCAGTGGGACATCTGGCAGGCGGTCTTTTCGCCGGTTAGCCCTAACGGCTATCCCGCGGAAGTCATCGATCCACTCACCGGCGCCATCGACAAGAGCACCGTTTCCTATTGGCGCGATCACTACGACCTGACGGCCATCCTTAAGCGCGACTGGCCCACACTGGGCCCGAAACTTGAAGGCAAGCTCCACTTCACGGTCGGCGAGGGTGACACCTATTTCCTGAACAACGCCGTGCACCTCTTGCAGGCCCAACTCGAAGCCACGCGCAACCCACACTCCGACGCCACCTTCCAATACGGTCCGCGGATGCCGCACTGCTACACCGGAGGTCCGAGCGAGTACACCATGCAGGAAAACAATGGCGACTGGACCCAGCGCCTGCTGCCGCAGATGGTGGAGCATATGCTCGCCACGGCTCCTCCGGGCGCCGACGTCACCTCGTGGAGATATTGATGCAGTTAGGCCGTCGATCCGGCTCCCGCACGTTCCTGCGCAATGATGCCCCCGACGATCCGTCGGTTCATCCCGTCTGGCAATGGCTCTGACCGAAACGTTATCCTAACCCCGGAGGGAGGCGCGGCCATCGATGGTCGAGTTGGGCAGAGCGCTTGTCGCCCTCGGGTTGCTGATTGCCTGCGTCGGCGCGGTGCTGCTTTTTGCCGGGCGCATGGGGCTGCCGCTGGGCCGCTTGCCGGGCGATATCATCTATCGGGGCAAGCACACTTCCGTCTTCATTCCCCTGGGAACCTGCATTTTGATCAGCGTCGTGTTATCCGCCCTGTTCTATCTGATCTCCCGCTTTCATCGTTAACCGGCGCCGATCCGTTCGGCTTCCGTTGGCTCCCATATGAACGCCGAAAACATGCCCGTCGCGCCCTCCCCTTCGCAGTTGACCTCCGTCAGCGGCTCTGTCCTAGTGCTGATCCAGTTCGACGTGTGCGAGGAACTCCACCTCGATCTGCTGCAGCAGGCCATCAATGCCCGCACTGTGCGGCAGCCGCGGATGAAGCACTCGGTCCCGGCCTACGTACGTTACCAGCGGCCGCCGGTCCTCGAGCCCCTCGAGCCGCTTCTGCTGGAGAGCGGCGAGCGTCTCGAAGGCGAAATCAAATATTACGATTACGGCGTGGTGAGCGTTATTTTGCAGCTCGCCTTCGCCGGCGATTGGGAAAGCCTGGAGCAACTGGCCAGCCGTTGGGTTTGGGACTTCGATTTTGCTTCGCGCGTTGAGCCGGTCGTGCGCCAGAAACTGGAACGGATCGCGGCCGCAATGGTGAACCCGTATGTCCGCTGGCTCAGCGAAGACTACTTCATCTTCCACGTGCGCGCCCAAGCGGGCGGGCCCTCGGCCGCCGAGCTCATGCGCAACCACGGCTTCGAAGTCGCCCAGGTGGTGCGCGGTGACCGCCTGCCCCTGTCGGAGGGCGAGTGCGCTGAGGTGCTGCAATCGCGCATTTCTTACTACGAGACCGACATCGCCGTCATCGGCTGGAACGCAGCTTTTCTTTATGACAGCAACGCCGGCGCTGAAGCCGCGATCCAGCTTCTCGAATACGCCAACTCGCAGCTCCTCGAGTTTCGCCATTACGACGAGCTTCTCAGCGAAATTCTCGAGAACGTCTACCACTCGCTGGAGGAAAAAAGGGGCGCTCTGTCGCGCTGGCGCATGGCGCGATCCGCAACCCGTCTGCACACCGTGCTGCTCGAGATCGCGGAGCTCACGGAGCGCGCCGATAACGCCATCAAATTCCTCAGCGACATGTTTGCTGCCCGGCTCTATCGGCTGGCTGCCGCCAAGGTCGGCGTGCCCGATTACAAAAACCTCGTGGCGCAGAAGCTCAAGACGGCCAACGATCTTTACCAATACATGATCGAGCAGTTCAATCAGGCGCGCGGATTCTTTCTGGAAATCATCGTGGTGCTCATTTTGCTCATCGAGCTGGTCTACCTCTTCCGCGGCCGGGCGTTCTAGGCCGTTCTCGGGTGATTCCTCGTATCAGACATCTATCCCGCTTCCGGGGGGAAAAATCCGAACGGCAATTCCAGGAGCCGCGTCGCCCTGCACCATCCCATTACGGCAAGATTGGCGCCGTAAACGCTCTATTTTATGAAGAGTAGATCTGAAATCGCGGATAGGGGTCGAAATGCAGCGAGAGTTTCCTTCGGCGCCGGTGTTAGCAGTGGGAGCGGTGGTGGTGGATAACGGCCGCGTGTTACTGGTGCGGCGGGGTTCCGAACCGCTCAAAGACCGATGGACGATTCCTGGAGGCGTTCTCGAGTTAGGCGAGTCGCTCGCTGAAGGCGTGGTGCGCGAGGCGCGCGAAGAGACCGGGCTGATCGTCGAACCTCTCGAACTCCTTGAACTGATCGACCGTATCCATCGGGAACGAGAGCGCATCCAATTTCATTACGTGATCGCGGATTATCTGTGCCGGATCACGGGCGGCGTACTCAAGGCGGCTTCCGATGCGGCCGAAGTGCGCTGGGTGGAGCGGGCCCAATGGAACAGCCATAGCGCACTCGGTGTGGACCCGATCACTGTGCGGGTGCTTGAAAAGGCGTGGCGGAGGGCGCGGGAGTTGGGGCCGGAGGAAAGATGAAACTCATGCGAGGGTTTCTTTGGGTGGTGGGCTTACTGGTCGCCATCGCACTTATCGGTTTTTGGATGCGGCCGTTAGGATACTTCGATGAGTTCACCTATTTGGAGGAGGCGTTCGCGGGAATTCAGAACCATCAGACCACGGTTGACGGTTACCGCATGCACTACGAGGTGGCGGGGCCGGCGACGGGTCGGCCCGTGGTTCTGATTCACGGGTTAGGCGGCAGGGCCGAGGACTGGCGGGCTTTGGAGCCGTACCTCGTGCGGGCGGGCTACCGCGTTTACATGCCGGATCTGATCGGCTACGGCCGCAGCGCACAACCCCGGAATTTTTCCTATTCGGTGCGCGACGAGGCCGCCTTGGTGGTCGATTTCCTCAACAACATGGGCCTTGCTCGCGTGGACCTGGGTGGCTGGTCGATGGGCGGATGGGTGGCTCAGCTCATCGCCGCAACGCATCCCGAGCAGGTGAAGCGGCTCATGCTCTTCGATTCGGCGGGTCTCTTCGTTCACCCCACCTGGAACTTGAGCCTCTTTACACCCGCCACGCCCGCGCAACTCGATCGTCTGAACGCGCTTCTTATGCCCGATCCGCCGCGGATTCCCGGATTCGTCACCACCGATATTCTTCGCGTCTCCAAAGAAAGTGGATGGGTGGTCGAGCGGGCCATGGCCCAGATGCTCACCGGCCGTGACGTAACCGACACCCTCTTGCCGCAGCTCAAAATGCCGGTTCTGCTGGTTTGGGGCTCCGATGACCAAATCATTCCCCTCCCCCAGGGCGAAGAGATGCATCGCCTTGTTCCCCAATCGCAACTCGACGTGGTTTCCGGATGCGGTCACTTGGCGCCCTTGCAGTGCACCCGCTCTGTCGGCCCCATGGTGATCAAATTCATCGAAGACACTCCTGCTTATCACGGCGCAGCCCCGGCCTTGACGCTCCCCGAAGCCGCAACCGCGTCCGCCTCGGGCGTTTCCGAACCGGCATCCGATGCCTCACGGAAGACACCGAGCCGGCATTCTTTCGTTGCCGGCGTCCTCCCCAAGCCCACATCCATGGAGAAGTAGCGGGGCGACGTTGTCTTTGCGCCGCCGCCCCTGTTCCCACCACGCGTCCTCTTGTCTCGCGCGGTGAAGACCTCCATTTCGCACCGTTCCAACAACGTCGGATGCGGCGCCCCATTTCTCCTCCAGCCGCCACGCGACCACCGTCTCACCATCGAGGAAATGCGCCCTCCGCCCGCTGATAAGCTGGCCCACCAGGAGGATTTCTGAATGGCAAGTAGTTCCCTGTCCTTGGTTGATTCGGCGGATAAGCAAGACGTGATGGAAAGGTGCATCATCATGGGTGAAGCGCTGGCGGAGATCGCGGCTGCCGGCTATGTGTACAAGCTCTCCAAACGGAGTACGACTTGGCTTAAGTTTCCGCCCCCCAAAGGAACAGAGATGAACTGTGAGGCTGCAGCGTACCTGCTGAAGTGGCTGGCCGAGAAGCGCGGCGTCCGGGGCGGTCTCCGGATCGTAAAGATCAGGATAAAGCTGGGCTTTGCGGTGGCAGTGGCGCCCGGCACATTTGCCCTGGGAACAACCCCTCCGGAGGTCATCACTCCAGAGCTGTGTTGCTGGGAATTCGACAATCACTACCGCGTCCGGGACACCGAGCAGGGAGACAAAGCCTATGACGCCATCTTCGGGACCAGCGGCGTTTTCAATCCGGAAGGCATCATCTGCACCAAACAAACGCTCGTGGCGGGCGGGATGATCGGCGAATATGGCGAGAAATATCGCATCACCCGGACCAATGACAAGACAAAGGTGGAGCTGATGAGCGGGAAAACCAAAGCCAGCCCGGTGGATGCGCGCTATGTGGTCAGTGACCCCACTTTCGAGCTCGTATTGGCTGAGAATGAAAGAGACAAGCCGAAAAACTATTAGAATCCAGTGCCGGGCGCCCCATGTCTCGCTTCTGAGACCCGGGAAACCGGAATGCACGAGTAGCAATTGATGCGATCGGAGACTTGGTGAATCTACGCCAGATCTCATTAGTTCTTGCGACGATCGAAAGGCGAGCGCTAACCCGCGCAGAAGTGTTCAAAACCGGACAGAGAGTTTCAATCGCGGACATCGCGCTGCCCCGGCGCACCCGGCAGCTTCCTGATTTGGCGTATCTTGTGCTTGGACACTGAAATGCAGGTGCAGTGGGCGCGGAGGCTGCAGTGATACGCGATTTGATCTTTGCCATGCGCCAGTTAAAATCTGCGCCGGGCTTTTTGCTCGCCGCGGTGGCCACCTTGGCGTTAGGCACGGGAGCGAACATCGCCATCTTCACGCTGGTGGATTCGATCCTGCTCCGCCCGCTGCCGTTCCCTCAGCAGGAGCGGCTCATGCGGATTGAGGGGAGCCCGGAGAACGCCGACGCCATCCTCTTTCCCAAGGGCTGGATTCGCACCTTTGAGCAGCACTCGGCTGCCTTCGCGGCCATCAGCGGTTTCGGCGCAGACACCGAATCGAACGTGGGCGATACAAGCTCGACGCAGCGCGTTTTCGGGGCCGAGGTGATGGCGAATGCCTTCGACGCCCTCGAATTGCAACCAGCGGCCGGCCGCTTCTTTGCGCCCGGCGACGGTATCGCCGGCCACGACCCGGTCCTGGTGCTGAGCTACGGATTCTGGATCGAGCGCTTTGGTGGAAGCCCCGGCGCCATCGGTGGGACCATCCGCATCGACGGAGTCTCCCGCCGCATTCTCGGGGTTATGCCTTCTGGTGTGCGTTTCCCCTATACAGACACGCAATTTCTCACGCCCGTGACGTTCAAGGCCAACGACGCCCTCGACGCGTGGGAGGAATTCAACCTGCGCGCTTTCGGACGGCTCAGGCCCGGCGTGACGCCCGCGCAGGCGCAAGCCGAGTTGCGCCGGCTGCATAATCTCCTGCTGCCCCTGTTTCCCTGGGTCATGCCCGACGCCTGGGCGGCGAACATGACCGTGGTCCCGCTGCTGGAGTCGGAGGTCGGCCCCATGCGCCCGCGTTTGCTGCTGCTCTTCGCCGCGGTCGGCCTTATCCTGCTCATCGCGTGCGCCAACGTCGCCAACCTGATGCTGGCGCGTGCCACGGGCCGCGAGCGCGAAATGGCGATTCGCGGCGCATTGGGCGCCTCGCGCGCGCGGCTGCTGCGCCAGTTGCTTGCGGAAAGCGTGGTGCTCGGCCTGCTCGCAGGCGTCACCGGAACCCTCGCCGCCGCCTTCAGCTTGCGCGTCTTGATTGGTTTATTACCCGCCAATACGCCGCGCCTCGCCGAGGTGTCGCTGGGCTGGCATGTCCTGGCCTTCGCCGTTGCCGCTTCGATTCTTGCCGGTTTGCTCTTCGGCCTGATCCCGGCGCTGCGCATGGCCGCGCCCCAATTGGGCGATGCGCTGCACGCGGGCGCCCGCACCGTTGCCGGCAAAACCGGTCAGTTCCGCGAATCGATGGCGCTCGTGGTCGGGCAGATTGCGCTCTCCGTGTTGGTGGTCACCGCGGCGGGGCTCATGCTGCACAGCTTGTGGAACCTGATGCAGGTCAACCCGGGCTTTGGCGCCACGCGCGTCGTCACGGCCGAGGTTTCGCTCGATGCGGACACCTGCCCCAGCATCATCTCCGGCGGCAGACTGGGCACGCCCGGCCACTGTTGGGCGTTCTTTAACACGCTGCTCGATCGCCTGCGGGGATTACCCAGTCTCGAGAACGTCGCGCTGTCAGGCTCGCTTCCGCTCAACGGGATTGAAGGCAATTTTGTTTTCGACGCCGAAGGACATCCTCGCGCCGCGCGGCAATTGGCGTTCGTGGCTACGGCGCGCACGGTCTCGCCAGGATATTTTGGCGCGCTCGGTCTGAGTTTATTGCGCGGCCGCCTGCTCGATGCGCAGGACGCCTCCGGAGCCAGCCACGCCGTGGTGATCGATCAGAAAATGGCTGAAGAGCTTTGGCCGAATCAAGACCCCTTGGGAAAACACATCATCAATGTGGCCGCGGAGAAGACGCCGGGGGTCTGGAATGCGCAGTACGCGCTTGAGGTGGTAGGCGTGGTCGGCAACACGCACGAGGGCAGCGTGGCGAGCAGCTACGTCATGGAAATTTATGAGCCCATGATCCTGCTGCTGGAGGATCCTTCGATGTACGTGCTGTTGCGCACCTCGGCAACCACACAGCAAGCCGCCAACGAACTCCGCCAAACCGTGGCCGCCATCAACCCGCTGGTCCCCGTGACCCGTGTCCGTACGCTGCAGGAAGTGGTCGGCGCCACGCAATCGGCCGCGCGATCGCTCACCATTCTGCTGCTCGCCTTCGGAGGACTCGCCGTGGCCATCGGCGGAGTGGGGGTTTACAGCCTCATCGCCTATGTGGTGAGTTGGCGCACCCGGGAAATCGGCATTCGCCTGGCGCTCGGCGCGCAACGCTGGCATGTTGTCTGGTCCGTCGTACGGCAAGGGCTGCAGCTGGCGCTGGCAGGCTCGACGATGGGCTTTCTGGCCTCGGCGCTCGCCGCGCGTCTGCTGCGCGGCTTCCTGTTTAATGTGCAGGCCCTCGATCCCATCACCTTTTGCGCCGTGGCGCTGCTCATGATCCTGCTCGCCGTGGCCGCCGCCTGGATTCCCGCCCAGCGTGCGGCCAACGTGGACCCGATCAAGACCCTGCGCATGGAGTGAAGCTCCGCGATCACTTCTCCGTCTGCTGTACACCGAAGCCGGGAACGCACGGGTCGATTCCCTGAAGGAATCGCCACCTTCGATTGAATTTGCAAGGGCTACTTGGGAAGCAGAAAATGCTCTTCCTTGTCCTCGGAAATCGCAAATGCGGAATTCTCGTCTCCAGGTTTCGGCAAAAGCGGAAATACTACCGGCCCCGATGCGGGCCTTTGTAGTCAAGCTCCATGGGCAGCCAGTCCGACAGGCGTTTCTCGTTGATTTCGTCGTCTCCGGCCTGGCTGCTGATCGACGACTGGGCAAGCAGCACCCTTACCTTGATTTTTCCTTTCATGCCATAGGCCCCGAGGAGCTTCGCCAGCCCCTGGTCCGTCGCCTCCATATAATCCGCCGGCAGCGCACCCTCCGCGCCCGAAATATCCACCGGAGCCATAATCATCTGGTCCATCACCGGCTGATCCCGCTTTACTCCGGAGGCATCGAAACGCACCACCAGACTGGCTCTTCTCTCCAGCGCGTCAGGATTCGCCGTGTACTTGATGTCTGGAATCGTAATCCCCGCCGGGTTCGGCTTCGTTGCCTGGGTGTCAAATGCGATATGGTAAGGAGCCCCCTGCCATTTGGGCTGAGCGGGAACATTCGCAGCCTCGTTCCCCTGGTGTCCGCACCCCGCCAGAAACACCAATCCTCCCATCCCCAATATGATGCCGTTTTTCACCTCATCCTCCGCGTCCGTTATCGGACGACGCGCCAGAATACCACGCCTGCCGCCGTCGCAATCAATGCGTCAATCCCGTGCATCGAGCCTGCGCTTCCCGGTCCCATTTTCGCTTGCAGCGCTGTTTAGCCTCAGACGGAATAACAGGCTCTATCGGTGCGCTAGGGAGGCGGCCTCAGTTTCATGCTCCACGATCGCAGACGCTGCCTCGCGCAGGGTCAGGACGGGGCAACACGCGTGCGCCAGCACCCGGTAGACGGTGCGGTCGCGGGTGAGACTTTCAAAGGCTGAGCGGTGCGTCGCGCCCAGAACAATCAAACTCGCTCCCCGCTCCGAAGCCTCGGCCAGAATTTCGATAGACGGATTGCCGTGAACCACGCGCGCCTCGACCTCGGCTCCGGTCTCGGCGCCGGTCTCGGCAGCCAGATGGCCCAGCTGATGCAGTGCCGTCGCATCCAGACCGCAGGGAATCCCTTTGCGTTCCATCTCATCCACAGGCGGCAGCACATGCAACAGCACCAGCTTGGCTTCGAGCTGCGCGGCAAGCTGGCAGGCAAGCGCCGCGCTCGGACGGGAGGTCTCTCGTAATGTGGTGGCATGAAGCACGACCCGTTCCGCGCCTCTTGCCACCGGGAGATGAGCCTCGGGACCCACGGTCATGACCGGGATGTGTACCGAGCGCAGCACTTGTTCTGCCACGGAGCCTAAGAGCAACTTACTGAGCTTGCCCCGGCTCCGAGTGCCGAGAAGGACCCGATCCACCTGGAACTGCCGCACCGCCGCGGTCACCTGCTGCGCGGGATTGCCCTCGCGCACCAGCGCGTCGCAGGCCAGATTTTCTCTCCGCGCCATTTCGCACCACGGCCGCAGGGCCCGATCGGCGAATTCCAGAGCCCCCACGGTATCGTAGTACGGCAATCCCATCGCATCTGAGGAAAGCTTCGCGCTGGCCGCCGGCACATGGAGAAGAAGCAACCGGGCCCCCGTCTGGCGCGCCTCCTCGATCGCCCAGGGCATCAACCGCTCCAGATCGGTCAAATCGGTCGCGACCAGGATGATCGAAGGGTGAATCCAGCGATGCATGTCAGGAACGGGCATCCGGCCCCCCTACTTGCCCCAGCGTGCCACTGAAGCAGGTAATGGGATGTGACGGATGGCGCCTGCCGATGTGATTTGGCTCACGTCTGGGGTGCTTCGCCGCTCGCGCCCGCGCCCTCCCAGGCCGCACCCGTCTTGACTCGGATGCATGCGCGCAGTTCTGGCCGCCTCGTGAAGAAGAACGCCGGCCGGTTTTCAGGCCCGGGTTTGCGCCGCCTGGAGTGCCGATCCCCTGCCGCCTCACGCTACAGAAATCGTTCTCTCCACCAGCTTCCATCCATTCTGATGGATTCCAAATCAAATCTCCTCAGGTGGATCTGGAAACTATAGCGGTTCTCCAATTGGTGTAGAGCAGAACCTCGAACGTTGAGTGGCGTTTTTCCCAAGAAAACGCCACCCGGCACGCCCTCAAAACTTCACGGGAATTGGAGAACCGCCGTAAACGAGATTTCCCGTGCTGGTCAGCTCGGCCAGCCTGTAGATTGAATGGAAGGCTAGAGTGTAGGCGTGGCTGGAACATCACTTCGTGCGTGGAGTTCAGGATGATCACTCGCAGTTTCCCTCTCCTTGCGCTGTGCCTGCTTCCCATAACCTCTGGCGCCCAATCCGGCGCTTCAGCCTCTTACCAGATTTACGGCAACTTTACTTACCTCACCAATACGTTCAACGGTGTTCCGGGCGCACAGCAGCCTTTATTCGGCTGGGAAGCCGGCGTTGCCTTTCCCGCCTGGCGTCATCTGCGGCCAAAACTCGACTACACGTCCTTTAATGGAAATAATCTCGGCGCTCCGCAACGTGCGTTTTTCATCATGGCTGGCGGCCAGTACGAACACTATTTCGGTAGGGAGAAGATCTTCGCCGAAGCCCTGTTCGGCGACGTGGGGTTGAATCAGAACTGGGGCGCGAACGGTTCGCCGGGAAGCAGCGCGTCCTTTTCCGCCTTGTTCGCCGGTGGTGTGGAGACGCCGCTGGGCAACCACCTCGCGATTCGCTTCGAAGGCGGCGACCAGTTCACCAATTTTGCTTTGTACCAGAGCTTGACCTATAGGCTCCCTTACCGGATTCCCGGATTGCCCTCCAACTTCGGCCGGTTTTCCACCGGCCTGGTTTGGACCCCCCACATCCGATCTGTGGCCAGTGACCCCATCAGCGGGAACTTCTCCTACCGTCCGCCGGTAAAAAGCGAGTTGGTCTACGAGGCCATCGGCTCTTTCGGTCACTTCCATCTCTTCGCCGACTCATGGTGGAGCAACTTGCACCTCGCTGGTCTGGAGTATGACCGGAATTCGTGGGGAAAGCTGCTTGGCGCGCAAATGGACTATACCGCCGATATCCTTCCCTTGGCCATCCTCACCCAGCCGACCGTAACGGATGAGTGGGGCGACCAGCTAAGCACAAATCGTGAGCATGTTGCCGGTCTCGCGATCGCGCCCGTCGGGTTGCGCATGATGTGGTTCAGCAATCGCCGCCTCAAGCCTTACTACTTCATCAAAGGTGGCATGATCGGATTCACGCAAAAGGCGCTCTCGAAGAACGCCGGGTATGAGAACTTCACGCTTCAGGAAAGTCTTGGCGCTCAGTTCAAGCTGACAAGTCGCTGGGATCTGCGCACCGGCTTCCTCTTCTTCCATTTTTCCGATGGGTTTGTCGTGCCGAGCAATCCCGGACTTGACTCGATGACCTACAACGCCGGACTTGCGTATCACTTGGGAAGACGTGCTCCAGCCTTTGGTCAATAATCGGCAAAGCGGCGGGCGGGCAAATCCCTCTCAATTGCCCTCATGTTTCGCATTTCCTGTCAGCCAGGTGGGCGCGGCCAGCAGTAAGTTCCAAATTGGGCCTTGCTCATAGAGCGGCCCCTCCATCCGGACGAAAACCGGAACGGCGCTGCCTACGACCCACACCTTGATTTCGGGTGGTTGCTTACCGGCCAAAGGCGCCACAATTCCCGCCACCCCTCCAATCTCTGTGTGGATGTCGAATCTTTCCGCTTGTCGGCCATCTGGTCCAATCAGCACCCGGTCGCTACCGTCCGGCTTGATAATCAACTTCACAATCCGCGGTTTGGAATCGACACTCAGGTAGGACAGGGTCAGGCTGTCCGCCCCATGTGGGAAGTTTTCGACCAGCAACGGAATCATTCCGTTCGCCAAGTCGTCAGGGAGCTTCATTTGCTCGCTCTTCGCTTGATGAGGGTTCTTCGATAAGTCCGTCCAGGATACCTCGCCTTTCGCCGCGTCGATGTTTACATCCATTGGCTTCGGGAAACTGGCGCCTCTTTGAATGTGGTGATCGCGAATCAATTGAAATATGGATCCTTGGCGAAACGCGGTCGTCTCATCGTCAATGGAACCGTCGCGGAACCGGATAATCGTTCGCGTGGTGATCACGCTTCCCAGGGTCTCGGATATCTGCTCGCCCGCCGCGATTTCCTTCCCGTTTGCGTCCTTCAGGAGCAGGAATCCGTGCAGGTCGCCCTGTCTTTCGACAACCCGCACCTGTTCTGCACTCAGACTGATTGCGATGGTTGCGAGTGCAAGCGAGACCACAAACCGGAATCGCGCTCGACGACGGCGGAGAACCAGGATGCGGGTGCTCTCCATTTGCATTTTGGATGGGAAGCTGTGGGCGCGGGTTGCACTGGTGAAGCACAGCCCGGCGCCCCCAAAGCGGGGCTTTGACGAACACCCCATCGAATCCGCCGTCCAGCCACCCCAGGTTGTGCTAACAGAACCTAGCTGGCGACCGGAGTTTGCGGCGACGCGATCAAAAACGCAACGCTCTCTTTCGTGCTTCTCTTGTGGGGTGTGCCGCGCCGGATCACCAGCACATCGCCCTTCTTCAGCGTCATCCTGGTCGAGCCGTTCATCTCCGGCGCCAGCCACTCGCCGGGGCCGATGCTGTGCGCCTTCAGCGGCGTTCCGCCCACTTCGTAATCCGTCTCCCCGTCAAGTACGTAAACGATATGATCGCGGTGCTCGTGCCATTCATATTCGTGCGGCCCGGTCGTCTTTTCCGCCCATAAATCGAGAACAAAATTCTTATCGTTGAAGAGCCGTGTAGTGCCGGTCTTGTCGTCGTGCGACTGAATATCATCGTCCAAAGTCTCCGCCGTGATCACCTTGAACTTTTCCGTAGACAGCGGAAAGGCCCTTTGCTGCGCGAGCGGCATCGCGTTTTGCGCCACAGCCATAGCGGGCAGCAGGTCGGCCAGCGCCAAGACAACCGCGGCAGCGGGAGCGCCAACAAGCAATGTGCGCCGGCTTGCGTCGATTTCCTCGTTCCTCACCATCCGCCGGCGCCGTTTCGATTTCTCGACATCTTGCATAGGCATAAGAACTTTCCTCCGCGAGCATTAAATCATCCCGCAGCGCACATTGTCAGCCGCGCCGGGCGTCTGACCGCTTGAACAGGGATCAACGTAGAGTGCCCAGGTTTCCATTTTGAGACCTGGGAAATCGGAACACTCAAGTGCGAATAGAACCAGTGCACCCGATGACGCCAGACCACCGTATCCGCGCCATTCTGACCGCGCTATTTACCTTCCACAGACTCCAACACCGCGGTGAGCCGGGCTGCAACAAACAAAATTGCGCCCATCGTCAGAAATGTGCCTTTCATCTTCCACCTGTCGATGAAAAACGCGGCGAGCCGGCTGAGCTTGGATAGGAATTTCATTACCGGAAATGTCAAGAGGAAAGAAACACCCCCCAGGATGATCAACACCACGCCCGTGAACTCGTGAACCACTGCGGCCACCAGATCGAAGTGTTGCTTGTACCAGGTAAGATGCGCCTCATAATTGCGAAACAGAAACCAATAGAAAGCCATCGTCAGCGCTATCCAGATGCCAGCAAACACTCGGCTTTCTTTCCATGATTGGTTCGCCAGCAGCGCTCCAAGTTCGCGGAGTTTCTCTTCACCGTACAGGTCCGTCGTGACCAGAAAGAACGACAGTGTATCCAGGCATGTGGCAACGAGGTCAAGGTGAAACTTTTCCATGTTTCTAGGCAAAGTGGGGTAGCTCCCTTAGTACAGTAACCACTACTGGTTGTGCTTTCCGGTGGGCGCGTTTGCTCGCGATGGCCGGTAGCGGGATGGTTTTGTGACCAGGGCGTTCTCCAGCAGCCGGTAGAACAGCATTCCCCGGCGGCGCGACTTTCTACGATTGAAGCGGAACGCGAACTCATCGAGATACGAGTCCAGATGG
>JASHOC010000074.1 GCA_030041305.1 Acidobacteriaceae bacterium
CGGCGTCACCAAGCCCTCCACCACTTCTACCGCAACCATCCGGCTATCATCACCCGCTTTCCGTCCATGCCGCCGCCGGTGCTTGTCCAGCGCCGTTACCGACAGCCCGTGCCGGCTGCAGAATGCCTGCCGCGTCAATCCACTGTCTTCAAACTCCCCAACCAACTGATCCGCTTCGGCTCTACTCCGCCGCTTACGTCGCTGCACCAATCCTGCCGCATCGTCGTTCATGTCTTCAGACCATCACAAAACACAGCCTTCCGAACAGATGGATTGGACTGACGGATACATTCGAGTCCCTGATCCCGCGGGGAAAGATGGGTCGTCCTGAGGAGATTGCCGCAGCCGCGCTGTTCCTCGCTTCCGACGAAGCAAGCTACGTGAACGGGGTGGACTTCGCCGTCGACGGCGGCTTCTCGGCCATCTGAAATCGGCGAATTTCGGTGAGTGCACTATCGCCGCCGAGTCACTCGCCGAGCCAGGATTGGTGTCGAAAAGCATCGGATGAGACGCTCTCAAACAGGAACGAGAGGGAACATATAACATGGGCCCCGACTTGCAGGGATACTGCTATGTTTGTCAGTGCTAATTGGCACGGCGCTCATTTGGAGAGCTAATATCGCAGGAGATTCTAGGCTCATCTGCCTGGGGCGGTGGAGAATCCAGAGCGGAACGCTATATTGAGAGTGCTTACCATTCGCTTTATCGCCGGCTCCAATCGGTGTCCCAACTTCGCGGCTGCTTCGACAAGGGCCGGATGTACATAAACCGTCACAGCGTCGCGCACAACTTCCGCAGCCGTATTGATGTCATCAATCCTGTACTCGTTCTTCCGCACGCCGTCCGCGAGAATCCTGGCGATTAGCTTTGTCATTCTCTCGGCATAATCGCGAATAAGGCCCGGTCGTTCGTCGATCACGCGTCGATAAAGCTGATATACCTCGGGATCCTTCGCAAAGCGTTCAACCTTGCGACGGTACAGAGCGAGCACGAGCCCTTCCAGCCGTTCGCACGCAGACCCTTCCGAATCGACGAAGTTGCGAGCGAGTTCTTCTTCGTCGTGCATGGCTTCGCCGACGAGCGCGTCGAACACTTCCGCCTTGGAACGGAAGTGGCGATAGATCGAGGTATGAGACCTTCCCAGTGCGCGAGCAATATCCACCACGTTCGTCTTCGCTTCGCCGAAGCGCCGTACCTGATCGCGTGCAACCTCAAGAATCTTCTCTGAAGTCAGCGTCTCAGCCACCACGCCTTTGTCGGTCTTCATCTCTTTGCCCTGCACTCATTTCCAGATTATAGCGAACAGAATTCAATTTTTGAAACTTGAACGCAACGACGGCCATCTCATAGGGGGACATCGGAGGCGATGGCGATGAAGAAGGTTGGCAATATAGAGCGATTGGCATTCGTTACAGGCGGATCAGGATTTGTGGGAGGACACCTCATTCAGGCGCTTGTCGCCCAAGGCTGGCAAGTTCGTGCTCTCGTGCGCAGCGAGAAGGCAGCGGAGAGCGTGGCTGCCCTGGGAGCAACTCCCATCCTTGGAGAACTCACTGACCAGCCCGTTGTGTCCAAAGCAATGGCCGGCAGCGGGGTGGTCTTCCACGTGGCAGCCCTTTTCAAGATGTGGGGTAAACAGAAAGAGTTCAACGCCGTGAACGTAGAGGGCACGCGCACGCTGGTGGAATCCGCGGTCGCCACGCCGTCGGTGTGGAAGGTCATCATGGTCAGCGCTGCGGCCGTAGGTCAGGGCGATCCTGAGCCGCAGGTGAACATCGACGAACGGGCTCCCTTTCAGCAACGAAGCTTCGCGCCCTACAGCGCTTCGAAAGCTGCAGCCGAACAAATCCTCCTCGCCGCGAACGGGCGGCGCGAGGGGTTCCAGACGGTTGCACTCCGTCCCGCGCTGGTCTGGGGCGCAGGCATGCCGATGCTCGATCGGATGGTGGAAGTCGTCAAAGCAGGCACTTGGCAGTGGCCGGATGGAGGAACGCATCCCTTCTCGACTTGTCACATCACCAATCTTATCGACGCGGTTTTGCTGGCGGTGGACCGGGGTCACGGTGCCTACTTCGTGGCCGATGCCGAAGAAGGAACCCTCCGGAGTGCAATCAGCGATCTGCTTGCGACACGCGGCGTGAAGGCGGGAGACAAGTCTGTCTCCTTCGGCGTGGCCTGGATGCTAGCCGGGATAATGGGCTTCTTTTGGAACCTTTTGAACCTGAAAGGTGAGCCGCCCATCACGCGGCAGATGCTCCGCCTGATCGGGAAGCCCTTCACTCTCAATATCGGTAAGGCGCGGCGCGAGCTCGGCCATGCTCCCCGAGTGAGTTGGAAACAAGGCACCGCCGAGATGCGGTCATCTTTATAAGGTCTCGGCGCGAAGCGTTGTCAGAGTCCAGATCGAGACAGGACGGAACAGGGGATTTGCTCATGAAGCGCATTCAATGTCACTGCTATGGAGGTCCGGAGGAAGTGAGTCTTGAGGAGGCAAACCATCCCGACCCCGAGCGCGGCCAAATTCACGTGCGGGTCAGGGCTGCAGCGGCAAACGGCATGAACTGGAAAATTCGCAAGGGCGAAATGAACTTTATGAAGCTGATAATACGGCGCTTAGATAGTCACAATTCAGAGGAATACTCCGCGTTTAATATGGATATGCATGATTTTCGATAGCAACTCCACCTACGCGGCCGATCTTCGGTTTGCCCTGGACGTCATGGAGGAGCGCTCGTGCCTCGGCCTCGACTGCGAGTACGCGGCCAAGCTTCGTTCCAAGATTCGTTCCCTGATGCTTCGACACATTGAACGGGCAGAGGCTGATCAGGTTCGGTCCTCAGAGTATTCAGAGTGCGTTCCGGTTTAGAACTCCCAAGATCGTTGTTGAGCAGGCGTACTTCGCATTCAGCAGGCGGCACATCGACGGTGCATCAGCTCTATTGAGTGCTGCATAAATAATGCAATAGGCTAGCGCAAAAAAGAAGGAAGTTCGGACTGCAAGATGCAGCCACGCAGTTTCTCCGGCGAAGAGCGAATATGGTCTATGCAGCGGAGGATGTCTTCCATCAGTTCATCCACGTCGCGGGGGCAGCTGTTGGCTAGTTCCCCCTTGGCCTGCGCCCAGACTCCTTCGTCAGGGTTAAGTTCCGGCGCGTAGGCGGGAAAGTGTTCGATGCGCAGGCGGCGATGCTGCCGCCGGAGCTGCGCGATGGGTCCTCCC
>JASHOC010000075.1 GCA_030041305.1 Acidobacteriaceae bacterium
GCTCCGCTTCCTGCTTGTGCGCCAGCCGCAGATGGTGAACTTCGCCTCCTTCCGTATCCACCATCGCAATCTGCTGAAACCCGGGATGAAAATCGCACCCTATAATCACCATGACGTTGGCTCCTTCCTCCGGGCCGTGGCCTTCACACACAGCCAACTTTACCCGCTCGATCGAGCCAACGTCGTCATGTAATCAAGCGAATGCGAGGGATCCGCGGTTGTTTTTTGTCCGCTCAGACAGCCATCTCCACGTCGCCGGTGACTCAGAAACGAACAAATTCGGGTATCGTAGCTGCTGGACGTAGAAAGGTACGCCGCGATGAGCTCTGCGCTGTTTTGGGCAAACTAGCCCAGCTCCTTCGACCGATGGCGGTTCCGCAGCATGGGGCTCCGGCGAGGCGCCGCATTCAGCATTTTGGCGCGCCGAATCCTCCAATCTACACTGGCCTGTTGCTCACCGAATCTCAACGCATGCGCATCGAAGTCATTCTCGTCTCGCCGCGCAACCCACTCAACATCGGTGCGGTCGCGCGCGCCATGGCCAACTTCGGTTTTGCGCGCCTCACCGTCGTCGCTCCCTACCCGACCCATTGGCAGGAAGCCAAATCCGCCGTCGGCGCGGAAGATCTCCTCCATCAAGCCCGGGAATGCGCCACCCTGGCCGAGGCCGTGGCCGATTGCACTCTGGTGGCGGGCACTGGAACTGTGGACCGCCGCAAGCCCGAGCAGCCCGTCCTTCCGCTTCCCGGTCTTGCCCCGTTTCTGCGCCAGGAGATCGCCCGCGAAGGCCGCATAGCCCTCGTCTTCGGTCCGGAAAAGCGCGGCTTGACGCGCGATGACCTTTCCTACTGCCATCTCCTGGTCCAAATCCCCACCGACCCCCGCCAGCCCTCGATGAACCTCGGCCATGCAGTCGCGGTCTTCCTCTACGAACTTGCTACGCGTCTCCCCACGTCCGCCAGCGCCCCGCCTTCACACTCGGCGCTCGCTGGCGCGATCAGCCCCGCCGCCCTTGAGCCCTCCACGTTGGCTCGCCTGCCCCATCCCCAGCCGTCCGCTGCGTCGGCCCAGCTTGATCTCCTCGCCGCATTCGCCGATCAAGTGATGGCCGCCGCCAACGCCTCCCCTCCCGTCATGCAGAAGGCCAACCGTCGCGCCCTCCGCCTGCTCCTGCGCCGCCTCGCGCTTTCCGACCCCGACGCCCGCCGCGTCCTGCGCTTCTTTCGCCGCGTGCTTTGGCGGCTCCAGCATTAATCCCCTCCGCACTTGCGCGCGCCGCCGTGTCCAGAGACGTGGTCCCCCGCGGTCGTGATGACGCCGGCGTCCTGGTCGAGAGCGTCGGCGCTTTCGATTCAATGGGTGGCAACGCTCTCATTGGAGATAGACCACGAGCGCGCCTCCCCGATAGTAGTGGTGGTGGCTGAGTGATCAATTCGTGACTGAAGTCACACCGGGACGCCCAAAGTCCAGGAAGGCAGTTTTTCATCCCGACGCTGACCCTGAACGGAGTCAAGGGGACGCGGAGGTATCTGTAATTCGCTGGGCCCGCTCCTACCAGAGTGTCAGTTTCACTTCATCGATCCATTCATGAATCGGATCGCCGTTCGCGCTTTGATCCAATTGCCACTGGACGCCGACCGCATCGGACCACGTGGTGGGATTCACCGCCCATACCTGGTTGAACCCGTAGCCGTGGCCATCGACGACGAGCGTATCGTACCTATATTGCGTGCTGTTGATGCGCTCCACGTACCACTGGATATGGTGCCAGGTGTTGGCGGCCCAGCGTGGACACGTGACGCCGTTCTCGATCCACCGGTTGTTTGCACTATCCCAGGTGTCCCAATAGCCATCGCCGAAGTCGCACTGGCTGCCGATCATGTACTCCTCGCCTCCAAGCAACTGCCACAGATCGAACTCCGAGGACCAGATGTTGGCAGCGGAGACACTGTCCTGGTAAACCCAGAAGTCCCAGAGGAAATGAGTGGCGGAGCTGGTTCCGGGCATGGATTTAATGAAGAGCACGTTGGTCCAAGGCAAGCCGTCGGCGTAGAGTTCGCGGCTGCTTCCGCTCATCGAGGGGTGACTCTGGTAGGGCGCCATCCAGTAGTTGGCGGTGTCATTTGTGCCCTCCGCGCATTGGCTGCAGGCCTTCCAGTTATCTGAGGTGTTCTGAATCTCGGAAAGGATTTCGGCATTTGAAGGCGGAGTGGGCAGTGAGGAACTGCTCGGCGGCGGCGGCCCCACTTGAATCATCAAAGTGGATGAGGTTGCGAAGCTGTCAACCGTCCATGCGCGCACGTACAGAATATGTCTGCCGTTGGAGAGGGTCACGTTCTGCGAGAGCGTATCGGAAATCTCGTCGGTGCGGTACGCGATGGCGTCGTCGACATAGATGATCCAGCCGGTAACGGCGCTGTCGCTGTATGCGGTGGCATAGACGTGCACCGTGTTGGGATTGACTCCGGGCTTGGGGCTCTGCAACCAGACGCTTACACTGGCATGGGCTGCGCAGGGCAGAGCCAGGGCACAAGCAAACACCAGGCCCAGAGGAAAGGAAGATTTCGCCAGCGCCAGGAGATGATTCCGGTTCTGCCGTGTGGCTGAGAGACACACTTCAGCGATGCTGTTGAGCAGGCCCCGCCTGTCAGTTTTCAGGGTTTCTGGGGAAAAATTGGACACAAGTCACCTCGATTCAATACAAGGGAATTTCGTGCACGCGGACACACGAACGGCTACCGAACGGCTCCGGCTTGATTGAGCACGCGATTTCGGTTGATTTATAGTTGCGGCAACAACTCGAACAACCCCCGATTAAACGAACCCGGGGCGGGGGCGATCACCCTCAAAGGACAGAAGCGCGGCAGCCAGCGACGCGAAGAGCACACGTTCCAGCGATTCCCTGTGCACTTTCCTAAACTGCTGTGGCCACTCAGGGGTGCTCTGTCCAGCTCAATTAGGGTTAAAGCGAGAATACACGGAGGACGCGCGGCATGCAAATTTCATGTTAATTAAGTCGTAGAGCACTGCTCCTTCGTATTTCCCTCAAGACTCCATGGCCGTGATTCACCCGGTAGAAGACATGCGCCTCATGGCGCCCGCTTCAGCCGCTCTTGCGCCCCAGCCGCATCTTTGCTATGATCACGCTACTCATGATTTGCGCCCTGCAAATCCGCATGTGTTGTCGCCTGTCGAACATCTCCGATGGGTGTCTTTCCTAGCCTCTGATCCCCCGAATTTTCCATCTAGGACACGCACCCGTAGCTGAACGCCGGGCCCTTCTTTCCGTGTATCGTTCGCGCTTACACCGCAATTCCTGAATGACCGTAGCTCTCGAAGGTTGAGAAGGCGCGTTGACAGTAGCCCCACAACAAGTTCACTCCAAGTGAAGGACTAGGAGGCTTAATTGCTCATCGAGAACGCTAGGATCCGCATCGGTAATCTGAGTCTGGCCACGGCGATTCTGGTCGGCCTCTTTTCTTTCGCCCTGCCCATGCATGCGCAGGATGACCTGACAACAAACAATGCGACCAGCGCGCTCGATGGCGGCTGGATCACCGGGCCCGCATCCAATCCGCTCAGTTTTCTAAATGGACCTGTTGACCGCAGCTATGGTTCTCAGCTCCCCTACGATTTTCCCGACTTTCAACCCGCATCCGACCTGGACGCGCATCTGCCGAAATGGCTTAAGTTCGAGGCCGAAGAGAGATTCCGCGGCGAAGGGTATGCGAACTCCAGCTTCGAACAGGGCAACGATGATTCCTATTTGCTCAACCGGTTCCGCTTCCAGGCCGATCTTCGTTTTGGCTCCTGGTTTAGGTTTGTCTCCCAGGTGCAGGATGCACGGCCGTTCTTCGAGAAACCGCCCATCGGTCCGCCGAATGAGAATCGTTGGGACCTGAAGCTGGCCTACGTTGAGTTCGGTGATCCCGAAAAACACTGGTTCAGCCTGCGTGTCGGGCGTCAGCTCATCAACTACAACAACACTCTCATTGCCGACTCGGAGTGGCGCAATCAGGGCCGCTCCTACGACGCAGCCGTCACCAATCTCCAACACGGCCGCTATCATCTGGGCGTCTTCGCCGCATCGGCCGTCATCCCCCTGGCTTCCGGAATCAGCCATCACCAGCAAGGAAATAACATCTACGGCCTTTACGGTCGCGTCGACAATATAATCCCCAACTCGTCCCTCGAGCCATTCGTCCTGTGGAGAGTTCAGCCAGATTTGGCCATCGAACCGGCGCTCTCCAAGAAGACCGGCAAAGAGAATATGAAAACCTATGGCCTGCGCCTCAAAGGGCGCGCCCGCTCCTCTCTTGACTACTCCGTTGAAGCGGCCCGGCAGGCCGGCAAGGATAGCACCGAAGGCGTCCGGGCGTGGGGCCTCTCCGGCGGCGCGGCCTATGAGTTCCGTTCCCTCACGGCTGATCCGCGCATCTTTGCGCAGTATGACTACGCGTCAGGGAACCCCGCTCCCGGCGACGGCATTCATCGCACCTTCGACACCATGTACCCTACGGCGCACGATCGCTTTGGCGTTACGGATTTGTTCGGCTGGCAGAACATTCGCGCCGCGCGCGGAGGCGCAACGGTCATGCCCCTACGCCATCGGCGTTGGACAGTGACTGGGCAATACCTTGACTTCTGGGTCCCTTCCACGGCCGACGCCGTCTACAACACTTCGGGCGGCGCGATCATTCATGGCGCCGTCCCCGCAAGCATCGGCAGCCACCTCGGCCAGGAGTTCGACGCCTATTCCTGGTACGAGCTGAACAGCCACTTCAATATCGGCTGCGGATACGGACGTTTTGATGCCGGAGCGTTCCTCTCCTACCTGACCACCGGCCATGTGTATTCCTATCCCTATTTCGCCCTCAACTTTAAAGATCATGGACCAAGAAAGAGAGAGTAGGGCGGGTCCCGAGTCATGTGTCGGCCATCGGACGCTTTGACCCAAAATTCGCCAGGCGGTGCTGCGACAACCAACACGATTGCGAATTTTAAAGTTTTTACCCGTTATCTACGAGTTCGTGTAAAGCTCGAGAGATTACAACGATCGGGCGTGTGGATCTGAGGCGATCGGCAGCCGGACCCGAAACTCAGTCCAGCCGGGCCTCGACTCGAATTCAATCGCGCCATCGTTATGGTTCACAAGGCGCCGCACGATGTCGAGCCCGAGCCCCACACCCTGTCCTTGCGGTTTGGTGGTAAAGAACGGATCGAAGATCTGGTGACGAATCTCATCCGAAATACCGGGCCCATCATCGAGAATGCGCACCACAACTCTTTGATTTTCGCGGGTCGCGAATATGTCAACCCGTCCTCCATGCGCGACCGCGTCTAAGGCGTTGTCGATCAGATTTCCCCATACCTGGTTCAATTCGGCGGCAAACCCTCGCACCCTCGGCAAATCGGCCTCCAACTCAACGGTTACGACCACCGACTTCTCATGCGCCTTCGAACTCAGCACTGCCGCAGTGTCGCTCAGACCTGGGCCCAGATCAACCGGTTCGGCAACGTTCGCCTGGTCCATGTGGGTGAATCCCTTGACTGCGTTCACCAAGCTCGATATCCGCGCCGATGAGTCCTGAATCTTCGCAGTCAGGCTTCGCACTGCACAACCCGCGGCTAACCACCGCACGACCGCGTTCAAGTCCGGCCGCTCCAAGACGGCGGCCAATGACTCGAGTGCCTCAAAGGTGACCTCGGTCTCGGCAAGCATTCCTGCATGCGCAGTGTCCAGGCCATGCCGGGCGAGCCACTGGAACATGGCCTCTTCATGATCGGATTCTTCAAGCGGGGACCGGACTCCATGGCTGTGATTCGCGAGACACGCTGCACGAACCGCCTCGATCGCCGCGATCTGAGCTTCACTCAGCCTCGACGCGACCAGCTCGCGCGTAGCTTTTTCGGAATCTTCAATTCGACCCTTGAGGATCCCCCCGCATCGCTCGATCGCGGACGCTGGATTGTTGAGTTCGTGAGCCAGGCCCGCCGAGAGTTTACCGAGAGAGATTAGCTTTTCGTTCTGCAGCTCGGTTGAGGTAAACAAGCGGGCGCGATCGATCATGGTATGAACCAGGATCGACGTCACATCGAAACACTCTTGCGCCATCGCCCTGAGATAGGCGCGAGGTATGGCCAGAATTTCCACCGGTTCGAGGGCGCTCGAATATCCCGGTGGAGTCGTGAGGCGTGAATACGGCAACAGTCCGGCAACGTCTCCTCCGCGCCATTCCATGATCTTGTTCAAGCCTGCGCCGCGATCGACGAATAAGGCCAGACGTCCCGAAAGAATGATGTAAAGAGCTTCTACTGGAACACCCTTCACACTCAGAACTTCGCCGGTATTCAGCCTGCGCATGGTTCCGTGCGCCGCGAGCCATTCCAACTCCGATCGGGGCGCTCCGCCCAGGGTTCTGTGTTCCGACAACCGATCGATGAGATCCCGCTCTATCACTGGAATGCGTTTTTCCTGAAAGTAGAAATGTGCTCTACCACGATATCAGAAGGCGATCGATGCTTCCTTGATCGAAAGACTTTTCCGTAATGAGAAGTCTCGGAATCAGAGTGGACAATCCGTAAACAACCATCATCGCACTGCACCAGCCCATCGGCCCGCCTCAGGACAAGCGCGTGATTCCCGGGAAACCATCGAATCCTCGATCGAAGTTCAAGATTCTCTTGGCGCCGTGGATTTGCATCACGGCCAGGTGCACCGCATCGCGCGCCGACAACCCTTTCCGACCCAGCACGATCTGCTTGGCTCGTTCGACGGCCATTCGATCCACCGGGAATACTTCATCGACGACTCCCAGCAAAGCATCGAACGCCGGCTGAATGGCGTCTGCCCGCTCAAGGGAAACATAACGGTGAAGAATTTCCTGCAGGACTTCTGCGTCGGTCACCAGCCGCTCTTGGCCGCTCACCAATTTCTCCAGCCAACGCTTAGCGTCGGCTTTGTGAGGATGGGAAGCGCCCACCAGATACATGGGGATGTTCGAGTCGACGAAAATTACGGCTGCATGCCCGATTCGTAACCTCGCTCGATCTCGTCGAGCATGCGATCGATATTGGCGGTGGGAAAGTCCATGCGCGCCGCGGCTCGAATGACTTCGAGCTTGGACGCAACCTCGCGGCTGGGTTCGCTTCTGCGGGCCTGCACAAGGGCCTGCCTTACCCATTCGGCAATGGACATGCGGCGCAACCGCGCCGCGCGCTGGATATCGCGATATTCAGGGTCCTGAACGATGACCTGGAGTCGCTTAGCCATATCATCAGTGTATTTGACTCATCCCATGAGTCAAATACACTCGCCGCCGACGGTTCGTCGGCTCATCGGATATTCGTCCGTCGGCAATCGAAAGGAACCCTGAAACCCATCGATACCGGATGGAGGATCGGCGCCGCCCCGGTTTCGTGGTGTCAACGCCCCCGAACCCGGTAGAGGACGACTCCATGCGAGGGAACCATAGCCGTGATGGTGCCGCCGGTCTTCCCCCTCTTGCCTGTCCACAGGTCGTGTGTGGAATAGCCGCGTTCGCTCGCGGGCAGGCCCACGGCCGACGCTGGTACAGAAACCGTTTCCGCGTTCTCGCCGGGGTTGAACAAACCGACGATCGCCTCGCCGTTCGTTTCCATCTTGGCGAACACCTGCTGGTCGCCGGTATTGACAACCCTTTTCGCAGCGATCGAATCCTGGTCAACTGCCAGGACTGCCGTGTTCTTCAGGTACTCGAGATCCTGTTGGTCAAGGTGAGTCAGGTCGACGCCGAGGATGAGGGGCGCCGACGCCAGGGCCCAGAGGCTCAACTGACTCTGACGCTCGTCTGGAGTCAGACCGTCGTGGCTGCCATTCCCCACCTCGACGGAGTCATAGTCGTTCCACCTCCCCGAACCGGCGTACGGCTGCCATTCGGCCACAAGGTTGAAGCGCTTCGCAATATTTGTCCAGGTGGTCAGTATGTAGCCGGCTTCGGGGTGTTGCCTTGCACACCTGCCGCATTCGATGTCCGGCGCGAACTCCCATTGATCGGCGTACTTCATCAGCGTCGGGGCCAGGGCTCGTGTAAAATCCCCCTCTGTGGTGTCGAGGACGATCGGCCGCCCACTATGTCGTATCGCCTTCTCCCATGCCTCTACGTCAGGGCCGTTGTAGTCTTCAATGCCGTCGATTTTGATGTAATCCACGCCCCATTGCGCGAACCGATTCACCCATGAGTTGGTGTACTCCTGCGCTCCGGGCTTGCTGTAGTCGATGCTGACCATGCCCTTGCAGTTGTAGTTTTCCTCCGTATGCGACGGCGCCGCAATCTGGTCAACCGTGTAGTCCGTGCCTTCAATCGGGGTGTTTTTGCTGACTGCCTGCTTCGAAATACCCGGCGTCACGTAGATCCCGAACTTCATTCCCAGACTGTGCATATAGTCAGCGGCTACCTTGATGCCATCGCTGTCTCCCTGGGGCGGGAATTTCGATGGATCTGTCACCCAGCGGCCATATGAGTCGACATTGGGACCCTGTGGGCCCGGACACTGGTACCAAAAGTCGTCGAGGTTTACGTAGCTGTAACCAAGTTTCTGCAAGCCGGAGTCCCGCATTCCTCGCGCCTGAGCTTCAACTTTGGCTGCCGTCGGATCCTTGCGCAGGAAGCTCCAACTGCTCCAGCCGAGAACCGGCGTAGGCTCGAGACCATGACTCGTTGTCCCGGTATTCTGCTGGCCCTCCACAGCGCCGGCCCATGCCAACAACACAATGATCGGCGCAGCCGCTAGGGCATGTGTCAGTTTCCTCATAAAAATCATTCCTCTTATCCGGAATTTTCGTTTTGCGTTTCGACTGGGAACCAATATATTCCCTTTGATCTTCCTTCGTGAATCTTTTTGTTTCCGTTTTCCTCCAAAGGCGGATTCACCCTTCACCTTGCTGCCGGGATAAGCGAGCACGAATCCCATCTCCCGGAAGCGAGACATCCAGGGAGAGTTGACTTTTTCTTGGGGAAGAAGCCACTCGTGCGCGGCCTTGATGCTCCTGAATCTTGATGCTCCTGAATTTTAGGTGGCGTCCACCTGAGTTGACCGGAAAAGTGGGAGAAACGCAAAATGAGGGAATTGAGGCAGAAGCCGACGCTTCGATTTCGCTGTGCCGTGCAGCGAGGACGTGCGGGCTGAAAGGTTAAATCGGAAATTCTGGTTAAAATGTCCCCTGGCAGGAATGCTCGGCCGGTCAATAGGCGGGCACATCTGGAGGTTTTATGCGCACCATGATCCTCAGTCTCGCGATCACTCTTATGGCCACAGCAGCGTGGACGCAACAGCCCGCCGGGCAATCGCCCGAGAGGCCAACCAGGCTCTTCACCTCTTCGGCCGAAGTCGCCGCGCTGATCGCAAAAGCGCAGAGTGATCACAAGGCTAACCAACCGATCGTCTCCGAACCCATGCTCGAGTTGGGATCCTACGACGGGCACCTGGAATACCGCCCGTCGGTTGGCCCCGCCGCGGTCCATGAAAAGGAGGCGGAGATTTTCTACGTGATCGATGGATCGGCAACTTTGGTGACCGGCGGCAAGCTCGTCAACGAAAAACGAACCAATCCCACCAATCTCAGCGGCACGGCGATCGAAGGGGGAACGCCGCGCACCATCGCCAAAGGCGACTTCATTCTGGTTCCGGAAAACACGCCGCACTGGTTCAGTTCGATCGATGGGGTGCTCGTCCTCTTCTCAGTTCATGTGCCGCGCCCATAGCGACAGGGCAGGCGGGTGGCCCACTCTTCGCCTTTCGACCATTGGCTTCCCCACGGCAGAGGGCAGCCCATCCTTCGAGCGCATTTTGCTCGGAGGGTGGAAGCCGCAACCCTCACTGCGCATACACAACCTGATCCCGTTCCACCGGCAAAGACCTCGACCGGAAATGGGTACAGAAATGTCGGCCTGTGATGCGGAATCCGCCAACTACGCCGAAACATGCAGACGGGCTGTTCGACAGGGTCGCTGGAGTACAGTCGGCAAACCGGAGATCATCCGGAAAACAATCCCCAGGAAGCAGGCAGGCGACCGATCCACGCGCGTGTCCCATCCGTGGAACCCCGCGCGCAGAACCATCCCCTCTTTCTTCCGCAGCCGCCAGCCTGCTGACTTGCCGACTCTCTGACCCGCAATCGCGCCCCATCCCCAAAAATTCCTCGCCCAACTTACCGGTAATTTCGCGCTTGTCGTCATAATCGAATTAACGACGCCGGAAAAGCGCAGATTCCCCGAAGAACTACGGCCTGGCCCTGCTGTTTGCAGCACTCGCCGATCGCACCCGGCTCAGGTTGTTGAACCTGATGGACGGCAAGGAAGTGGGCGTTTATTATTTCGTGGAGATCCTCGGGCAAAGCCAGCCAAAAATTTCACGGCATCTTGCCTGCCGGCGGCGCGCGGGCATTGTGGATGCCCGCCGCGAAGGCAAGTGGATGCATTACAAGATCGCTCCACCAAACCATGATGGCGCAGCGCGCGTCCTGAGCGAAACACTTTCCGTTCTCAGGAAGGATAAGGCGATGCAAGCAGACCAAACGAGATTGGACAAGTCGTGCTGTACCCCGCAGAAGCGCGCCGCTCTAGCCTGCTCAATCAGCGGGCTTTTCGTTTGCCCGGAAAAGCTGCTGGCGCGCGTTTGGCTTACGGAACCTTGAAGGCTTTGTCGACGATCGCGGTGGGGTCGCGGCCGGTGGGAAGCAGCGTGAAGAGCGACTCGGACGGGGTACGGACGACGGCCACGTCGGCGGAGCGGGAATCGACAGCGAACAGCAGGTAGCCGCTGGCGGAAAAAGCCAACGCGCACGGGCCATCGCCCACGTGGACACCGGAGCCGATGCGGCGACCATCGTCGATGGAGTAGATGGTGACGTATTGCGAGCGGAGATTGGCCACGTAGAGCAGAGCGTTATCGCGCGAAACAAGGCCGCGGACGGGGTTTTCGCCCATCATATAGGCTCCGCCGACATCGTTCGAGTTGGTGACCACTTCGGAGATCGAATCGGAGAGCGAGTTCGAGACGAAGAGCTCGCCGCCGTCGGGCTTGAGAGCGACATTGACCGGCGCACGGCCCACATCCATGAGCGTTTCCAGGCGATCGGGCTCCCACGCCGGCGACAAGGACCTGCCGGCGGGGACCGCGGGTTCAGCGGGTTGACTTTCAGGATGAGCGAGGACAATGACCATCACCTGATGGCCTTCCGAGCATGGCACGAAAGCCTTGGAAGAGTCGCGCAGGACGATGGGATCGATGGCGCCCGGGCAACCGGAAAAGACGGCGCGCAGACGGCGCGTGGCGGGATCGAGAATGGAAACCGAGCCGTCCTTGCGATCGGCGACGACGACGGTTTTGCCATCGGGGGTGATCGCGGCCGCATCGGGCTGGTCGCCGGCGGGAATTTGGGCGATTTCGCGGCGATCTTTGAGATCGATGACCGAGACGGAGTTCGAGCCGGAGTTGGCGACGTACGCAAAATCTCCCTTTGCATCGAGGTCGATGGATAGAGGTTGGCGATGGAGTGGAATCGCAGCGACGACCCGGTTGTGCTCGGCGTCGATGACGGAAAGCGAACCTGCGCCGGAAGGAGGGCCGGAATTGACTACGTACACCTCATTGCGCGCGGGGCTGGCAGCCACGGCCACCGGGTCCTGACCGACGGCGAGTTCGCGGTCGACGCGGACATCGACCACGTCGAGCACCGTCACCGTGTTGCTTCCGCTATTGGTGACGTAGGCGTACTCGCGAAAGTTGGCCGGATACTGCGGGAACGGCCGGGGACGGCAGGCGGTGAGAGGCAGAGCGAGCAGACCTAAAGGCGCCAGATGGGAAAGGCGCCGGATTTTGCCCTGGCCAGTGACCCAGACGACTGCGGTCCGGAGCGGAGCCCGATGAAGCGACTCATTCATTTGACGGCGGCCGGGACGGCGCGCGACAGCGAGCGGCCGACGATCGGGGCGAGCTGTCCGAGTTCGTCCATCATGCTGGCGAACTGCTCGGGATAAATGGACTGGGGCCCGTCGGAGAGAGCGGATTCGGGGTGATTATGCACCTCGACCATGACGCCGTCGGCGCCTGCGGCCACGGCGGCGCGGGCCATGGGCAGTACGCTGTCGCGGCGGCCGGTTCCGTGGCTGGGATCGACGAGCAAAGGCAGATGGCTGACCCGCTGGAGGGCCGGAACGATGCTGAGGTCGAGAGTGTTGCGGGCGTGATCGGAAAAGGTGCGCACCCCGCGCTCACAGAGAATCACCTGGTAGTTGCCCTCGCTCATTACGTATTCGGCAGCCATGAGGAACTCTTCGAGGGTGGCGCTGAGTCCGCGCTTGACGAGGACCGGTTTGCGGAGGCGACCGGCCTTTTTGAGCAGCGAGAAGTTCTGCATGTTGCGCGCGCCGATCTGGACGACGTCGGTCCACTGGGCGACGAGGTCGAGAGTGTCGCTGTCGAGGGCCTCGGTGACGATGCGCAGGCCGAATTTCTCTCGGATTTCGGCCATGATCTTCAACGCGTCGAGGCCCAAACCCTGGAAGGCGTAGGGCGAGGTGCGCGGCTTGAAGGCTCCGCCGCGGAAGAACTGCGCGCCGGCGGCGGCCACCTGCCCGGCAATGGCGAAAGCCTGTTCGCGGCTCTCGATGGAGCAGGGACCAGCGACGATAGCGAGGTCGCGAGCGCCGATGGTCGCGCTGCTGCCGGGGAAGCGGATGACCGTGTCTTCTTCCTTCACATCGCGGCTGGCTAATTTGTAAGGCTTGGTGACGCGGATGACTTCCGCCACTCCGGAAAGAGATTCGAGATTGCCGCGGTCGACTTCACCCTGATTGCCGGTGATGCCGATGGCGGTGCGCTGCGCGCCAGGGAGAGGATGCGGACGGAACCCTAGCTGAACAATGTGGTCGCAGACCGCCTGAATTTCCTCGGGCGTCGCCTGCGCTTTCATCACGACTAACATGCTTGCCCCCAAAGACCCAGTCTATAAGCTTGTAAGGCCGAGGGCAATTTCAATGCAGCAGGTTGAGGATCCGACGACCTGCGGTGGCCGTGGGTTAACCCGTGACAGAAGATTTACCAACAACGCAGATTCTGGGGACAACGATGCAGATTCCGGGGACCGGAGTTCGCGACAAACACCCTGGCGGCTACTCGGCTTCCTCAACAGGTTCGACATCGGATTTGGCGGCAACGATCGCCGGAGCGATCACCATGCCGATAAAGGCCAGAGCAATCAAAAGGTCGTGCATGGGGGATATTTTTCTCCTGCTGTGGACGCTTCCCTCTTCTCCACGTCTGCATCATCGCCCAGATGAAGGGAGGATTTAAATCCCACAAAGACCGCGTGGGCTGAGATGCCGGTGGGATGCGCCGATCCCACAAAGGTTGTAGAGATGGGAGTCGGACTCGTTGAGACACGATTCATCAAGCCGTGCCCCCTTTTGCAGAGCATTTATCCCTTAGCTTTTCCGCGGTCTATTACCTCCTGCACAGGCTTCTGACGCTTGGAACGCTGGCTGGATGAGCTTCCGGATGTGCGCGGGCAAGGATGAGAAATCGAGCAGATCGACGCCTTCAGGAGGCAGGCAAGTGTTTGAAAATAAACGGCCCGTGATGGGCGAATGGCGCAAGTGTTTGATAACAGGAGGGTTGTCTTCTGGTTCTGAGGTAAGTGTTGGAAAAGAAGCGGGTTGTTGGTTGGATGCTTCGGCGCTGGAGGCCGGTTCGTGGTCTTCAGCGACGGTCATTTCCGGGGCGGGGCAGGCAGTTGGTTCGGGTGCTGAGCCGGCCGGTCCGGTTGCGGCGCCGGCGGAGATTTCGACGGTGTTTCCCAGTCCATAGCCAGTGAAGCGTCTCCGTCCTCGTTTTGCTTCCTGGGCCGGCTCGGGAGCGGGTGCGGGGTCGACGGCCAGGGGGAGGCCGTCGTCGTCGTAGGTGACTTCGAGGACGGGATTGTCGGGGTCTTCGCTGTTGAACCCGAATTCGTGCTTCTGGTGGAGGGTCTTGAGGCAGGTTTGGATGAGGCGGGTGAGGGCGCTGAGCTGGCGGTGGTCGATGAGGCCGTAGGCGAAGGCTTCGGCGATGGCGTTGAGATTGGCGAGGACGGAGGTGTGGTCGTCCAT
>JASHOC010000076.1 GCA_030041305.1 Acidobacteriaceae bacterium
TGGATCATGAACTACGTCTGCGCGGACGACAACGCCTCGCAGGCGGCCAAGGCAAAGCTGCCGCTTCGCGAGGCGGCCATCCAGGTTTCCGAGATTCCCGGAAAGCCTGGCGCATACCGTGCTGTCGCGTTTTTGAAGCCGCATTTCCAACTGGACGAGCTTTCCGTATCGCTGCGTCTGGTGGCCGATCTGCCTGCATCGGCGCGGAAATAACGGGACCACTATCTGGCCGGCTCAAGCTATCACGGCAGAGCGGGGGAGAGCTTTCGCCGTTGAAAGGAGATACGAATGGCAGTCGATTATTTTCTCAAATTGGATGGGATTCAGGGGGAATCCCAGGACGAAAAACACAAGAATGAAATCCAGGTGCTGAGTTGGAGTTGGGGCGCCGCCAATGTTTCATCGGTGTCAGGCACGGGCGGATCGGGTGCGGGCAAAGTGGATATGTCCGACGTCTCCATGATGCTCAACTTCGACAAGTCGACGCCCAAGTTCTTCAAGTCGGTTTGCGCGGGGACGCACATTGCGAGCGGGACGCTCTCGGCGATCAAGGCAGGCGGCAATGGCAAGCCGTACTTGAAAGTGGATTTCAAGGAGATTTTTGTCACCGGACTGCAGATGTCCGCCGCGGGTGAAGTTCCGGCGGTGAGCCTCTCGTTTACGTACGACGAAATCAAGATCGATTACTCGGCTCAGGACGAGAAGGGCAACCTGGCGAGCGTCGGACCGGTGACCATGAACACCAAACAGAACAAGCTTTCCTAAGGCGGCCGCGGATGGACGCGCTTTCACTTTACCGGGCGGGAAAGCTGCGGGAAGCGATCGACGCGCTTGGTGACGAGCTGAGGAAACAGCCGCTCGACACCAAGCGCCGCACGTTTCTCTTTGAGCTGCTGTGCTTCGCGGGAGAGTACGATCGTGCCGAAAAGCAGCTCGATATTCTCTCCGACACCAGCTCGGAAGCTTCTGCGGGAGCGCTGCTCTACCGCGCCGCGTTGCACGCGGAGCGGGAGCGGCAAGATATGTTCGCCCGGGACGCGCTTCCGGTGGGGAGCGCTCATCCGTCGCCCTCCGGGGAGCTAAACGGAGAAGAATTCAGCGGGCTCAGCGACGCCGATCCGCGCATCGGCGCGCATTTAGAGACGTTCATCGCCGGCAGCTATACATGGATTCCCTTTGCCTATATTGAATCGATAGAGACCCAGCCGCCCAAGCGGCTGCGGGACCTTCTATGGCTCCCAGCCGTGCTGCGCGCCACGGCCGATTTCCGGCTGCAGGACATCGGTGAAGTCTTGCTTCCCGTGATCGCGCCGCTCTCCTGGACGCATGCGGACGACGCTGTGCGCCTGGGCCGCATCACGGAATGGCAAGAAGACGAGCACCACGGACCAGTCCCCTACGGCCAGAAGCTGCTCCTTTGCGGCGAGCAGGAAGAGCCGATCCTGGAGTTGCGGAAACTCGCCTTCCATCACGCCGGAGAGAGGGCTGAAAGTGCCACTGCGCGATGATCTGCTCAATCCGATTGCGGGCGATAATCCTTCCGGCGTAAGCCTTCGCTACGAGCGGGTCTACGATCAGATCAAGGAAGCGCGCACCGAGGAAGACGAATCCATTCCCAGCGGGGAGTGGCAGCGCCAGGCGAAAAAAGCCGATTATGCTCTGGTGATCAAATTGGCCGGCGAAGCGCTGGCCAACAAAAGCAAAGATCTGCAGCTCGCCGCGTGGCTCACGGAAGCCCACGTGAAGCGCGAGGGTCCCGCGCTGGTGCAGCCATGCCTGAAGCTGTTCCAGGACCTGCAGGAGCAGTTCTGGGACACGCTTTATCCGGTGATCGAGGACGGCGACGTGGGCATGCGCGCCGTTCCCATCGAGTGGGTGGCCAACCGTATCGCGGGGTTCCTGCGCGAGGCTCCGGTTACCCGCGGGGGGCTGAATTATTTCCAGTACCGGGAATCGCGAACCGTCGGCTACGAGGCGGACGCGGAGTCGAGCGACGCCAAACGAGAAGCACGCGAGCGGGCGATTGCCGACGGCAAAATCACCGCGGAGGATTTCGATAAGTCCTTTGCCGCGACGGCGAAGTCCTGGTACGTTCAGCTCGAAGAATCGATGCGCGCCGCCGCGGAAACCCTGGATAGGCTGCAGACTTTCTGCGATGACAAATATGGCGATGACAGCCCGGGATTCGGGAAGCTGCGCAGCGCCCTCGAGGAAGTGGGCAACGTCGTCTCGGTGCTGCTGAACGAGAAGCGGAAGCTGGAGCCGGACGAACCTGCGGAAGAAGCGAAAGCGCAATCGGAGGCGGAAGCCGAAGCGGAAGCTGAAACCGTGGCGGAGACCAGCGCCGCGCCGCAGGTAGCGGCGAGAGCCAAGCCCTCCAAGTCGATGGCCGCCGAACCGGCCGACCGCGACGATGCGATGGCGCGCGTGCAGGCCTGCGCGAAATTTCTCCAGGCGGAGAATCCATCCAGTCCTGTGGCGTATCTTCTGCAGGCCGCGCTGAGGCTGGGCGAAATGCGCGAACAGGGGAGCTGGCCGGCATGGGATTTTCTGGTTCCCCCCGCAACCGAGAAGCGGCAGAATCTGAAGCGTCTGGCCGCGGAAGAGAACTGGACGGAGCTGTTGAGCGAGGCTATTGCCGTGGCCGGCGAGCCGTGCGGGCGAGCCTGGCTCGATGTGCACCGCTACATTTGGAAAGCGAGCACCGAAGCCGGCTCGGGAGCCATCGCCGCAAGCGTGGTTTCGACTTTACAGGCGCTGCTGAAGGACGTGCCCGAAGTTCCCACCTGGACCCTGAGCGACGATACGCCGACCGCCAATCCGGAGACGCAGCGCTGGCTCGAAGAGACGGTGATCCCCAAGCCGCCCGAAGCGCAGCCTGCAGAGCCGGAGCCCGAGCCGGTGGCGTACATACCCACACCTGAACCGGAGCGCGAAGCCGGCGAAGAGGCTCCGCCCGACGTGTACGAGGAGGCCCGCGAATTGGCGGCGCGCGGCCGCTTGGCGCAGGCTGTTCAGTTGCTGATGCGCGAGGCTGCGCAACAGCCCAGCGGGCGCTCGCGCTTTTTGCGCAGGCTGCAGATCGCGCAGATATGCGTAAGCGCAGGACAGGGAAAAGTGGCGCTTCCGGTTTTAGAGGAACTGGTGAAAGAAATCGATCAGCGGCAGCTCGAAGCGTGGGAGGCCAGTGACATGATTGCGCCTCCGCTGGCGCTGCTGCTGCGCTGCCTGGACGCGAGCGAAAACGGGGAAAATGTTCGGGAAGCGGTTTTCGCCCGATTGTGCCGCATCGATCCGACAGCGGCGATGGAAGTTTCCCGATGAGAATGGAAATCGCCCGGCAAGCGAAAGGAGGCGGAGTTGGCGCGCGCAACCACTGAGACGCTGGTGACGCAGTCGGTTCTCGATCGACTGATGGCGGTCGAAGAATGGCCGTCGACACGATCGCAGTCAGTGCGTTTTTTTCGCGAGGCGCTGAAGCGGGACGTGGAATGGCTGCTCAACACGCGTCAGCCGCCGCTTGAGGAACTCGCCGAATATCCGGCGGCAAAAGATACGGTGATCAATTTCGGCCTGCCCGACATCAGTTCGTTGAGTTTGAGTTCGGCTGCGGATCAGTACGCCCTGCGCATGGCGATTGCCGGCTGCTTGCGCCTCTACGAGCCGCGGCTGACCGATGTGCACGTGACGCTCGAAGGCTCGGACTTGATGGATCGGCGGCTGCGCTTCCATATCGAAGGCAACCTGCGGCTCGATCCCGCGCCCGAAGAAATCTCTTTCGACACCGTGCTGGAGCTTTCGAGCGGCGAGTACAAGGTAAAGTGAGCCATGCGCGAAGAGCTGCTGGAATATTACGAACGCGAACTGGCTTACCTGCGCCAGTTGGGAGGCAAGTTCGCGGAGAAGTATCCGCGCGTGGCCAGCCGCCTGCTTCTGGAGAACGATCGTTGCGATGATCCACATGTCGAGCGCTTGCTGGAGGCGTTTGCATTTTTAGCGGCGCGCGTTCATCTGCGCATCGACGACGATTTCCCGGAAGTGACCTCGGCCTTGTTAGGCATTGTCGCGCCTCATTATCTTCGACCTATTCCGGCGATGTCGATTGTGGAATGCCAGGTGGATCCGGAGCAGGGCAAGCAGACCGCGGGTCAGGTTATGCCCGCCGGAACCCAGATCGCCACCAAGCGTCTGGTGGACGGGTCGCCCTGCCGTTTTCGGACGGCCTATCCGGTGGAGCTCTGGCCGTTCACGGTGAGCCAGTGCGAATGGCGGCAGCCGGAGCGGCTCACGGAACCGGTGCGCGTTCCGGGCGCGGTAGGGGTTCTGCGGGTCAGACTGGAGTGCGCGCGCGACGTGGATTTCAAACAGCTCAACCCGGCGCGGCTGGTGTTTCACCTTGCCGGGGAGTCGAACGTTGTTCATACGTTGTACGAACTGCTTTGCCGGAACTGCATTGTCATTCTGGTTCGCAGTCCAAGCCAGCGCGACGGCAAAACGGTGGCGATCCCGCTGGCGAGGCTGCGCGCTCTAGGATTCGAAGAGAATGAATCCCTGCTGCCCTATCCCAAGCGGTCGTTCGACGGGTACCGACTGCTGCAGGAGTACTTCACGTTCTCAGAAAAATTCCTGTTTTTCGAACTCGGCGGACTCGAAGCGTTGACGCAAGCCGGTTGCGGCGGGCAAGCCGAAATTCTTTTCTGCTTCGCGCGATTCGAGCACCCGGAGCGCAACCAGGACCTGGAAGTCGGAGTCTCGACCCGCACTGTGCGCCTGGGATGCACTCCCGTGGTCAACCTCTATTCTCAGGTAGCCGAGCCGATCCTGGTGACGCAGACCAAGCACGAATATCAGGTGATTCCTAACGTGCGCCGCCAGGACACCACGGAGATTCACTCGATTGACGAAGTGCTGGCCTCCAGCTCCGAGCGCCGGGAAAGCCTTCCCATCGAGCCGCTGTACGCCTATCGCTACCAATCGCGGAAGAGCAACAATCGGGTGTATTGGCACGCGATACGGCGCAGGAACGAAATTGGCGAGCGTGAGCCCTCGACCATGCATCTCTCATTGGTCGATATCGACGGGGTTTTGACCGAGCCTAACGCCGAAGTGCTCACGGTGCGCTGTTCCTGTACGGATTTCGATCTACCCTCGCGGCTTCCCTTCGGATTGGAGGATGGAGATTTCGCGGCCGAAGACTATCCTTCCATCCGGCAGATTACGGCGCTGCGCCGGCCGTCGCCCAGTTACGATCCGCCCCGGGCTAAGGGGCAGCTCTGGCGGCTGGTTTCGCAACTTTCGCTGAATTATCTCTCGCTGGTGGAAGAGGGCGTTTCCGCGTTCCGGGAAATTCTGCGACTGCATAATTTTACCGACTCGTCTTACCTGGAGAACCAGATCGGCGGCATCACGCGCATCGACTCCATACCGCACTTTGCGATTATGAAGTCCGTTTATGGCGACCTGCCGGCGCGGGGAACGCGCGTGGAAATCGAGTTCGATGAGCGCCAGTTTGTGGGGGGCAGCGCCTATCTTTTCGCCAATGTCCTGGACCGGTTTCTGGGCTGTTACACCTCGATCAACAGTTTTTGCCAATTGGCGGCGCGCACTGTGCAACGAAAGGAATTGCTGGGAGAATGGCAACCGAAAGCGGGATACAAGCCGCTGATCTAAAATTTGAGCCGCTGCGCGAACTGCTGAAAAAGGAGCCGTGGAGCGTCCGTTTCTTCCAGGCGGTGCGTCTGCTGGGGCGGTTGTATCCGGAGCGCAATCCAGTGGGATTGTTCGTCACGCCGTCGAGCGAAGTGGTGCGCTTTTCGTCGGTTCCCAGCCTTTCTTTTCCGGCGAGCGAAATTCAAGACCTCAAGATCGGCGATGAGGGCCAGCCGGTGATGTCAGTGAATTTCATGGGACTGTCCGCCTCGGTGGGAGTGCTGCCGCACGTTTACACGGAGTTTCTGCTCGAGCGCGCGCGCGCCAAAGACCGCGGCCCTGGTGACTTCTTTGACATTTTCAATCACCGCATCATCTCGCTTTTTTACCAGGGCTGGCAGAAATACCATTTCTATATTGCATACGAGCGCACGGGCGCGGGCGACGACCTGATCAGCACGCGATTGCTCGATCTGATCGGATTGGGCACCGAAGGCTTGGTCCGGCGCATGCAAATTGACGACGAGGCCTGTCTGTATTATTCGGGCCTGCTTTCGGAGCGACGCCCGACCGCGCAGGGGCTGCAGCAATTGATCGAGGACTATTTTGAAGTTCCAGTCGGCGTGGAGCAGTTTACCGGCAGATGGAGGCGGCTGCCGCCGGAGAATCTGACGTTTCTTCGCGGTGGCGACTCCTTTTGCGAGCGGCTGGGCATGGGCACGATGGTGGGAGACGAGGCGTTCGATCAGCATGGCGCAGTCACAATCCGCCTGGGCCCTTTAAGTTTTGCACGTTACCGGGAATTTTTGCCGGGAGCGCCGGCCAGCGTGCAATTGCGCGCCTGGCTTCGGCTGTACGCCAATCGAGAGTTCGATTTCGTCATCCGGTTGGTTCTCCGGCGCGACGAAGCGCCGGGCTTGAAGCTGGGCGAGGAAGGATTGGGAGCTTCGCGGCTGGGACTGGTGAGCTGGATCCGAAACCGGCCTCTCGGCCGGGATCCTGATGAGGCAACCTATTGGTTGTCGTGAACGCAACCGCTTTCTTACTGGGGAGGAGAAAAATGAGCCTAAATTTGAAGTCACTCATCGGCAAGGTGGACGACGCGACACGCAGCGCGCTGGAAGCCGCGGCAGGCCTGTGCGTTTCCCGCACCCACTACGATATCGAAATCGAGCACTATCTCCTCAAGGCCATTGACAGCTCGGATAACGATATTGCGTTTATTCTTCGGCAATATGGCGTGGATCGCTCGCGCCTGACTACGGAGCTGCAGCGCAGCCTGGACCGGCTGAAAACCGGCAACGCCCGCAGTCCGGCTTTCAGCCCGTTGCTGGTGAAGATGCTCACCGAGGCATGGACGGTGGCCACCATCGAATACGACGTGGGGCAAATTCGCACCGGCTTCACGTTGCTGGCGCTGCTCACGAATGACGAGCTGTCGCGCCTTATTCACGGCGTCAGTAAGGAGGTGCAACTGATTCCGACAGAAGCTTTGCGCAAGGACTTTTTCGCCGTGACGGAGAAGTCGCGTGAGGCGACGGTGACGGCTCCGGTGGGCGCGCCGGGCGCTGAACCGGGAGCGGCGCGACCGGCCGGTTCGGGCAAAACGCCGCATCTCGATCAGTACACGGTGAACATGACGGCCAACGCCAAGGCGGGCAAGATCGACCCGGTGCTCGGCCGCGACCAGGAGATTCGCCAAGTGGTCGATATTCTCATGCGCCGGCGGCAGAACAACCCCATCATGACCGGCGAGGCTGGCGTGGGCAAGACAGCGGTTGTCGAGGGCTTCGCGCTGCGGCTGGCCAGCGGAGACGTGCCTCCGCCTTTGCGCAAGGTCCAGTTGCACAGCCTCGATTTGGCATTGCTGCAGGCCGGCGCCGGCGTCAAAGGCGAGTTTGAGAATCGGCTCAAGGGTCTTATCGAAGAGGTGAAGGCCTCGCCGCATCCGATCATCCTGTTCATCGACGAAGCGCACACCATGATCGGCGCGGGCGGCCAGGCAGGCCAGAACGACGCCGCCAATCTGCTCAAGCCGGCGTTGGCGCGCGGGGAATTGCGCACCATCGCGGCCACTACCTGGTCGGAGTACAAAAAATACTTCGAAAAGGACGCAGCCCTGGCGCGGCGCTTCCAGGTGGTCAAAGTAGAAGAGCCGACCGAACTGCAGTGCGACGCCATGATGCGGGGCATTGTGCCGGCGCTCGAGAAGCATCACGATTTGCGGATTCTGCACGAGGCGGTGACGGCGACGGTGCGGCTTTCGCATCGCTACCTGGCCGGACGGCAATTGCCCGACAAGGCGGTGAGCGTGCTCGACACCGCATGCGCGCGGCTCTCGCTGGGCCAAAACACGATTCCTCCGCCGATCGAAGACGCCACGCGGCGCATCGACGACTTGAAGGTGCAGAAGCAGATTCTGGAGTGCGAAACCACCGTGGGCGAAGAACACTCGGAACGGTTGGCCGCGATCGAGGAGCAGCTTGCCGCGGAAGAAGCATCGCTGGCGAAGCTGAAAACGCAATGGGAGCAGGAAATCGCGCTGGTGCGTGAGATTCGCGCCATGCGCAACGCATTGGAGTCTGGCGCCGAAGCCGTTAAGGCGGAAGGCAACGGGGCGCCGGTGGAGAAGCCATCGCTCGAAGCTCTGCGCGCGCTCGAAGACCGGTTGGCCGCGGCGCAGGGCGAGAATCCGCTCATCCATGTATGCGTAGATGAACGGATCGTCGGCGAAGTGATCTCGGCGTGGACGGGGATTCCGCTGGGCAAGATGGTCAAGGACGAGATTGCCGCGGTTCTCGATTTGGACGGGCATCTGCGCAAACGCGTGATCGGTCAGGATCACGCACTGGCGGCCATCGCACAGCGCATCATTACTTCGCGGGCGCGCCTCGACGATCCCGGCAAACCGGTGGGCGTGTTCATGCTGGTGGGTCCCAGCGGCGTGGGAAAGACCGAGACGGCGCTGGCCATCGCCGACTTGCTCTACGGGGGTGAGCGCAATCTGATCACAATCAATATGTCGGAGTTTCAGGAAGCGCACACTGTCTCTACACTGAAGGGCTCGCCGCCCGGATATGTGGGCTACGGCGAGGGTGGTGTGCTCACCGAGGCGGTGCGGCGGCGGCCCTATTCCGTGGTTCTGCTGGATGAAGTCGAAAAGGCCCACAACGACGTGCTCGAGCTCTTTTACCAGGTTTTCGATAAAGGCAATCTCGAAGACGGCGAGGGGCGTTCCATCGATTTCAAGAACTGCATTATCATTCTCACCAGCAACGCGGGCACTGAATCCCTGATGAAGCTGACAGCGGACAAGGAAACCATGCCCGGTCCCGAGGGCCTGGTGCTGGCCATGAAGCCGGAACTGAACAAGATTTTCAAACCGGCGTTTCTCGGCCGCATGGTGATCATTCCGTATTTCCCGGTGCGCGACGAAGCGTTGAAGCAAATCGTTCAGCTCAAGCTGGGCAAGATCCAGCGGCGCATCAACGAGAGCCACAAGATCACCATGACCTGCGACGAGGCGGTCATCGAGGAAGTGGCCAAGCGGTGCACCGAGGTGGAGAGCGGAGCGCGCAACGTCGACAACATCCTGACCAACACCATGCTGCCGGAGATTTCGCGCGAGGTGCTTTCGCGCATGGCCGAGGAAGCTCCTTTGGAGCGGGTGCAGGTGGGAGTGGGAGAAGACGGGCGATTCTCGTATACGTGGTCGGGTCCGGCGGAGGTCGCGGCCGCGGCGCAATCCAGCGCGGAACCGGCTTCAGCGCCGGCGGCAGCCCCGGTGGCGTAGCAAAACCGGCGGGGACCTTGGAAGCGCGAAAACACAATAAGGACCATATAGGCACGACGACATGGGCGCTTTTGCACTGACCAATCGACTACTCTCCTTCACCAGCCCGCTGGGCGCAAACGTCCTGTTGCCGGAGCGTTTGGCCGGCTCGGAAGGCGTGTCGGAGTTGTTTCACTACGAAGTTGACCTTTTAGCCCAAACCACCACCACGATTGACCCGAAGAAAATCGTGGGTCAAAAGGTCACCGCCGGCATTCAGGCCACCGACAGCGGCACGCAGCGCTACATCAACGGCATTGTGGCCAGCTTCGAAATGGCTGGCGGCGATCCGGAGTTCCTGATGTATCGGGCCACGATTGTTCCCAACTTGTGGCTGCTCACGCAGAGCCGCAACACGCGCGTCTTTCAGAACCAGACGGTTGTCGATGTGGTTAAAGCCGTCGTCAGCGCCTATGGGATAAGCCCCTCGATCCAAACCCAAGCGACCTACACGCCGATGGAGTACTGCACCCAGTACCGGGAGACGGATTTCGATTTTATTTCCCGGCTCATGGAGCAGCATGGAGTCTTTTACTACTTCAAGCACACGCAGAACGACCACACCTTTACGATTGGCGATAATTCGAATTCGCTGGGCGCCTGCGACGTTCAGAACACATTCCGGTATGTGCCCGAAACCACGAACCGGTCGGGGTTTTACGATTTTGTGATTCGCGACTTCCGGTCGCGCTCGTCGCTCGTGCCGGGCAAACACGCCGCCTGGGATTACAGCTTTATCCAGTACAGGGCGCTTCCCAGTCCGGCGGCGAACGCGCCCACCAAAGGTCCTCTGGGATCGAACCCCAGGGAAATGTACGACTACGCCGATAGCGCGGCTGCTTACCTGAAGAAGCCGGATTCAGATTCGAAGATCGGCGATCTCACCACGTTTTTGAATAATATGCGCCGTGACAGCAGCGACGCAGGAACCTTGATTGCCGAGGGAGCGTCGAACGCGGTTTGCATGCAGGCCGGATGCACATTCACGCTGCAAAAGCATCCGCAAGCGAACCTCAACACGAAATACGCGCTGCTCCACATCGAACATACCGTACAGCAATTGCCGCCGTACCGGGCGCGCACGCAGGCTCCTCCGCAGCCCTACGAAAACAGCTTTATCGCCATTCCATCAACAATCGTCTATCGCCCTCCGATGAAAACGACGAAGCCGGTGGTGCACGGCATGCACACCGGCAAGGTGGTTGGGAACCCGGGCGACGAGTCGTACATGGACAAGTATGGCCGGGTCAACGTGCAGTTCTGGTGGGACCGCGAGCGCAAGGCCAACACGCCGGACAATACGCTGCTGCGCGTGGCGCAATCCTGGGCGGGCAAAGGATGGGGGACGTACTATTGGCCGCGCGTGGGCGACGAGGTGTTGATCGATTTCATGGAGGGCGATCCGGATCAGCCTATTGTGGTGGGTTCCGTGTACAACGGCGTCAACATGCCCAAGTACGATCCAGCCGGCCAATACACGCTCTCCGGTATTCTTACCCGCAGTTCGAAAAACGGAGGCGCGGCGAACGCCAACGAACTCCGCTTCGAGGACCTGACGGGCAAGGAGCAGGTGTACATGAACGCGGAGCGCGACTACGACCTGCACGTGGAGCATGACTGGCACACGCTGGTCGGGAACGAGCAGCACGCCAAGATTACGACGAACCAGTTCGAAGAAGTGGACGGCGATTCGCACCTGCTGGTCAAAGGCAAGCAGCTTCACGAAGTGGACGGGGAAGCCGATTTGAACGTGAAAGGCAACCAGATTGTCCAGGTGGGCGGCGATCGCAGCCACGCCGTCACCGGCAACATCAAAGAGAGTGTGGGACAAAACTACGGGATGAGCGTGAGCCAGAATCTGGTGCAGCAGATCGGCTCGAATCATTCCCTCCTGGCCGGCCAGAATCAAAATGTCGAGGCGGGGCAGAACTGCAACATCACGGCCGGACAAACCATCAATTTGATGGGTGGAATGAGCGTCAACATTACCGGGGGATCCACGGGAGTGAGCATAGTGGGACCGGGCGGATTTATCTCGATCACGGATGCCGGCATCGCGATTATGGGCACCATGGTGATGATCAACAGCGGTGGCGGTCCCACACCGGCCAATCCGGCCCAAACTCAAAGCCCGGATTCGCCCGCCAGCCCAACCGCGCCCACCGCGCCAACAGCCCCCAGCGACGACCCGCCGTCAAAACCGAAGAGCTAAGAGACTCTTCCCAGACGCCGGGCAGGCCCGGAATTCCGGCACATGCAGGGTTCAACAAACTCGGATGCAGGATGGCTGCCCCGGAAAGGGTAAGGAGAGGGACTAAGCATGGGAATGCCGGCATGCACCATCTCCAGCCAGACGGCCCACGGCGGAATTGTGACACTTGGTTTTCCGACCGTGCTGATCGGGTTTTTGCCCGCGTCGCGCATTGGCGATCTCCACGTCTGTCCGATGGTCACCGGCGTTGTTCCCCACGTGGGCGGACCTTTCATTTTAGGCTCAACGACGGTGATTATCGGCGAGATGCCGCAATCGCGGGTCACCGATCAACTGACGTGCGTGGGTCCTCCCGATGTGGCCGTGATGGGTTGCGAGACGGTGCTGGTGGGCATGGCCGGAGGCGGAGGAGCAGCGGGCGCTGTGGTCGGCGTTCAGGCCATGGGCGCGTCCGTTCCCACGCAGCCGCCGGCCACCACGACGAGTCCGCAGCCAACCTCGGAACTGCAGCAGGATGGGACCGTCAAGACGTCGGCACCGCCGGGCACGCCTTTGCCGCCCATCCCTCTTCAGTCGCCGGGTTTTCCCGATCTTCCGGCAAAAGAAACGCCGAAATTCACGACCGCGCAGCCTGTGAATGTGCCGCCCGGCACGACCCTTTACCGCGTACTGGGGAATCCAGGGGGTGCGGTCGGCTCCTACTGGACCGCCAACCCTCCTGCCAGCGAGGCGCAGTGGCGCGCGGACAACGCAGTGGGGGGCTGGAACGCGGGCTTATTGATGGCGGTAGCGCAGGTTCCCGCCGGGGGTCTCAAGGCCTGGATGGGCGCGGCCTCGCCGATGGACGGCCAGAGTGGCGGGGGCACACAGCTTTGGACGCCGCGTGGGGCGTGTGTTCCGAGCCAATTGACGCCCGCGCCCTGGGCGACGCCTGCGCAATTAACCCAACTGGCCGCGCAACAATCCGCGCAAGCGTCCCAAGCGCTAGCCAACGCGGCGCAGCAGGCGGCGCAACAAGCAAAGCAACAGGCGGCCCAGGCGGCCAAGCTGGCTCAGCAGGGCGCAACACAGGCCGCGCAACAGGCGGCGCAGCAGGCGCAGCAGGCCGCCGCGCAAGCCCAGCTTGCCGCACAACAGGCGCAACAGCAAGCGCAACAGGCGGCGCAGCAGGCCGAGCAGCAGGCGCAAAACGCCACGGCGCAGGGCAAGGCCGCCGCCCTACAGGCCGCTGCGCAAGTCCAACAGCAGACGCAAAGAGCCACGCAGCAAGCGCAACAGGCTTCTCAGCAAGCCCAGCAATCTGCCCAACAAGCGCAGCAGGCGGCGCAGCAAGCTGAACAACAGAACCTGCCGAAGAACGTATGACCGCACCGTCCACGCCCGGCGTTCCCGAATACTACGCCCAGCGCTTCTCCACGACGTTCGTGGCGTTTGTCACCAAGGTGCGCGCGGTGGTGGACGAGGGTTCGCTCAACCCGACATATTCCTCGGCTCCGGCCTTTCTGATGTGGCAAACCGAGGCCCTGCCGCGGCTCGAACAGGAACTTGCCGAAATCCAAAATGCATATACGCGGTTTAAAAGCGGCGAAACCGGCCCCCTGGCGCAACTTGCCAGGATTCAGCTCGGCTTGGCCGGACATCTCGATGGGTTTCCTCTCGATTTTGCCGGGCCGGAACACGCAGCGGAGCTTGATCGTCTTGAGACGGCCGTAGTTATGGCCGCCTATCAGCTTTGCGCGGCCGCTGGAGTTACCTGAGGCGATTCAACCATTGCCGAAGCTTCCGCATCCCCCTTTTTAACGCGGCCGAGCTTCGGGAGAGGACACACTCAAGCCGCATCCCCGTATGAGCGCAAACCCGGGACAAACCGCCGCCTACGCCACGGCCGCCCGCATCGGCCGGTGGATCATTCCCGCCATTCCATTTGGCTGGACGTGGGTGCCAGAGTTCGGCATTCAGAAGCAAGGTGAAGGCGTGGCGCCCAGCAACGTCTATTTGCGCGAAGATCAGCTTCTCGCCGGCAATCAGCTTGCGCTCTACATTCAGGCACAGGTCACGCTGATGAAGAGGACGTTTCTCGAGCCCGCCTTCGCCGGACCCGCTTCCATGGAGTTTCCCGGCGCCGAGGAAGCCGCGATGCTCATGCTTAAGCACCGGCCCATGCACCAGGTCACCGTCTTCCAGGTGCAGCACTACGTGCGCAGTCGAAAGTGGATCGGGATCGCCACCCTCACCACCCTCGAATCCGAACTGCTCAAGATACGCCCCGACTTCGATCAATTCATGAAGCTGGTCCGCATTGAGCCGGAGACGGCCTGAACCCATCGGTCCCGGGAACCAATGTCAGTCTGCGGGTGACAAAGCGTTATTTCCGGCAATTCGGCTTGTAAAGGGTCTCGAGCGCGGTTCCGGGGTGCGCGCTCGTCCGCGGCGCAAACCGCGGGGATTGGCCTTGTCGCAACAAGCCTTTCCTGCCGGACGTGCGGGCTCACCAATCCCGCCAACCGACAAATGATCGACAATGAGCGAAGGACAGGAGCTCGCCATGCCCGTATTCCGCTATTTCGTCTGCGCTTTGCTTCTCCATACCGCGCTTCTCTCTCGCGCCGCTCCAGCGCAAACGTACGCTGTCGGAGCTGACGTTTCGTTTCTCGCCAAGTGTGAGCAGGATGGCGTGATTTTCAAAGAAAATGGCAAGCCGATTGATGTGCTCGCTCTGCTCCGCGAGCACCATTACAACTGGGTCCGGTTGCGGCTCCTTCACGAGCCTGCCGCCAGCGCCCAAAAGTTGCCGAATGACCTTCCCTACACCTTGGCCCTCGCCCGTCGCGCCCATGCGCTAGGATTTCACCTTCTCCTCGATTTCCATTACTCCGACACCTGGGCCGATCCCGGCAAGCAAATCACTCCCATTACGTGGCGCAGCCTCACGCACGAGCAGCTTGATCGTCAGGTCTATCTCTACACGCGCGATGTTCTGGCCAGCTTCGCGCGCAACGGCCTTACGCCCGATATGGTGCAGGTGGGCAACGAAGTCACCCACGGCATGCTGTGGCCCGACGGCAAGCTGCCCGGCAATTGGAACCATTTTGCCGATCTTCTCAAGGCCGGCATCCGCGGCGTGGATGCCGGCGCAGGAGCCGCGTCCCGCCCGCGCGTCATGATTCATATTGAACGTGGCGGCGACTACCCCGCAGCCGTGGATTTCTTCGACAACCTCGACCGCCGTCACGTGCGCTACGACGTTATCGGTCTTTCCTACTATCCATTCTGGCACGGCGACATTGCCGCTCTGCGCGCCAATCTGCGCAAGCTGGCCCTGCGCTATCACAAACCCATCATTGTGGTTGAAACCGCCTTCACCTGGAAACCGGTCGGCTTTGCCGGCAAGCATCCCGATTTTTCCGAATCCCCGCAGGGCCAGCTCGCCTTCTTGCACGCCGTCGACGCCGCCGTTCGCGACATCCCCGACGGCTTAGGCCAGGGCGTCTTTTGGTGGGAGCCCGCGGCCGAAGGACCTCTGCGCGACCGCAGCTTTTTCGATTCCGATGGCAATGTGCTTCCGGTTATCACCGCCTTCGATATGCCCGCTTCACCTTGATTTTGGGCATTGCCCGTCCCTAGAGCCTGTTATGAACTTTGGGGCAGACAGCGTTGCGAGCGAAAATTCGGCCAGAACCCGGGGCCCCATGGACGGGTCTTTGTCCGTGGGGTGGAGACGAGGCCGAGCCCGCAGGCTGTGGCGGGTCCACCGTCAAGGGCGAGAACGAAGTATGGCCGGATTTCCACCCCATCGACCAAAGGCCGTCGCTGAGGATCCCGGGATTTTCGCCGCAACCCTCCGGGACGGGGCCAATTTTCCCGATTTCGTTGTCGCTCGTCGCAAGCAGACACCCGACACCCGACACCCGACACCCGACACCCGGTATTCCACCCCACGGACGAAAAACGCGTCCGCGGGGGGCCCCGGTATGCGTCCCTCCCCGCTCCTAGAACTCAGAAAAATTGGCTCCCGTCGCTGCCCGCCCCAAAGTTCATAACAGGCTCTAGGCGCCGATAGCGAGCTCAAACTGCGGGAAGAGTCCGAATCCGGCGGCAACATCGGCGGCAGCCATCTGCACCGCCGGATGGTGGATCGTATAGAGCGCCAGCTCCACGCGATCGGAAACGCCAAGCTTGTCGAAGATCGATCGCACGTAGTTCTTGATGACCTGCTCGGTAGTTCCCATCGCTTCGGCGATGCCCCGATTCCTCATCCCTTCCATGATGAACGACACCACTCGCAATTCGGTTCGGGTGAGGCGCTGAGCGGCCCTCGCTCCCACGGTGTCGCGCTTAACGGGACCGGCAGTTGCCGGATGCACAAATTGGATTCCCCTCTGTATCTTCCGGCAGTGATTCACGAGGTCGGCAGGATCAGAACTGCGCCGGAGCACGCCGCCGACGCCGGCGCCGCTATACCGCAAGCACGATTCCGTGTCCTCGATGATGAGAAGGATTCGGCTGTTCTTCTCATGGGCCAGTGAGAGCAAGTTCGAAAGAGAATCCACGACCCGCGTGGAAGCTATGATGAGGGCGGAAGAGTGACGCGCGGCTGCCTCTGAGAGATCCCTCCAATGCGCGCATTGTTGAACAACCGCGAAGCCGTCTCCCGCAGCGAGCACCCCCGCAATCCCTGCCCGAAACATGGGCTGACAATCTCCGACGATTACCTTGAACATGGTTCCTATCGACTCCTTTGGAAAATGCGCAGGATTGCCGGAGAATGCCGTTCACGAGGCGTCAGATTTAAGTTGGGGCCTCTCTGAACGGCTAAAGTGATTTCTTGTGCGGAGCCGCGCGAGCACGGCTTTCGATGCCGAAGCGGCCGCGATTTTTCAGGGGTATTCAGCGAATGCGGCGACTTTCCCCCGCACGAATGGTCTTGCTCCGCGAGCGGCGCGTTACGAAGACGGGCGGTGGCCATCATTGAATAAGCTTGCCCGAATGCCACCGCCCTATGAGCCACTGGAACTCCTTGAAAATGGCTCCCCACGACACTACCCAAAAAGTCACCACAATCCAGTGACCGCTGTCACAACATCTTGGTTACTGTAGTATCAAAGAATCCGGCGATTTCCTTCGATCGCACACACTTCCTTGGGGCTGGTTGAATTGCCCAAAATTGGTGATCCAAATCATACGGGCAATAAAGAATGGGTAAAGGATTTTCCCTGATGAACGACATTCGGCCGAGCGCGCGTTGCCCGCGAGAAGGCTGCTTTTCCGGTCATGGAGCTTCTATTATGACCGGAAGGATCATCGCTTTGCTGGCTCCGATTACCGCGCCTAATTGCCTGGATATCACTTATGCCGATTTCTGCGGCAGGGAAGTGTTGCGAACCATTTATGCCCAGACTCAAGGCGACCTTATTACCCGTTCGCCGTGGACCCAGCATCTGGCTGAGGAGATCCAATCGGGCCAGAAAGGCCCTGCCGAACAGGATGCCGCAGACTTTAGCGGCAAATACAAGGGGCTTCGCGATATGCCGGGCAAATACTTCAACAAGCTGTCGCCGGATGCGTTCAACACCTTGATCTGGATGGCCTCTCCGAAGACTTGCTTTCCCGGCGAAGTCCTGTTCCGTGAAGACGATTTGCAAATGGAGAGTGTGTACTTGCTTCTCGACGGCAAAGTGAAGCTCTCTATCAGCGCTCCCGACGGCAGAAATATTACCTGCACCGTGGCGAAAAGAGGCGACATTCTGGGCCTTGCATCGGCTCTGTCTGGCGCGCCCGCGGAGATGACGGCCGAAACATTGGAATGCTCAATGATGGCGCAAATCTGGAAAAAGGATTTCACGCATTTCTTGCTGAATCACCGCGATGCTTACGAGGCGGTGGTCAGGGAAGTCAGAGAGGACCTGCTTTCGGCGATGCATGTTCGTCGCACCGTCGGCTCGGACGAAGCCAAATTCATCGAATGAGCGCTTCGAAAGATAGGGGGAACAGTATCCGAGGCACCCGCGTCGGGAGATTAGCACCCAAGACAAAACAACTGCAAAGCGCGGTGCGATACGGCATGCCGGGAAGACTGAAGAGGACCACATGGGATTCCGGTCAATCGGCGAGCAGAAGAACGGTGGGACACTGGCAAGCGGCATGCCGCCCGACGGAAAGCAAAGGCGCGCGAGGTTCGCTTCTCCCTCATCGCTCCTTGCGTATTGCTTCGCTGTGCTGCTCGCGGCTCTGGCGCAGATCGCAAGAATTCCCTTGCATCCGCCAACAGTTATTCCGTTCATCACCTATGTGCCGTTCATCGTGTTTGCAGGTTGGCTCTGCGGATTTGGACCGAGTCTGATCACCACGGCCAACTGCACGCTCGAATGCATCTATTTTGCAATCGAACCGGCGCTGGTCGTCTGCCTTCTGGTTTGAATGCTTTGCACGGGGTTGAGAATCACCGGTCCCGACGCCGAGGAAGTTGCAGCGATCAGCATGGTTCGCCTCCCTAGAAGAAGTCCAAGGATGATTTATCGGCAGCATCGCGATGATCTTCACTACATATGGACTGAAATCCGCAAGACCGTTGGTCGAGCGGTCCTTAAATAATGCCAACAAACCATCTTCGATCTGCTTAGAGAATTCCAATTATTCTCGGGTCGATCCTTGTACGTCATGGTGATGCATTTGCACTGGAAGGAAGATGAGCGGTACTCCACCCTCATCGGAAGTTGAAATGTCATCGATGAATCATTGCCTGCCGCAAACTGCAAAGACCGATACTCTCGCCGATCGGGAGGCGACTCTCGATCCGGAGAAGTGGGCGGAGCTGCGAACCCAGGCGCATCGCATGCTGAACGACATGCTCGATTACACGAAGGAGATTCGCACGCGCCCCGTTTGGCAGGCGATTCCGAACGAGGTCAGGGCGCGGCGAAACACTCCGGCTCCCCGGTCGCCGTGTGAGTTGTCCGAAGTCCACGACGAGTTCATGCGTTATGTGCTGCCCTACGCGGTAGGCAATGTTCATCCTGGTTTTATGGGTTGGGTTCATGGTGCAGGAACACCGGTGGGCATGCTCGCCGAAATGCTTGCTGCCGGTCTGAACGCGAATTTGGGAGGGCGCGATCAGATACCCATCGAAGTCGAGCGCGAGGTGGTTCGGTGGGCCGCCGAGATAGTTGGCTTTCCGCGGGAAGCGTCGGGGCTATTTGTTACCGGCACCTCAATGGCAAATCTGATCGCAGTTATCGTGGCTCGGGAGGCGGCGCTCTGCAATCCGACCGGCGGCCGCCGAGCTGCAACCGGCGGCAAACAACTGATTGCTTACGCATCGGATGCCGTTCACGGCTGCATCCACAAGGCAATCGAAATCGCCGGGCTGGGTTCCGATGCTTTGCGGTTCATTCCGACGGATCGCCGGCATCGCATGGATCTGAGCGCGCTTCAAGAAACGATTTGTAGAGACCGGGAAGCGGGCCTGGCCCCCTTCCTTGTTGTGGGAACCGCAGGAACCGCAAGTACCGGCGCCATAGACGATCTGGCCGGCATCGCCGATCTTTGCCGGCGCGAGAAGATTTGGCTTCACGTAGACGGGGCCTTTGGCGCGCTCGCAAAACTCGCGCCTGAGCTTGCGCAACGGCTCGATGGCATGGAGCGGGCCGATTCGCTGGCCTTCGACTTTCATAAGTGGGGACAGGTTCCCTATGACGCCGGCCTGATTCTAGTGCGTGACAGCGCCATACATCGGCGCGCCTTCGCGCTCTCCGCCGATTATCTCTCTCGCGCGCAACGCGGGCTGGCCGGCGGCTCGCCCTGGCCGTGCGATTTCGGACCCGACCTGTCGCGCGGATTTCGCGCCCTGAAGGTATGGTTCAGGCTCAAGGTCTACGGAACCGATGCGCTCGGAAAGGCAATCTCTCACAGTTGTCAGTTGGCACAGTATCTCGAAAGCCGGATTGCCACGACGCCACGCCTGGAACTTCTAGCTCCCGTCGAATTGAACATTGTTTGCTTTCGCTATCGCAGCCAGGAACCGGATCGGGTCAACGATCAAATTGTGGTTGCGCTGCAGGAGTCAGGCATTGCGGCTCCGTCGACAACCAGAATCGACGGGAAAGTGGCCATCCGTGCAGCCATCGTGAACCATCGCACCACGCGCGCTGAAATCGACGCCTTGATCGACGGCGTTCTTTCCTTTGGAAACGCCATTGAATCGATCCTCGTGCGCAACCAGTTCAGGGCGAAGGCGCAGAGTGCTCCCTCCTATCGAGACATCTGTGAGGCTCTCAGAGTCGTGGACGAGCGGCTATCGGCGCAGCCCGAGTCGGCTGAACATTTGTACCTCCGAGGCAATCTTCTGGAGCTTGCCGGCCGCTCGCAGGAAGCCCAGGAAAGCTACCGCACGCTGCTTCAATTCGACCCCGCGCATCGCGGCGCGTTGAACAATTTGGGCAATCTGTTGACCACAACAGGAAAGATCGATGAAGCGCACGACGCTTATTCGCGGGCAGTCGCCAGCAGTCCCGGAGATCCGATGTGCGAGGTCAGTTATGCGAACAGCCTGCGCAAGCGAGGTGAGCTGGAAGCGGCTCGCGGACACTTCGAGATCGCGCTTAAGACTGACCCCGATTATTGGCAGGCGCATCTCGGCATGTCCTCTGTTCTAAGAGACCTGAACAGGGCCGAAGATTCGTATGCACATCGCCGAGCCGCGTTTCGTGGCCGGTGCATTGTGCCTCTGACTTATCGCGGCGCGCAACCTCCCATCACCGTGCTGGAGCTAGCCGCGATCGGTGCAGGCAATACGCGGTTCACAAATTTCCTGAGCGACAGTGTATATAAACGGTACCTTGTGGCCGCCGAGTTCTACGATCCCGGCACGCCGCTGCCTCCGCATCAGATCGTGATCAATTCGATTGGCGACGCCGACGTCGCGGGCCCAGCGCTTGCGGGCGCCGAGGCCCTTGTCGCCCACACCAAGGCCCCGGTCATGAATCGGCCGTCAGCTGTGCTGGCCACGGGCCGTTGTGAAATTGCGCATCGTCTTGCCTCGCTGCCTGGAGTAATTACGCCCAAGACGGTCACTTTGGCGAGAGAATCGCTCAGCGCGACGAGTGCACTGGAAACTCTGCTCGGCCACGGATTTGTTTTTCCTATGTTACTGCGCACCCCAGGCTGTCACCAGGGAGAGAATTTTCTTCGCGTCGAGAGTATCGATGAGTTGCCCGCTGCGCTTGAGTCTCTTCCCGGAGATGAATTCATTGTTATTCAATACCTAGATGCGCGCGGACACGATGGAAAATCGCGCAAGTACCGGGTGATGATGATCGATGGGCAGTTGTATCCCCTTCACGCCGCGATTTCGCACCGGTGGAAGATCCACTATTTCAGCGCGGATATGGCTGAGTCTCCCGAGCATCGCGCCGAGGACCGGGAGTTCCTCAAGAATATGCACGGCGTGCTCGGCGCCCGCGCTGTCAATGCGCTTCATGCAATTCAGAAGGAACTCGACTTGGATTATGGCGGGATCGACTTCGGCCTCAATGAAAACGGCGATGTGCTCCTCTTCGAAGCCAACGCAACCATGGCGGTGATCCCTCCTGCGGAGGACCCGCGCTGGGATTATCGCCGCCCGGCAGCGGCACGGGTCTGCGAAGCCGTGCACGCTATGCTCAATCGCAGAGTCCATCAGATGACCAATGAAGAAGCGGTGATGGCATGACTCTGACTGCTTGCCCGGATGCAAATCGTGAACCGGATGCGCTTTATGGATCGACTGCGTTCGAGCCTACGTGGGTAGAAAAGTCGACAGTCACAAAGTCGCCGAAGAAGCAGTTCAACAGGTGCTGTCCGAATTGGAGGCATTGAAGGCTCAGGTGGGTCATTACTCAGCTGCGAAGCAATCCCCCCAAACTGCAACCGATGCTCTCCGTTTCCTCGTCGACAGAACGTCACTCCTTGCTGAAAAGTCGCAGAATACCATCGTCGAGTTGGGGAAAATCGGTACCCCATCTTTTTTGTAGGTTGCGATATACATCCAGCGGCCCTGAGTGGGCGCATGATCCAATTCGCTCTGAACTACCGCTTGGACGATATTGGCGACATTGGCGGCCTCGCTGTTCACACACTGCGTGAAGACACAGATTGGCTGCAGGCAGCAAGCGCCACAAATTAGAAATGCGGCGGTAGCATTCATTCACTGAACATCGGGTACGACCGACAGTTTTGAAAGACTCTGTTGCATCCAGGAGGCTGCGACTGAGCACAACACAGGTTGGAAAGGTCGCGAGGAAGGCATCAGGACCGGCATAGGACCATGCCCGCAGGTTGGTAACCGCAAGTCGCGCCAGGTTTCCGGGAGCAGGCGACGACCCAGGGATTATCTGGCGGTAGAGGATTCGGCTAGAGAACGCAGGCGGCGCACCGTCTGTTCCGGCGGAGACATCAGCGCCCGCCACTAGAAGAAAGTCGCGTCGCGTATATTCCATGTTTTATCCCCGATTGTCGTATGGGACACAATAAGACTAAGATACGGCCTTGACCAGGAGACAATCTTATATGGCGTATGAGGAATATCTGGAGCGTGTGGGAGAGATTCTGCGCGCCATCCGCACCTCTCAGGGCGACAAAATCGCAGAAGCAGCGCGGGCGTTTGCCCAAACCATTCAGGCCGAGGGCCGAGTTTTTATCTTCGGCAGCGGCCATTCTGTCATTCCCGTTCTCGACATCTTTCCGCGTTATGGCAGCTTTGTCGGCTTCCGGCCTATCTACGACCCCCGTCTGATGTGGTTCAACGTTGTCGGTCCCGGCGGCGCGAGGGAACTGCTTTGGCTGGAGCAGCGCGAGGGCTATGTTGCCGTTGTGCTCGAAAGCTACCGCCTTCGGAAGGGCGACTGCATGCTGGTCTTTTCGCATGGCGGTCTCAACGCCGCGCCGGTGGAGATGGGAATCGAAGCCGCGAAACGTGGCTTGACGGTGGTCTCCGTTTCGTCGCACCAGAACCAGAAGGCGCGCCGGGCGACGCACTCCAGCGGCAAAATGCTGATGGATGTATCAGACATCGCCGTCGACAACTGCGTGCCGCCGGAAGACGCGCTGATCGCCGTCGAAGGCGTCGCGGAAAGATTTGCGGCCGGCTCCACCATCGCAGGGGTGTCGATCGCCATGTCGCTGGTGGCCGAAACGGGCGCTCTCCTGGTCCAAGCCGGGGTAATGCCTCCGACGTTCGTTTCGCCCAACGTGGGGCTGCCCCCTGACCACAATCAGAAGGTCTTCCAGGCCTACGAAGAGTTCATTCAGGAAAGATCATGATGGCCGTACTGGACCGGGAATTTCGCGTGATCGGTGTGGAGCGCCGGTGAGCGGGGAAGGCTTTGCACTTGTGGCCGATCTCGGCGGCAGCAAGATTGCGGCTGCGCGCGTCAGCTCTTCCGGTGTTCTCACGCACCAACTGCATACCTCTACGCCGGCCGCGGGAGGCGCTCGTGTGGTGGACGCGATTGCGGACCTTCTCTCTGAACTTCCGCGGGACGGCGTGGATGCCGCGGGAGTGGCCGTTCCCGGCCTGGTCCGCACCGACGGAACCGTCTGGGCGCCGAACGTCCGCGGATGGCGGCGCACTCCGCTCGCCCGCATGCTCCGCGAGCGCCTTGGGCTGCCCTTCGTGGTGGAAAGCGACCGTAACGCCTGCGTGCTGGGCGAGCGCTGGAAGGGCCGGGCGCAGAACTGCGCAGACGTGGTCTTCGTCGCCGTCGGCACAGGCATCGGCGCGGGAATCGTCAGCGGCGGTCATCTCGTCCGCGGTCACGGCGAGCTTTCGGGGTGCGCCGGCTGGCTGCCCGTACGCGAAAAACATCTGCCCCAGTACAGGGCGACAGGATGTCTCGAGTTCCATGCCGCAGGACCGGGAATCGCGCACGCGGGGCGACGCCTTTTCGGCAGGCAGGTGCGCACCGAGCAGATTGTCGCGCTGGCCCGCTCAGGCGACCCCAGGGCAATACGCCTGCTCGAAGATGCGGGCCGCGCGCTGGGAGTCGCACTGGCAGCGATCGTCGATATCCTCAATCCGCGCTTGGTCGTGATCGGCGGAGGCCTGGCAGCCGCGGGGACCCTGCTGCTCGTCCCCGCCCGCAGCGCTATACGACAATGGGCGCAGCCTATTGCTGGGCGCCAGGTACGCGTGGTTCGCAGCAGCCTGGGTGATCGCGCGCCGCTGCTCGGCATGGCGCATATCTGCTTCAACCAGGAGCGGTCATGAGCGTGCTCGGCCACGAGTCTCCGGCGAAGCCAGACCACACCTCAGCGGCGCCGTCTGCCGCCGTCGCAACCCGCGCCCAGATATGGTTCGTCCATGCCTGCATGTTTATCTTTGGCATCGTGCTGCTGCTTATGGGGTCGCTGTTACCTGCAATGCGCGTCAGCGCCGCCCACGCCGGCAGCCTGGGATCGCTGCCGCTCGCCGGCATCCTTGCGGCGACCGTTCTCGTCGGACCCGTGTTTGACAAGGCAGGTCCGAAGCCGGTGTTGATGCTCTCCCTGGCCCTAATTGCCGGCGCAATGGCCGTTCTGCCGTCGCTCTCGTCATGGCCGGCGGTGGCCGTGGCCGCTTTGGCCTATGGTTTTGGAGGCGGCATCCTGAACACGGTCACCAATGCGCTGGTTTCTGTTCTTCGCGCCTCCAGCCGGGCGTCGGCGCTGAACCTTCTCGGCTTCTCCTTCAGCTTGGGAGCCATCGCCGCGCCATTGCTGTTTTCAGCTGCCCAGGGCGCGCTCTCCCCTGCCATCCTCTTGCGGATCCTTGCGGCCGCGCCGGCGGCGATCCTGCTGTTGATGCTGCCGCTCAAATTTCCACGCGGCCTGCGCGCAGGCGAACCGCTCAGCGTCCTGCTCGCCGCTCTCCGGCAGCCAGCTCTGTGGATCTTCGGCATTCTCCTCTTCTTCGAGTCCGGCAACGAAAACTGCGTCTTCGTGTGGGCCGGCAGGCTGGTCGCCGATACGCTCCGCCCCTCCGGCAATCTTGCTGACCTCGCGCTGGTCGCGGTAAGCGTAGCGCTTGGAGCGGGCCGTCTGCTTGCTGCGCTGATATCGCGGCGGGTGGCCAACCGAACCTTGCTGCTGGCGTCCTGCGCCATTATCCTGGTCGGCTCGGCCGCTGTTGCATCCGCCATCCACCGGCTGGGATTCGTCGAAGCAGTCGCAGGATTCGCCGTCCTCGGCCTTGGGATGGCGTCCGTGTTCCCGACCATCCTCGCCATTGCTGGAGAGCGATTTCCCGGCGAAACTGGCACTGCTTTCGGAGCCATCATGACCATTGCCCTGCTCGGCGGCACGGCCGGTCCGCTCGCCGGAGGGTGGTTTAGCGCGCGACACCCCGCCGGCGTGCTCTGGGTGCCTGGAGGCGCCGCAGCCGGCATGATTTTGACTGTGGTTGCGGCCCTTCGCCCCACAGCCGGAACCTCGGATAAACGACGCTGAGGTATTGGATATTGCCGAGCAGAACCGACGGGTGACAACTGTCATCAACCAAATGCAGCCTTCGCTTTCGTGATGGCAGTGGGTGCATGCGTGATTGATTGACCGGCGCGGCCGGGCGACATCGGCGGATCCTGCGCAGGCCTTGTATACGAATAAGGCGATACAGGGCTGCGAGACTCCCGCAACGCTAAGCACACCGCACTTGCTGAAGGATTGTCATAGTTTCTTCCGATAACTGATCTCCGGCAGCCTTCAGTTGTTGCGTCTCCGCCAGTCCGCTCACTCAGAGTCGGATTTGTCCTGCGAAATCGGCATCGCGCCAGGTTTCCGCAAGCAAACTGCAATTGTCGCAAACTGACGTTCCGGCACACTGAACGCACACTGAACGATTGCGCCGATTGGGCGGATTTGCCATTTCAGAATCCGGCCTTGGTGATCAGGTCAAAACCGGCCATAGAGATTGGCGAAGACGTGACTTTTTTACCTTGCTACGGTCGGCCTGTGCAAGGCGAAGATTGCAGGTTGGTGTTCAGAAGCGTTAATTGCGTGCTAAGGTAAGCGGTAACCGCACGCTCCACTCATTGCATGCCGTAGTTGTCTTGCTGCGCCCTTGAATGAGTGGTCGAGGCCCTCCTGTTCGGCCTTCGGTGACCCGGCTTACGGCGCAGCCTGCGATCGACCGCTATGTTGAAGTCTGTTGCGGCGGTTGCAGGCGGGGCGGATGGAGGGCGGGGACAAGAGCATTGGCCGGGCTTATCTGGTGAAGAAACTGCGCGGGTGCGGCCTGTCGCGGCGCCGGGCGGTGCGCATCCTGAACTTCGTCTTCGCCGAGATGAAGAAGGCGCTGCGGCGGGGCCAGGAAGTGGAGTTCGCCTTGGGCAAGCTGGCGCGGATATGGCGTTGGCCTGTGGAGCCTCCACGCGTGAAGTCTTCGGCGCGCCGTCAGTCCTATAAGGTGGAGTGGCGGTTGGACGAGGCGGAAGACCAGCTTCTGAACCCGGAGAAGTGGACCGGCGTTCCCGAGCTGCGGTGCCCCCGCCGCCGGGCGCGGAAAACTGGTAAATAACTTGGGCAGAGTGGTAAATAAGTGAAGCAAAAAGGCCATTCGGGGGCCAAATTTAGCAGCGAAGTAAGAAATGCCTATATTAGGCCGAGGCCGGTAAGCCTCGAAAAGGGCGGAAAGTGTACATGGAGCAACGATGCTCGATCGGGGGGACGTGTCCCCCCGCCTTTCCGGTGTACATTTCCCCACCGAACTCGGTAAACGCCCTCCAAGAATAGTCTGGGTGTGGTTCCCGACGCCCAAACCCCGGCCATCCCGGCCGGCGTTTCCGGCGGCCGGGGCTCAAGAAGCCGGGTCCGCCCCCATAAGCGCTAAGATAACGATTGACACTGACTCGGGGTAGGCGTAGGGTCGGTGCAGGCCTGAGATGGAAGATTGGCAGGTGCTGCTGGGCCTTTTTCCGGCCGGTTGGGAACAGGAAGGACGCAGCAGCGGGGCAATAAGGCGTTTGCGGGGTTTTGCTTCCGTTGAAGCCTTGCTGCGCACGCTGTTGTTGCA